>DASRTK010000313.1:0-3643 GCA_035655975.1 Rudaea sp.
CCGCAACACGATCAGCTCTGACGAGCACACAGACTTCTTGATGACCAGCGATCCCGCGCCCATCGCGCCCGAAAATCCATTGCCGCCAGCCCATCCGAACATGGACGGGCGCGAGCAACCGCAGCAACAGGAAATGCCGTTGGCGCTGGTGCTGGGGCAGCCGGTCCTGCAGATGCCGCAGGACCTGTACATCCCGCCCGATGCCCTGGAAGTCATCCTCGAGGCATTCGAAGGCCCGCTGGATCTGCTGCTGTACCTGATCCGGCGACAGAACCTGGACATCCTCGACATACCGATCGCGGAGATCACGCGCCAGTACGTCGAATACATCGAGCTGATGCATGAACTGCGGCTCGAACTGGCCGCCGATTACCTGGTCATGGCCGCTATGCTGGCTGAGATCAAGTCGCGCCTGCTGCTGCCGCGGCCGCCGCTCGAGGAAGGCCTGGAAGAAGATCCGCGCGCCGAACTCGTGCGGCGCTTGCAGGAATATGAACGGTTCAAGAAAGCGGCTGAAGAGATCGAGGCAATGCCGCGCCAGGATCGCGATTTCTCGGTGGCGTCGGCGTTCGTGGTCGACAAGAATGTGATCCGCCTGCCGCCGCCGGTCGAGCTGCGCGAACTGCTGCTCGCGCTCAAGGACGTGCTCAAGCGCGCCGAACTGACTGGGCGTCACGCGATCCAGCGCGAGGCCCTCTCCGTGCGCAACCGCATGAGTGATGTGCTCAAGGCGCTGGGCGACGGCGAATTCCATCCGTTCGAGCGCCTGTTCAATGCCAGCGAAGGCCGCCTCGGCATCATCGTGACGTTTTTGGCCCTGCTCGAACTGGCCAAGGAACACCTGATCGAGCTCATGCAAAGTGAACCGCTGGCGCCGATCTACCTCAAGTCGCTGGCCACGGGATGAGGGCGCAATCGATGCGTCGTTATTGCGATCGATCCCTGATCGCAAGAATCAAAAAGCGGTCATCCGTGACCGCGGCGCAGTTGTTGCGATCGAACCCTGATCGCAGAGCAGAGATAAAAAAGCGGCCATCCATGGCCGCACTTTTGGAACAGAATTAGAACTGGCTCCTATGGAACAACAACAACTCAAACGCATACTCGAAGCAGCGCTGCTCGCCGCCGCCCAGCCGCTGTCGCTGCCACAGCTGTCGGCGCTGTTCGTCGAGCCGGAAGTGCCGAGCCATGAGGATCTGGCGCGCGCTCTCGAGCAACTCGGCGAGGAATGCGCCGATCGCGGCATTGAACTGAAGGAGGTCGCTTCGGGATTCCGCTACCAGGTTCGCCAGGACGTCAACACCTGGGTAGCCCGGCTGTGGACCGAGCGCCAGACCAAGTACTCGCGCGCGTTGCTCGAGACGCTTGCGCTGATTGCCTATCGCCAGCCGATCACGCGCGGCGAAATCGAGCAGATCCGCGGCGTTGCCGTTTCGACCAACATCGTCAAGACGCTCGAAGAACGCGAGTGGATTCGCGTGGTCGGCTATCGCGACGTCCCCGGCAAGCCCGAACTGTTCGGCACGACCAAGGGCTTTCTGGACTATTTCGTGCTGAAGTCGCTCGACGAGCTGCCGCCGCTGGCGGAGATTCGCGACGTCGAAGAATTCGACGCGCAGTTGACGCTCGGGCCTGCAGCGCCGGCCGATGCCGTCGAAGAAGACGCCGACGCCGAAGAGCAACCGCAGGCCCGCGACACCCCAGCGGACATCGGTCCGTCCGCGGAAAACGAAGACCCCGACAATCCCGTTACCCAAGCGGCGGCTGCCGCCGACAGCGCTACACCGGAGCACAACGCATGAACGCGCCACCGCGCACCCTGCTCACCCTGAAGCGCGCGCAAAGCGGCGCAGTGGCAATCGAAGAACGCCTGCACAAGGTACTGGCCAACGCCGGACTCGGCTCGCGCCGGTTGCTCGAACAGCGCATCGAGGCCGGCGAGATCCGCGTCAACGGCATCGTGGCCGAACTCGGCTCGAGCGTGCACGCAGGCGATCGGGTCGAACTCGACGGCAAGCTGTTCGTGACGATCAACGACAGCGCCGAGCACGCCCAGATCCTCGTGTTCAACAAGCCCGAAGGCGTCGTCACGACACGCGATGATCCGGAAGGCCGCCCGACCGTGTTCGAACACCTGCCGCGCCTGAAGGGCGCGCGCTGGATCGCAGTCGGCCGCCTCGACATCAACACGACCGGACTGCTGCTGCTGACGACCGACGGCGCGCTCGCGCATGCGTTGATGCACCCGAGCACCGAAGTCGATCGCGAATACATCTGCCGTGTGCATGGCGAAGTGACCGACGAGGCGCTCGAGCGCCTGCGCAGCGGCGTCGAACTCGAAGACGGCCCTGCCCGCTTCGACGAACTCGCCGTGATCAGCCGCGGCGACAGCCATTCGTGGTTCCGCGTCGTCGTCGCAGAAGGCCGCAATCGTGAAGTCCGGCGCATGTGGGAATCGCAGGGCCTGATGGTCAGCCGCCTCAAGCGCATCCGCTACGGCAACGTCGAGTTGCCGCGCGGACTGCTCAAGGGGCATAGCGAACCGCTCGACGCCGAGCAGGTAAAATCGCTGCGCAACCTGGTCGGCGCAGCCGACCCGGAACCGACCTTGACGTTGCAGCCGGTCATCGGCCAGCGCCGCGCCAAGCCCTCGAACGAATTTCGTCCTTCGCCGCGCACGCAGCAGGCCTGGACCGGCGCCGGTTATGGCGATGAAGCGCGCGAGATCCGCGCATTCGATCGGATCCGCGACGATGCGCCGTTCGCCCGCCCGGGCGGTAAGCGCAAGAAACGCGGCAAGGGTCCAGGCCCAGGAGGCGGCCAACGCAACGCGCCGCATGCCGCAGGAGCCGGAACCGGGCGTCCTGCCGGCCCGCGTCCGCCCCGCCGTGGTCCAAACCGCGGCGCGCCACAGCAGCAGATTGGTGTCTACCAGCCGACCTGGCTTGCCGGTGAGCCAAACTCATTCAATGGTCGCCCGCCGCGCCGCGAAAAGCGCGGCGGAGCACCAGGCGGCCCGCCGCGCAGTGGTCCTGGTGGCGCGCGGCCGGGCGGTTTCCGTCCGCCACGCGCGGGCGCTGGCGGCCAGGGACAGCGCCACGGCGGACCCGGCGGAAATCCGCGTGGTCCGCGAAATCCGAACAGCGCCGAGCCACGGATCAAACCTGACGGCTTCGGCAATTCGATCGCGTATGAAAACCGGCCGCCGCGCCAGCGTCAGCCCGGCGGCGGGCAGAATCGCGGACCTGGGGGCAACGCGGGTCGCCCGCAGCGCGGCCCGCAGCGCGGCCCAAGCGATCACCAGCCGCGCCACTTCGATGACCGTGCTCCGCCGCGCGACGATATCGGCAATCGCATCGGTAACGAGCCGCGGCCCGGCGGCGGTCCCGGCGGCGGTCAGCGCCACAAGCGACGGCCGAAACCGTAGGCACGAAGCGATTTCATCCTGCGGGCCGGAAATTGCTCCTGCATTTCCGGCATACGGCCACATTTGCAGCAGCCGAAAACCGCTCCTTCGTTTCGGCTTGTTGCGCCATCAAGGCACCCGCCGAAAAATGCTCCTGCATTTTCGGCGTACACGCCATCCATGGCGTTAAAAAAAAGCCCGGCTTGCGCCGGGCTTTTTCGTGCTGCCTGCTTACCG
>DASRTK010000314.1:0-5211 GCA_035655975.1 Rudaea sp.
CAAGCGCCTCGAACACAGTGCCGACGGCGCGTTGACCGGCAAGCAGAGCGCGTTGTATCCGGTGTTGCGCAATCTCAGCGCGGCCGGATTGCTCAAGAGCCAGGTCGAGCCGTCGATTAGCGGACCGCCGCGGCGCTATTACCGCATCACGCCGCTCGGCCGCGCCGTGTTCGACGAGTGGTCGTCGAACTGGACCGCGACGCGCCGCTTCGTCGATTCCGTATTGAAAGGAGCCATATCATGACAACACCTCCGAAGACCATCGACGAGTATCTCGAGCAGTTGCAAGCGGCGCTCAAAGATGCAGACCGCGCGATGACCCAGGACGCCCTGTACGACGCCGAAGAGTATCTGCGCTCGGAACTCGCCGAACATCCGGAGTGGGACGAGGCGACGATGCTGGCGAATGTTGCCACGAGCTACGGCGCGCCCGAGGAAGTCGCCGAGATTTATCGCGACAAGGAGACCCAGGTCGAGAACGCGCTGCGGGCCCCGGCCGCGACACCGCGGCGCTCACCGGTCGGAAAGTTTTTTGCGATATTTGCGGATCCGCTCGCGTATTCGTCGCTGTTCTACATGCTGCTGTCGCTGGCGACAGGAATCTTCTACTTCACCTGGGCGGTAACCGGGCTGAGTCTCTCGCTTGGCCTCTGCGTCCTGATCTTCGGCATCCCGTTTGCGGTCCTGTTCATCTCGACCGTGCGCGCGCTTGCGCTGGTCGAGGGTCGACTGATCGAGTCGATGCTCGGCGTGCGCATGCCGCGCCGACCTCTGTATGCCGATCGCGGGAAGCCGTTCGGCGCACGCATCAAGGCGATGTTCGTCGATCCGCGCACATGGTCCACGTTGTTGTACATGGTGCTGAAGCTGCCGCTCGGCATCATCTGCTTCGTATTCGCGGTCATAGGCCTTACCTTGCCTTTGGCGCTCGCCGTGAGCCCGATCACGAAGGCCACGATCGGCATCGGGATAATCAACATCAACGACCTGGCCATTGCGCCGCCGCTATGGGCGCTGCCGCTGACCCTGCCGATCGGGATCGCGCTGCTCGCGCTGACCCTGCACATGGCGCGCGGCATGGGCCAGCTGCAGGGGCAGCTTGCCAAGCACTTCCTGGTCAAGACGGCGCAGTACTAGCGATGGCTACGCAGTAACGTCCGCCAGAAGCGAATCGGCCAAGCAGTATCAGGCGTCATTCCCGCGAAAGCGGGAATCCATTTTCTTTGCGCAGGCGCAAAGAGGATCAAGATGGATTCCCGCTTTCGCGGGAATGACGTCTTCTTTTGACTTCTCAGGGATTTCCCAAGTATGGGCGCCCTCGAACTCAGGCTTTGGTTTTGCTTTTGCTTTTCGTTTTGGCGGTCGTCTTGATCTTGGCCGGAGCGTGCTGGCGAATGAACTCGCGCACGTCCGGATAGACGACTTCGCGCCAGCGACGGCCGCTGAAGATGCCGTAGTGGCCGGCGCCCTTGACCGTCAGATGCCGCTTCTGGCCGGCCTTGATGCCTGTACACAATGCATGCGCAGCCTCGGTCTGGCCGACGCCGGAAATGTCGTCGAGCTCGCCTTCGATCGTGAACAGCGCCGTCTTCCTGATGTCTTCGGGCGCCACGCGCTTCCCGTGCACGTGCCAGGTGCCGCGGGGCAACGCGTGTTCCTGGAACACGGTACGGACGGTGTCGAGGTAATACTCGGCGGGCATGTCGAGCACGGCGTTGTATTCGTCGTAGAACTGGCGGTGCGATTCGGCATCGTCGAGGTCGCCGCGCAGCAGATCCTGATAGAAGTCCCAGTGCGACTGGAAGTGGCGGCTCGGGTTCATCGCGACGAAACCGGCGTGCTGCAGGAAGCCCGGGTAGACGCGCCGTCCGGCGCCGGGGTAGTTCGGCGTCACATCGTGGATCACGTTCGTCTCGAACCACGACATCGGCTGTGTCGTCGCCAGATCGTTGACCTTGGTCGGAGAAACCCGTGTATCGATCGGCCCGCCCATCATCGTCATCGTGAGCGGCGTCGCTTCACCGGCAGAGGCCAGCAAGGAAATCGCTGCCAGCACGGGCACGGTCGGCTGGCATACGCTGACGACGTGCAGTTTGTCCGCGCCGATATGGCGGATGAAGTCCTTGATGTATTCCACGTAATCGTCGAGGTGGAATGGTCCGGCGGACAGCGGCACCATGCGCGCGTCGATCCAGTCGGTGATGTAGACCTTGTGATCCTGCAGCAGCGTGCGCACGGTGTCGCGCAACAGCGTCGAATGATGGCCCGACAGCGGCGCGACGACGAGGACCGACGGGGCGTTCTTCAATTCCTGCAGTGTTGCGAGTTCGTCGCTGTAGCGCTTGAAACGCACGAGATTACAGAAAGGCTTGCTGAGTGCGACCTGTTCGACGATCGGAACGGGGTTGCCGTGGGCTTGCACCGTGCCGATGTCGAAAGCAGGCTTTTCGTAGTCCTTGCCGAGCCGGTAGAGCAACTCGTAATTCGCTGCGACTCGGTCTGCGCCCGGCAGGCGCGACATCCAGTTGTCGTTGCCCGAGAAAAACTTTGCGCCAGCCTCGGACCACGCCACGAGCGGCTGCAACATGGTGCGATTGAATTCATGCAAGTGGTACAGCATCAGTATCCTCTGTGGTTTTGCGGCGTGATGCACATCGGGCCAAGATCGCCGATGTAAGCGTTTACATATACCATCCTTTGGACCAAAAATCCCCGCGGCCGTGCACGAAAGCTCACGTTGCAGGCCGCGGTGATGGACGCAGCGTGCGCGGCGCCGTCCGATGCCGCCCGAGTGGCTGCGCAGGGCCATATTCCTGTCGGGCCCGGAAGCGGCAACGACCAAAGTCGCGACTTCTCACGTCCGTTACGGGCGAGTAGACTCGACCTGACAGGCCGCCGTGGCCGTCGTGGAGGATTTGGTGAAGCCAACGGATATTCGCGTACCCGATTATTTTCACAAAGTCGTGGACTGCCAATGGGCATGCCCCGCCCACACTCCGGTTCCTGAATACATTCGTCTTATTGCGGCCGGGCGTTACTCCGACGCCTACATGGTCAACTGGAAATCGAATGTATTTCCGGGAATTCTCGGCCGCACCTGCGACCGACCCTGCGAGCCGGCCTGCCGGCGCGGACGCGTCGAAGAGAACAACGGCGCCGACGGCAACAAGAGCAAGCCTGAGCCGGTCGCGATCTGCCGCTTGAAGCGCGTCTGCGCGGACAACAAGGACAACGACGCGATTCGCGCGCGCATGCCGAAGCCGGCGGCGCGCAAGAACGGCAAGCGCATCGCCTGCGTCGGGGCCGGTCCGGCATCGTTGACCGTTGCGCGCGATCTCGCGCCGCTCGGCTACCAGGTCACCGTGTTCGAGGCCGAAAAGAAGGGCGGCGGCTTCATGCGCACGCAGGTGCCGCGATTTCGCCTGCCGGAAGCGGTCATTGACGAGGAAGTCGGATACATCCTGGACCTCGGCGTCGAGTTTCGCGGCAACTCGCGGATCGACTCGCTGAAGGCGCTGCTCGCGCAGAACTACGATGCCGTGTTTGTCGGCAGTGGCGCGCCGCGTGGGCGCGATCTCGAACTTCCTGGGCGGCAGGAAGGTGCGGCGAACATCCATATCGGCCTCGACTGGCTCGCATCGGTCTATTTCGAACACATCAAGAAGATCGGCCGGCGCGTGATCGTGCTCGGTGGCGGCAACACGGCGATGGATTGCTGCCGCTCGTCGCGACGCCTGGGCGGCGACGACGTCAAGGTCATCGTGCGTTCCGGCTTCGAGGAAATGAAGGCCTCGCCTTGGGAAAAAGAGGACGCGATGCACGAAGGCATCCCGATCCTGAATTATCTCGTGCCCAAGTCGTTCGAGCATCGCGACGGCAAGCTGGTCGGCATGAAGTTCGAAAAGGTGCGTGCCGAACGCGACGCGAAGGGCCGGCGCCAGCTTGTGCCGACCGGAGAGCCGGAGCAGTTTTTCGAATGCGACGACGTGCTGATTGCCGTCGGCCAGGAAAACGCGTTTCCGTGGATCGAGCGCGACGTCGGCATCAAGTTCGACGAATGGGACATGCCGGTCGTCGACAAGATCACGATGCAGTCGAGCCTTTCGAACGTGCTGTTCGGCGGCGATGCGGCATTCGGGCCGAAGAACATCATCTGGGCGGTCGCGCACGGCCACGAGGTTGCGGTCACTATCGACAAGATGCTGAGCGGCGAGAACGTCTACGAGCGCCCCGAACCGGCGGTGACGCTGATCTCGCAGAAGATGGGCATCCACGAGTGGAGCTACGACAACGACATCTCCAATGACTTGCGTTATGCAGTGCCATGGCGGGAAAAAGACAAGACGCTCAAGAGCATCAAGGTCGAAGTCGAGATCGGATTCGACGCGCAGACCGCGTTCAACGAAGCGCAGCGTTGCCTGAATTGCGACGTGCAGACCGTGTTCACGAAGGACGTTTGCATCGAATGCGACGCGTGCGTCGACATCTGCCCGATGGACTGCATCAGTTTCACCGGCAACGAAGAAGAACCTGAACTGCGTACGCACCTGACCGCGCCGGCGTTGAACCTGACACAATCGCTGTACGTCTCGGACCTGTTGAAGACGGGCAGGGTTATGGCCAAGGACGAGGACGTCTGCCTGCACTGCGGCCTCTGCGCCGAGCGCTGCCCGACCGGCGCCTGGGACATGCGCAAGTTCCTGCTCGAGACGACGCAGGCGGGGCCGGCGTGTCACAAGCATGCGACGCAGAGGACGGCGGCATGAATTCGCGTTCCTGCCTGACTTTCAGTGCACTCTGGAAACTGGAAGCGACTGGCGTTGCGTTACACCTCTCCCCTTGTGGGAGAGGTCGCCGCGCGCAGCGCGGCGGGAGAGGGGCAGGCGCCGCAGGCGCCTGCTTCGCAGTCGCTACCCCTCTCCCCAACCCCTCTCCCACAAGGGGAGAGGGGCTTCAAGACGAGTCGTCATCATGAAGCCGATCGCAGCCATCAACGACTTCGTCGTCAAGTTCGCCAACGTCAACGGCTCGGGTTCCGCATCGGCGAACGAATTGTTCGCGCGTTCGATCCTGCGCATGGGCGTGCCGGTCAGTCCGCGCAATATATTTCCGTCCAACATCCAGGGCCTGCCGACCTGGTACGAGGTGCGCGTCAGCGAGCGCGGCTGGATCGGCCGGCGCGGTGGCGTCGACCTCATGGTCGCGATGAAC
>DASRTK010000315.1:0-4611 GCA_035655975.1 Rudaea sp.
GGCAACGGAGCGGATAGCAATGCCCGAGCGGGTGACGCGCGTCCGCGCTTTAAACCATGGCGCCGTTACGCCGCCTTGGACGCACGCGTCAGCAGCGCAAGCAGTGCCGCGACTTTGTCGCGCATCTGGCGGCGATCGACGATCAGGTCGATCGCCCCGTGGTCGAGCAGGAATTCGGAGCGCTGGAATCCTTCGGGCAACGTTTCGCGCACGGTCTGCTCGATGACGCGCGGGCCGGCAAAACCGATCTGCGCCTTCGGCTCGCCGATGTTGATGTCGCCGAGCATGCCCAGGCTTGCCGACACGCCGCCAGTCGTCGGATGCGTCAGCACGGAAATGTACGGCACGCCGGCGCTGCGCAGGCGCGCCAGCGCGGCCGACACCTTTGCCATCTGCATCAGCGACAGCAGCCCTTCCTGCATGCGCATGCCGCCGCTGGCGGCAAAACTGACCAGAGGAATGCGTTCGTCGAGCGCCTGCTCGGCGCCGAGCGCGAACTTCTCGCCACCGACCGAGCCCATCGATCCGCCCATGAATGCAAATTCGAATGCGCAGGCAATCAGCGGCTGGGTCATGAGCAGGCCGCGCAGCACGATCAGCGAATCCTTTTCGCCGGTCTGTTTCTGCGCGGCGAGGATGCGATCCTTGTACTTCTTCGAGTCGCGGAATTTCAGCGTATCGACCGGCTCGAGCTCGGCGAACAATTCCCTGGTGCTGTCCGCGTCGAAGAACGCCGCCAGCCGCTGGCGCGCGCCGATCGGGTGGTGATGACCGCACTTCGGGCAGACGTCGAGATTGCGCTCCAGTTCGGGCCGGTAAAGCACGGCGCCGCAACCTTCGCATTTTTCCCACAGGCCCTCGGGCACCTTGCCTTTCGAGGTGCCTTCGGTGCGGATGCGCGAGGGCATCAGTTTCTGCAACCAGCTCATGTCGCCAACTTCTCCGGTATCGATCGGGGGCGCCAGTTCGGGCGCTCCGGGCAGGGGTTGTTCGGGATTTTCCGGCTCACGCGGCATGCGCGCTTGCGCCTGCATCCACTTGAGCCGCATCGAGGCCGGCGCGGATCGGCGCGAGAAATCCTTTCGCGCGTACACAGACCTCGTCCGGGGTCGTACAGTTCGCGAGTTTCTCGACCAATGCGCTGCCGATGACGACGGCATCGGCGAATTGTCCAATTGCCGAAGCCGATACCGCATCCCGAACGCCGAAGCCGACCGCTACGGCTGTCTGCGTTTGCGACCGGATTGCTGCGACGCGTGCGCGCACGGGGGTCAGATCGAGACGATCGGCGCCGGTGATGCCGGCAAACGAAACGTAATACAGGAACCCTTCCGCGCGAACGCACACTTCGGCCAGCCGCGCGTCGGCCGTCGTCGGCGCGGCAAGAAAGATCTGACGCAATCCCGCGGCTCGCAGCGCGGCGATCGTCGCCGACTCCTCGAGCGGGCAATCGACGATCAGCGCGCCATCGACACCCGCTGCGACGGCAGCCTGTGCAAAGCGCTCGTAACCGAAAATCTCGATCGGGTTCAGATAGCCCATCAGCACGATCGGCGTCGCGGCATCGGTCTTGCGAAATTCGCCGACCCAACGCAGAACGTGCTGCAGCCCGATCCCGCGCGCGAGCGCGCGCTCGCTCGAATGCTGGATCACGGGCCCGTCCGCCATCGGATCGGAAAACGGCATGCCCAGTTCGATCAAGTCGGCGCCGGCTTCGACCAACGCGTGCATCAACGGTACGACTGCATCCGGCAGCGGATCGCCGGCGGTCACGAACGGAATCAGGCCGGTGCGGCCGGCGGATTTGAGCTCGGAGAAGCGCTGATCGATCCTGTTCATCATTGCGGGCACGGGAGTCACAGGCTGATCCCCTCGCGCTTGGCAATCGTATGCACGTCCTTGTCGCCGCGGCCCGACAAATTCACCAGTATCAATTTATCTTTCGCCATCGTGCGGGCGAGCTTGATCGCGTGCGCCACGGCGTGGCTGGATTCGAGTGCCGCGAGTATTCCTTCGGTCAACGCCAGTTCGTGGAAGGCGGCCATCGCCTCGTCGTCGGTCACGCCGACGTAGCTTGCGCGGCCCGTGTCCTTGAGCCAAGCATGCTCGGGTCCAACACCCGGGTAGTCCAGACCGGCCGAGACCGAGTGCGTCTCGGTGATCTGCCCATTGTCGTCGCAGAGCACATAGGTCCGGTTGCCGTGCAGAACGCCTGGGCGTCCGGCCACAAGCGACGCTGCGTGATGTCCGGTCGCGATACCCTCGCCCGCCGCCTCCGCGCCGACGATTGCGACAGCGCGATCATTGAGAAACGCATGGAAAAGGCCGATCGCGTTCGAACCGCCGCCGACGCAGGCGACCAGCGTGTCTGGCAAGCGCCCGAATTCTTCCAGCATCTGCGCGCGCGCCTCACGCCCCACCACCGCGTTGAAGTCGCGCACCATCAATGGATACGGATGCGGACCGGCGACCGTGCCGATGATGTAGAACGTGTTGTCGACGTTCGTCACCCAGTCGCGCAGAGCTTCGTTCAGGGCATCCTTCAACGTCTTCGAGCCGGACGTGACCGGAACCACGGTCGCGCCGAGCAGCTTCATGCGGTAGACGTTGATCGCCTGGCGCTCGATGTCGGTCGAGCCCATGTAGACGACGCATTCCAGGCCAAGGCGCGCGGCCACTGTCGCGCTCGCAACGCCGTGTTGTCCTGCGCCGGTTTCGGCGATTATGCGGCGCTTGCCCATGTGGCGCGCGACCAGCGACTGGCCGACCGTGTTGTTGATCTTGTGCGCGCCGGTGTGATTGAGGTCTTCGCGCTTGAACAGGATCTGCGCGCCGCCGATCTTCTTCGACAGACGCTCGGCGTGATAGATCGGGCTCGGACGTCCGACGTAGTGCTTGAGGTCGCGGTCGAGTTCGGCGATGAACTCCGGATCGTCGCGCAGGCGCAGATAGGCCGCGGTCAATTCCGCCAGAGGCGCCATCAACGTTTCCGCAACGTAAATGCCGCCGTATGGCCCGAAGCGGCCGTGCGCGTCGGGATACGCCGCGTAGTCGACCTCGCCGGCGGGGGGCGATTCTATACTTTTATAGTTTGCAGCCAATTGCCCAACCTCACTCGCTGGAACGCACCGCGGCGACAAACCGCCGCATCTTTTCCACATCCTTCACACCGGGAGCCGACTCGATTGCGCTCGACACGTCGACCGCGTACGGATGCGCCAAACGGATCGCGTCGCCGACGTTTTCCGGCGTCAGCCCACCTGCCAGGACCACCGGCGCGGACAGTTTCGCCGGCAACTGCGCCCAGTCGAGGCGCTTGCCGCTGCCGCCCTGCTCGCCAGGCGCATTGCCATCGAACAGGAATCCGGCGGCCTGGGGGTGTGCCGCGACGACGGCACGCCAGTCGATCCGCCCCGCGCCACCCATGGCCACGGCTTTCAGGTATGGAAGTCCGTAGCGTACACAATCCGGCGCCTCTTCGCTGCCGTGGAACTGCAGCAGGTCCGGCCTGACCGTGGCGACTGCCTCGGCGATGAGCGCCGGCTCGTCGTCCATGAACAACGTGACGACGGCCACGAACGGCGGCAGCGCGCGGCGGATATCGCGCGCATTGGCGATGCCCGCGAAGCGCTTGCTCCGGGTCGTCAACACCATGCCGATCGCGTCGACTCCGAGCGTGCAGGCGGCCAGCGCATCGTCGCGCCGCGTAAATCCGCAGAACTTGACCCGCACGCGTTGGCTCGTCACCGGGTGACTTCCTCGGGCAATCCGAATTCGACAGCATAGCGCGGCGCGAGCAGCGTCAACCCTTGTGGGCTTGCGGTCGGTCCGGCCACGTCGCGATTGCGGCCTTCGAGCAACTGTGCGATCCAGGCCTGCGGCTGCTCGCCACGCCCAACCAGCAGCAGGCTACCGACGATGTTGCGCACCATGTGATGCAGGAAGGCATTGGCCTCGACTTCGACGCTGATGCACTCGCCGTCGCGCGCAATGGCGATTTCACGCAGGTTGCGCCGCGCCGTGTGCGCCTGGCATGCGATCGCGCGAAACGCGCTGAAGTCGTGTTCGCCGACCAGCGCCTGGGCGGCGTCGTGCATCGCTTGGGCGTCGAGCTGCACGCGTTCCCAGGCAACATAGCGCGCGTCGAGCGCGGGGCGTATCGGCCGATTGAGAATCAGATAGCGGTAACGCCGGGCCGTCGCACGGTAGCGCGCGTGGAATTTGTCGCCGGCATCGCGCGCCCAGCGCACTGCAATGCTCCGCGGCAAGCGCGAATTCGCGCCGAGCACCCAGCTGCGCTCGCTGCGCTGCGCGTCGGTATCGAAGTGGACGACCTGGCAGCGCGCGTGTACGCCGGCATCCGTGCGACCTGCGCAGGTCACCTCGACCGTGGCGTCAGCGACGAAGCTCAGCGCAGCCTCGACGCACCCCTGTACCGTGTTTCCATGGGTCAGGCGCTGCCAACCGAGAAAATCGGTGCCGTCGTATTCGATGCCGAGTGCGATGCGCAACGGAGCGGTCCAGCGGGAACGAGCGAACATTGTAACTGCGGAAACGAAATGGGCCGGGGTATCCCCCGGCCCATTTCCTATTGGATGACTTCAAAGGCTG
>DASRTK010000316.1:0-23786 GCA_035655975.1 Rudaea sp.
GACCTCGGACAATTATTATGCGACGCTGAACTCGGCTGTCTTCACCGATGGCTCCTTCGTGTTCGTGCCGAAGGGCGTGCGCTGCCCGATGGAGCTTTCGACCTATTTCCGCATCAATGCCAGTGAGACTGGGCAGTTCGAACGGACTCTGATCGTCGCCGATGAGGGCTCGTATGTCAGCTATCTCGAGGGTTGCACCGCGCCCAAGCGCGACGAGAACCAACTGCATGCGGCGGTGGTCGAACTCGTCGCGCTTGAAGGTGCGGAGATCAAATATTCGACGGTGCAGAACTGGTATCCAGGCGACGAGAACGGACTCGGCGGCATCTACAATTTCGTGACCAAGCGCGGCGATTGCCGCGGCGACCGTTCCAAGATTTCCTGGACCCAGGTCGAGACCGGCTCGGCGATCACCTGGAAATATCCGAGCTGCGTATTGCGCGGCGACGATTCGACCGGCGAATTCAACTCGGTCGCGCTGACCCATCATCGCCAGCAGGCCGATACCGGCACGAAGATGATCCATATCGGCCGCAACACGAAATCGAAGATCATTTCGAAGGGCATCTCCGCAGGGCGCGGGCAGAACACCTATCGCGGTCTGGTCAAGATCGAGAAGGGCGCCGACGGCGCGCGCAACTACACGCAGTGCGATTCTCTGCTGATCGGCAAAAAGTGTGGAGCCCACACGTTCCCGTACATCGAGGTCAAGCATCCCGGCGCGATTGTCGAGCACGAGGCGACGACGTCCAAGATTTCCGACGACCAACTTTTCTACTGTCGCAGCCGCGGCATCGCCGAGGAAGACGCGGTGTCGATGATCGTCGACGGTTTCTGCAAGCAGGTGTTTCGCGAGCTGCCGATGGAGTTTGCTGTCGAGGCAAAGAAGCTGCTGGAAGTCTCGCTCGAAGGGGCGATCGGGTAGAGTGGGCCTTGGCCCACCATTTTCTTTTGATGCAAGGACGGTGGGCCAAGGCCCACGCTACGGAAACGTGAAATGCTGAAGATCGACAATCTCCATGTCCGCGTCGCGGGCAAGGAAATCCTCAAGGGCCTCACGCTCGACGTGGCTGCGGGCGAAGTGCACGCGATCATGGGCCCGAACGGCGCAGGAAAGTCCACATTGGGAAATGTGCTTTCCGGGCGCGAGGGTTACGAGATTACGCAAGGCTCGGTAACGTACAACGGCAACAACCTGCTCGAACTCGAGCCCGAACAGCGCGCCGCCGAGGGCGTGTTCCTCGCATTCCAGTACCCGGTCGAGATTCCCGGCGTCAACAACACGTATTTCCTCAAGGCCGCGATGAACGCGCAACGCAGGCATCGCGGCGAGACGGAACTCGACTCGATGCAGTTCCTCAAGCTCGTCCGCGAGAAGTTGCGCGTGCTGCACATCTCCGATGATCTGATGAATCGCGCCGTCAACGCCGGATTCTCCGGCGGCGAGAAGAAACGCAACGAGATTTTCCAGATGGCGCTGCTCGAGCCGAAACTCGCGATTCTCGACGAGACCGACTCCGGCCTCGACATCGACGCGATGAAGATGGTCGCCGATGGCGTCAACGCGATGCGCAGTCCGCAACGCGCATTCGTCGTCATCACGCATTACCAGCGGCTGCTCGACTATATCGTGCCGGACTTCGTCCACGTGATGGTCGACGGGCGCATCGTCGAGAGCGGCGACAAATCGCTGGCCCTCAAGCTCGAAGAACACGGCTACGCGTGGATCGCCGAGCGCAGGCTCGTTGGCGCCGCCTGACATGAGCGCCACGCTGCTCGATGAATTCGGCGTCGGCGATGCGCGCGAGCGCGACGAATCGTGGCGCTACAGCAAGACGGCATTGCGCGCATTGGCGCAGCAGGAATTCGCCGTGGCGGACGCGCAAGCAGCGCTCGATGCGCTGCTGGTTGCCCGTTTCGATTGGCCGCAGACCCGCGGCCGGCGGCTGGTGTTCGTCAATGGCGTCTACTCCGACATCCATTCCGATGCGGGGAGAATCGCCGACAGTGCGAACCTGCGGCACGACGGGCAACGGTTGTTGCTGACGGTGACCGGCGACTGCGCCGAACCGTTGCATGTCGTTTACGCAAGTGTTCCCGGCACCGCCCCGGCTCGCTGGCAGGCCGTCGCGGACATCGACGTGGCCGCCGGCCAGGCGAACGTTATCACGCAATACGTAGGCGCAGCGGGAGCCGATGTGCTCGGCGAGCTGCGCTCGCGCATTGCGATCGCGCCTGGCGCCGGGTTGCACCTGACGACGCTGAGCGACCTGCCCGATTCGGTTTCACATTATCGGCGCATGAGCACGACCGTTGCGCAGGGCGCAGCGTGCTGCATCACCGACGCGATCTTCGGGGGGCGCCTGCAGCGCGCCGATTTGAACGTCGACCTGAATGGCCAAGGCGCGCGTTTCGAGTCGCGCGGCGTGTTCGTTCTTAGCGGCCGCCAGCACGCCGATACGCACCTGATGATTCGCCACGCGGCGCGCGACACGGCTTGTGACGTCCTCTGGCGCGGTGTTGCGGACCAGCGAGCGCGCGGTGTGTTTCATGGTGCAATCACGGTTGCAGCGGGCGCCGACGGCGCCGATGCGCGGTTGTCGAACAAGAACCTGTTGCTGTCGGCGCACGCCGAAATCGACACGCAACCGGTGCTCGAGATTTACGCCGACGAGGTCAAGGCGGCCCACGGCGCCACGGTCGGGCAGCTCGACGAGACGGCATTGTTCTATCTGCGTTCGCGTGGCCTGCCGGTGGCCATGGCGCGCAGCTTGATGATAGCCGGCTTCTGCCGCGAGGCCTTTACGGGCGTAACCGACGTCGACGTGCGCGCGCGGTTGGACGCGCTGCTTGGAGAGCGACTGCCGTTTTCACATCGGAATGAGGTCACAGGATGAACGCAGTCGCGTTCGAAAAGCCCAAGCCCGAAAAGTTCGATCCGCTGCGCTATCGCGCGGACTTTCCGCTGCTTGCGCGCCGTGTCCACGACAAGCCGCTGATTTATTTCGACAACGCCAATACGGCACAGAAGCCGCAGGCTGTGATCGACGCGGTCGATCGCTACTATCGCGAGTTCAATGCAAACGTCTCGCGCGCCGTGCACACGCTCGGCGAGGAAGCCACGAGCGCCTATGAAGCGACGCGCGACAAACTTGCGCGCTTCATCAACGCGCCTTCTCGCGATGAGATCGTGCTGACCAGCGGCACGACGCAGGCAATCAACACCGTCGCTTACAGTTTCGCGATGCCGCGGCTCAAGCCCGGGGACGAGATCCTGGTCACGACGATGGAGCATCACGCCAACATCGTTCCGTGGCAGCTCGTGTGCGAGCGCACCGGCGCGCGACTCAAGGTCGCTCCGATCATGCCATCGGGCGAGCTGATTGCGGATCGCTTCATCGACATGCTGACGCCGTCGGTCAAGCTCGCGGCTGTCGTGCATGTATCGAATGTGCTCGGCACCGTAAATCCCGTGCGCGACCTGGCCAAGGCGTGCCGCGCACGCGGCATTCCGCTTCTTGTCGACGGTTCGCAGGCCGCGCCGCATGTGCCGATCGACGTGCAGGCGCTCGGCTGTGACTTCTATGCGCTGACCGGGCACAAGCTGTTCGGTCCGACCGGAACCGGCATGCTCTGGGCCCGGCGCGAATGGCTCGAGGCGATGCCGCCGTTCTTCGGCGGCGGCGAGATGATCAAGACGGTGAGTTTCGAAAAGACGACGTTTGCCGATCCGCCGCACAAGTTCGAAGCCGGTACGCCGAACATCGCCGGCTTCATCGGTCTCGGTGCGGCACTGGACTATGTCGAGGCAATCGGGCGCGATCGCATCGCCGCCTACGAACGCGACCTGCTCGTCTACGCGACGACGACGCTGAAGTCGGTGCCGGGGCTGCGCCTGTTCGGCGAAGCGCCGCACAAGGCCGCTGTGCTGTCATTCCTGATCGATGGCATCCACGCGCACGACCTGGCGACACTGCTCGACCACGAGGGTATTGCCGTGCGCAGCGGGCATCACTGTGCCCATCCGCTCATGCAATTCTTCGGCGTGCCGGCGACGGCGCGCGCATCGCTGGCGTTCTACAACACGCGCGACGAAGTCGACCGCTTCGTTGCCGCGATCGGACGCGTGCGCAAATTGCTCGGATAGGAATGGTTTTTCGATAGCGATCGCGCCGGCGCTGCGTACAATGTCGACATGCCCTCGAGCAATCTTTACACCCAGGCTGTCCTTGACCACTGCCGCGCGCCGCGCAACTTCGGCGCGCTGACGTCGCATACGCACGTGGCCGATGGCACCAATCCGTTGTGCGGCGATACGCTGCGCATGGAACTTCGCTGCGAAGACGGGCGTATCGCCGAGATGCGCTTCAGCGGCGACGCGTGCGCCATCGCGAAGGCGGCCGCTTCGATGCTCAGCGAACTCGCCATCTGTCGGTCGGATCGTGAACTTGCGGGCCTCGAACAGGTCTTCATTGCGCTGGTCTCCGGCGAGATCGCCAGCGATGACCAACTCGGCGGACTCAATGCCATGCGTGAGCTTGCGAACCATCCGGTGCGGCAGAAGTGCGCGCTGTTGCCGTTCGCGACGCTGCGCGCGGCGCTTGCGGGGTTGCGTTCTGCCACAACCGAGGGAATCGAGTGATGGATACGGCAGCAGATGCGACGGCGCTGGTTTTTCGCGATGCCCGCGTGGCAGACGTCGCGGCGATCGTGGCGCTGGTCGAATCGGCCTATCGCGGCGACGCCAGCCGCGCCGGCTGGACGACCGAGGCGGACTTGCTCGATGGCCAGCGCATCGATGTCGTCGGTGTTGCCGAAATTGTCACGCGCCGCGGCAGCCGCGTACTGCTGGCCGAGACGAATGGCGAGTTGCTTGCCTGCTGCCACCTCGAGAAGCAGGGCGACAGCTGTTATTTCGGCATGTTCTCGGTCAAGCCGACCATGCAGGCCGCCGGCGTCGGCAAGCGCATGCTGTCGGAGGCTGAACGACTGGCGCGTGCGGAGTGGAAATGTACAACAATGGAAATGACCGTGATCTCCGTTCGCGACGAATTGATCGCCTGGTACGAGCGCCGCGGATATCGCCGCAGCGGCCATTACAAGCCATTTCCATATGGCGACGAGCGCTTTGGCATTCCAAAGCGGAATGACCTGCGCTTCGAGTTGCTGGTGAAGGATCTGGTGTGAGACGAGAGACGAGAGACATGAGACTTCACAGAGTAACGCGGCGCGCGCATCTGGCGTCCAACACCCATTCTCAAATGTCCCGTCGCCCGTCTCTCGCCTCCCGCCTCTCGTCTCCCGTCTGCCGCCCATGACGAACTGGATTCGCGTCTGCGCACGATCCGAATTGCTGCCCGGCGAATTCAAGATCGTCTGGGACGGCGACGTGGCGATCGCGGTGTTCAACGTCGATGGCGAACTCTATGCGATCGAAGACGTCTGCACGCACGACGGCGGCGAACTCGCCGGCGGCGAACTTCACGGCTACGAGATCGAGTGCCCGCGCCATGGGGCCCGCTTCGACCTGCGCACCGGGGCAGCGCGCTGTCCGCCGGCGTACGAACCGACCGCCGTCTTTCCGGTGAAGATCGAAGACGGCGTCGTTTTTACGCGCGACGACCGCTGGGACTGACGCCGCTGCGGCGGCGCCGTCTTCGGGAAATCAGCACATAACCTGCTGATCCGTTTGGCTCCCAGTCTTTTTCGTCCAACCACCATTCGACCCGGCGGCGATCAGTTCTGAGGCCTTGCCGGGCGGCCTTGCAAATTTACGATTAATGGAGATAATGAGAGTCATTCTCATTTGAATTACCAGAAAGCGGACCCGCGAATGCGCATGCCCACTCTTCGTCCGCTTCAGGCCGCTTTGCTGCTCGCCTTTTCCGCATCGGCCACTGCCGCACCTCTCGCCACCCCAGGTGCGGTGGCCGGAGCCGACGGTGTTTCGGAGCAACCCGATGCCGCCAACAACATGCTCGAAGCGGTCGAAGTCACCGGCAGTGCCGTGAACACCGATTACAAGGCGTCAAGCTCGACGATCGGCGCCAAGATGCCGACAACCGTGCGGGACATCCCGCAATCCGTGACGGTGATCGATCGGGCGTTGCTCGACGCGCAGGGCGCCTCTTCTTTCGCGGACGCGCTGCGCAACGTTCCCGGAATCACGATCGGCGGCGCCGAAGGCGGCCAAATTGGCAACAACATCAACCTCCGCGGATTTTCCGCGCGCACGGACGTGTACCTCGACGGCATGCGCGACCGCGGCCAGTATTATCGGGATACGTTCGATCTGGACGCGATCGAAGTATTGAAAGGGCCGTCGTCGATGCTGTTCGGGCGCGGCTCGACCGGCGGCGTGATCAATCAGGTCAGCAAGGTTCCGATGTTGAGGGACCTCGGCGAGATATGGACGACGATCGGCACCGACGACCGCTATCGAGTCTCTGCCGATTTCAATCGTCCACTTTCCGATACCGCCGCCGGCCGGCTGTCCGCGTTCGCGCAGGACAATCATTCCACGCGCGACGTTCTGTACAACAAGGATGCCGGTGTCGCGCCAAGCCTGCGCTTCGGCATCGGCGAGCCGACACAAATCACGCTGACCGCGCTGTTGCAGCACAACCACGACATGCCCGACTACGGTCTGCCGCCGGTCAACGGCAGGCCGGCAGACGTCGACCACAGCAACTTCTATGGGCTGACCGACGATCGCACGATCCAGGACGTCGCCGCTGTCTCGGGGCGCATCGAGCACGTCTTCAACGACAATCTCACGTTCAAGAATCAGCTCCAGTACAACTGGTATCGCACCGACGCGCTCGAAACCGCGCCGAACAATCTCGTCACGGTCGACGGCGTGCCGCTCGACCGCACGACCGGCAACTACACGGACGCCCCGCTCGAGGACATTCTCGTGCAACTCGCGAGCCACGACCGGCTCATATACGACACGTCGCTCGACAACCAGGCTGACCTGATCGCGACGTTCAATACCGGGTCGTGGCAGAACACGCTGCTCAGCGGGCTCGAACTTGCGCGCGACACGTACAAGAACCAGGCATACACGCGAACCCAGTTACCGTTGGTTTCGCTGGTTTCGCCGGCCTACCTTCCGATGGGCCCCGGCGTGCGCTCGATCACTGCCAACCTCGCGCAAGGCAGTGCTGACACGGCAGCCGTGTACGTGAACGACACCGTCAAGCTCAACGGCCAGTGGCAGGCGATTGCGGGACTGCGCCGCGACCGCTACGCGGCCACGCTCGACAACACGATTTCGCTGCCGCGCCACGCCGAGCAAACGGTCTACTTCACGAGTAAACGCGGCGGGGTCATCTATCAGCCTGATGCCCAGCAATCCTATTACGTCTCGTACGGCACTTCGTTCAACCCCTCGCTCGAAACGCTCACGGTAACGAACAACACGCAGGGCCTGCCGCCGGAGTCGAACCGCTCGTACGAAGCCGGCGGCAAATGGGATGTCCTGGACGACCGGTTCGGCTTCACCGCAGCGTTATTCGAGGTTGAAAAGACGAACGCGCGCACCCAGGTTTCGGCGAGCGAATTTGCGCTTGCCGGCGACGTCCGCGTTCGCGGGGGCGAAGTCGGCGTGGTCGGCCACATCACCGGCGCCTGGCAGATGTTTGCCGGTTATACGCGATTGAATGCACGCATTGTCGAGGCGCGCGACGGAACACAGGGGAACGTTCCGGCGAACACGCCGCAGAACAGCGCGTCATTGTGGACCAGCTATCTCCTGGCCGAAGACTGGGAAGTCGGCGGTGGAGCAACCTACCTGTCACAACGTTACGCGTCGAACACGAATACCGTGTCGGTCGGCGGTTACACACGCTGGGACGCGATGGCGGCCTGGCATCAGCCCGGCTACGACCTGCGCGTGAACTTGCTCAACGTCGGCAACGTGCAGTATTTCGACGCGTTGATTCCTTCCGATGGCGGCCGTTCGATTCCCGGAATCGGGCGCACGCTGATGGCGACGCTCGACTGGAAATTCTGGAAGGGGTGAAACGACCATGCTCGTGCAGATTCCACAATTGTTGAGCGATGAACAGGTGCGGGCCATGCGCGCCGCGCTCGAAGCGCCTGACGCGCCATGGGTGGACGGCCGCGCGACCGCCGGCCACCAGGGTGCGCGCGTGAAGCAGAACCGGCAGATCGAGGAAGCGTCCGCGCTCGCCAGAGATCTCGGCGACATCGTGCTCGCGGCGTTGGAGCGGCATCCGCTTTTCATCAGCGCGGTGCTGCCGCAGCGCGTGTATCCGCCGCTGTTCAACCGCTACGAGGGCGGGATGCATTTCGGCAGTCATGTCGATGGCGCCGTGCGCCTGTTGCCCGGCAGCGGCGAGAAGATCCGCACCGACGTGTCGGCAACGCTTTTCCTGGCGCCTCCTGAATCCTACGACGGCGGCGAGCTGCTGATCGAGGACACATTCGGCACGCACGCGGTCAAGCTTGCCGCCGGCGACCTGGTCGTGTATCCGGCGAACAGCCTGCACCGCGTCGCACCGATCACGCGTGGCGTGCGCGTCGCGAGTTTCTTCTGGATACAAAGCATGGTGCGTGACGATGGTCATCGCGCAATCCTGTTCGATCTGGACCGGTCGATCCAGCGCTTGAACGCGCGCGTCGCCGACGATCCGGCGATGGTCGGCCTGGTCGGCGTATACCACAACCTGCTGCGCCAATGGGCCGACGCATGAGTCCGGATTCCTGCTCACGAGCGGCGCGGCGACGCTCGCGATCGCAGCGGGTGATACGCCAGCTGCATCTGTGGATCGGAGCCTGGGGTGCGCTCGCTGCGATACTGTTCGGATTCACCGGCTTTGTGCAGAACCATCGCGCGCTGCTGAAGTTGCCGCAGGGTGAGGCGACGGAGCTAACGAATATCGAAGTGCCGGTGCCCGATGCAGTACGCGCGACCCCGGACACGATGCGCGCATGGCTTGTCGACGTGCAGCATGTCGACATCGACAATCAGCGCGTGCAACGCAGTGCGCCGATGCAGTTCAATGGACAGACGATCGATCCGCCGGCGCGCTGGACTTTCACCGGCGGCAACGCACGCGTCGTGACGCAGGTCGAGTACCGCCAGGGCGATGCGGCACTGACGTTGCGCACGACGCGTCAGAGTCCGCTCGCGACGCTGTTGCGCCTGCACAAGGGTGTCGGTGGCGGCATCGCCTGGATCCTGCTGACCGACAGCTTCGCCCTCGCCATGATTGCGTTGGGACTCAGTGGCCTGGTTCTATGGGCGCGCGGACGCAATACGCGGCAAATGGCCTTCAGTACCGTCGGCGCGGCTCTGGTGATCATCGCTCTGGTTGGGGCGGCGGCCGTGGCCTAGGCGCTCGTGAACTTGACCAGGACGACTTCGCCGCCGCCGCTGAGCACGCGCGTGCGTGTTGAGTCGCCGGGCTGCAGCAGCAACGACTCGCCGGCCTCGATCTGCATGCCGGCTGTGTCCTTGAGACCGGCCTGACCGCCAATGAGATAAACGAACCAGGTCGTCGCCGCCTCGGGCAGAAACACCATCGGTCCAACCAGGGGGCGATGCAGTACCTCTGCGCGCAATTTTTCGCGCCGAACGATGACGTTGAAGTCGCGCACGGCACCGCCAAGCAGTTGGCCAAAAGCCTTTGCTTCACCGGCGAAGCGCACGAAACGCAGGCGTTGATCGAGCCTGACGGGCTCGGCGCCATCGAATTGCAACTCCATGCCCGGTCCGTCGAGCAAGGCGATATACCGGTCGCAACCCGGAAAATTCGAGAATGCGCCATTGCTCTCGATCTCGGCAATGCTGATGCGCCAGTCGAACTCGGCGCCATCGCCCGCGCTGGCCGATGCCGCGAGTTCCGTCGTCCAGCCGCCGCCATTCTTCCAGCGCATGCGCCGGTAGTCGGCGGCACGCAGCAGCCGCGCGCTCATCCTTGTGTCCATAGTCTCAGCGCGTACAGGCCGATGCCGTAGCCAAGTACGGTCAGCGCACAGCCGGCGCCAAGGCAGGGCCAGAAGCCACAGCCGGCGCGCAGCATAAGCGGCATGCTGATGAACAGCAGCAGCGACGGCAGCACGAGCCAGAAAATGGTTGCGGAAAAGTCGGCGATCTTCGCCGCCGGCTCGCCATCGCGCCACAGCCAGATCATCGCCAGGATCGAAGTCAGCGGCAACGATGCCAGCAGGGCGCCGATGACGCTGTAACGCCGCGCCAGCTCCGAGGCGCCGGCGATGACGAGGGCGGAAATCAATACCTTCAGCACGAACTGCATCATGACGCGCGCGACGGAAACAGGTCATGCAACTGCGCCGTAGAACACGCCATTGCTTCATGCCAGTCGTAGCCGACGATCGCTTCGCCACTGGTCGAATCGCGGAATTCTTCTTCCTGTCCCGGCGCCAGCAGGTGCCGATAGTCGACCGTGATCTCGGTGCCGGCAGGCAGGTCGCCGAGTGCGAACACGAAACCCAGATGCCACAGGCCGCTCGGCGTGAACGAGTGGTTCACGTAGCATTCGTCCGGCCATTCCGGCGTGATCGTGTAGCGGTCCTCGAACCAGCGCACGGTTGAAGCCAGGGCAGCAGCGGCATCCGGCCGCGCCTGCACCTCGCTCCATTTGTATACTTTGCGGATATCGTCCGGCGCGATGATCAGGCGTCCGCGCTCGACCGGTTCTTCGACGAAAAGGCCCTTGCCGGCCTGGGGAATCAGCGAGGCGGCAATGCGGTAGCGTGGCAGGATCATGGATGGCTCGGTTCGGCAGTCCGGACGTCGGCGACCGATTCAATGGTCCGGACGGCCGCAACGTCTGTTGAATAATCGGGGCGCGCAGTTTAGCGCAGGCGCGACAAGCCGGCAGCCTGCAGGCTAAACTCGCGCCTTCGCAAATCGGGACCCACCATGGATTTCACGAAGGTCAGCGGGTTCATCTCCGGACTCTGGGACGATGAGATCGTCCCGCAACTGGTCGAATACATAAAGATTCCGAACAAGTCGCCGATGTTCGATGCGCGCTGGGCCGAGCACGGCTACATGGATCAGGCCGTCGTGCAACTGGCGGGCTGGGCGAAGTCGCATCCGATTCCCGGCATGACGGTCGATGTCGTGCGCCTGCAAGGCCGCACGCCCGTCATCTTCATCGACATTCCCGCCACGGGCGCGGCCGGAAATTCGGGCGACGACTGCGTGCTCCTGTACGGCCATCTGGACAAGCAACCCGAGATGACCGGCTGGGCGGCGCATCTGGGTCCGTGGAAACCGGTCATCGAAGGCGACCGGCTGTATGGCCGCGGCGGCGCCGATGACGGCTATGCAATATTCGGCTCGCTGGCCGCGATCCTTGCGCTGCAGGACCAGGGCGTCGCGCATTCGCGTTGCGTCGTCCTTATCGAAGCGTGCGAGGAGTCGGGCAGCTACGACCTGCCGTACTACGTCGATCACCTGGCCGCGCGCATCGGCAAGCCGTCACTGGTCGTGTGCCTGGATTCCGGTTGCGGCAACTACGAGCAGATGTGGCTGACGACGTCGCTGCGCGGCCTTACCGGCGGCAACCTCATCGTGCAGGTGCTCGAGGAAGGCGTGCATTCCGGCGACGCCAGCGGCGTCGTCGCGTCGAGTTTCCGCATCCTGCGCCAAGTCCTGTCGCGGCTCGAAGACGAAGTTTCGGGCCAGATCAAGCCGCGGGAATTGCATGTCGAGATTCCGGCACAACGCATCGAACAGGCGCAGCGCACGGCGCAGGTGCTTGGCGATGCGGTGTATTCCAAATTTCCATTTGTGGACGGCATGCGGCCGGTCGAGTCGGACCTGGCCGAGCTCGTGCTCAACCGCACCTGGCGGCCGGCGCTCGCCGTGACCGGGCTGGACGGCATCCCGCCGCTCGAATCGGCCGGCAATGTCCTGCGTCCGTTCACTGCGGCCAAGCTGTCGCTGCGACTGCCGCCGACTCTGGACGGCACGACGGCCGGGGAAAGCGTCAAGCGCTTGCTGGAGAAAGATCCGCCCTATGGCGCGAAAGTCCGATTCGAACTCGAAAAGGCGACGTCGGGCTGGAACGCGCCCGCGCTGGCGCAGTGGCTCGAGGCGTCGGTCGATGGCGCCTCGCGCGAATTCTTCCGCGCCCCGCCTGCGTACAACGGCGAGGGTGGCAGCATTCCGTTCATGGGCATGCTCGGAGAGAAATTTCCTGGCGCGCAGTTCCTGATCACTGGAGTGCTCGGCCCGCAATCGAACGCGCACGGTCCGAACGAATTCCTGCACATTCCGACCGGCAAGCGCGTCAGCATGTGCGTCGCGAAAGTCATCGCGGACCATCATCAGGCGAGCCAGCAGGGCTTGACCAGCGGCGTTGCCGCCAGTGCGGCGCACACGCATCACGGCGACGGCTGTTGCTGAAATGTCTGCGCTGGAGGGCGCCATCTCGATCCGGCCGGCACGCAGCGATGACGTTCCGGCGCTGGCCGAATTGTCGACCCAGTTGGGCTATCCCGCCACTCCGGATTCGCTGAGTCGGCGCTTGGCGCGCGTTCGCGACCAAGGCGTTGGCGAGGTCTTCGTCGCGGTCGACGCGCACGGCCGCGTTTTGGGCTGGACCCATGTCGTGCCGCGCCTGCATCTGGAAGAATCGCCGTTCGCCGAACTCGCCGGCCTCGTCGTCGGCGACGGCGCGCGCGGCGCCGGTGTCGGCGCTGCCCTGCTGTCGGCAGCGGAGCAGTGGGCGCGCGAGCACGGCTTCGCGCACTTTCGAGTGCGCAGCAACGTCGTGCGCGAACGCGCGCACCGCTTCTATCTGCGCGAAGGCTATGTCGAGCGCAAGCGTCAGGTCGTGTTCGACAAGACGCTCGATTGACGCGCGCTCGGTGTTCGCCGGCTCAATGTCCGCCCGTAGCGCGCGCCGGCACCGTTTGGAGGTAGGCCCAAAGCGCATCGACCTCGATGTCGGTCATCCTCGCGAACGCCTTCCACGGCATGAATGTGTTGAGCGTCGAACCATCCGGCCGCTTGCCGCTACGCACGGCCGTGTCGAAGTCGGCCTTGGACCATTTGCCGATGCCGTTGTCCGGATCCGGGGTGATATTGCGCGCCGGTGGAAAGCTCGGTGGCGTTCCCGGGACGCGGCCGCCGCTGAAATGTTCTCCGTGGCAGCCGGCACAGCCATTGGCGAGGTAACGGCCATACTCGGCCGTCGCTGCCGGCACCATCGTTGCCGTGTGTGCCGCATGTTGGTCGACGCGCAGAGCGTAAACCAGCGGCGCCTTGTCGAGGACGAATAGTGTGCGCATCAACGGACCCGCGGCCGGAGCCGGAATGTCGCGGTCGACCGGAGGCACCGCCAACACGTAGGCGATAAGGTCTGCAGTGTCGGCATCGGTCAGCGCATTGAAATCGGTGGTCGGCATGTACAGCAGCAGGCGTCCGCCTTCGCCGAGACCGTGGCGGATTGCGCGTTCCGCGCTGGCCGCGTCGAGCCGCCCGCCGGCGCCACCTTTGCCGCGCGTCAGGTTCGGCGCCGCAAGGCGGCCGATCGGGAACGCATCGACCAGCACGCGCCCGCCAAGATCCTTGTCATGGCAGTCGGTGCAACCGTGCGTCGTCGCGAGGCGCTCGCCGCGCGCGAGCGCTTCGGCATCGGCCGGAATCGTCAGCGCTGGTTCGCGGACGTCGATGTGCTGTGCCAGCAGCGTGCTGCTGCGCCAGTAGACCAGGCCGAGAGCCGTGGCAACGACGACGACGAGCGCGATCAGAAGCTTGAACAGCATGCGCAGGATTTTCATGATTTCCCCTGGAATTGCGACAAGACAAAATACTTGAACGAAAGATCGATGGATTGAGTCAACGCGCGGCCGGAATCTGCAAAGGGCCGCTCCTGCAGGAGTTGCGGACCCGGCCGCTGCATGCTTGCGGGGCCAGTGTCTGCTTGTCCAGACAGATGCGTACGTCGGTCAGTTCGGCGCCGTCGTGGCAGACGACGTTGAGCATGCGCTCGTCGAGGCGCGGGTTGGCCGCGATAAACCCACGCACGATCTCGGCCGCGCTGAGCGCCGGCGGCGACTTCGGTGTCGTCAGTGCGGGCGGCACCTTGACGCTAGCGAATGCGCGGTCGGCGAGATTGAAGTAGCCCTTCGGATCCAGTCCGCTGCACGTGCCGTGCGTTTGCCATTCGTGCGCGATCAAGGACCGGCTCGGCATGAAAGCCAGCGTTCGTTCGATCGTGGCGGGGTCCGGCACTGCATCGTTTTCGCAGTGCTGGATCCAGTCACCATTGCGGTTCTGCGGCCACAGCCCGTGCAAAACGAAGCCGAAACCCTTGCTGCCGCATTCGGCCGTGTCGTCGGGATGCGTCAGGCAATAGCTGGGCACCCACGACAGCGCCAGCAGATAGTAGTCGAACCGGCCCGGCGCATTGCTTGATCCGCCGTGATCGCGCGCTACGGCAGCGGGAGGCATCGACAGGAGCCCCGCACACAGCGCGAACAATGCCGACCCGATCAGTCTGCCCCAGCGAAACCCCGACATGATGCTGCCCCTGAACCGCGTGGCGCGATCATACGAGGCGCCCATCGGTCAGGCAATCGGCACCATTCAAAATGGAAGGTCCTCGATGCGATGCACCGCTGCTTTCATTCGGCTGAAGGATTTTTGCAACCGCCGGTTATCGGACACGCCACGCAACTGCGCGTCGCGCTATCATCCGCAGCCCGGTTCCAATGAAGTTCTGCGCATGACCCGACGAATCACCCGGCGCCAATCGCCGATCCATGGCAGCGGCGTGTTCGCCTTGCGTGACATCTCCAAGGGCACCACGATCGTCGAATATCGCGGTCGCCGCCTCACGCATGCGCAGGCCAATCGCCGCTACGGGAACGACACCGACAGCGGGCACACGTTCCTGTTCACGCTCAACGAGAAGTACGTCATCGATGGCGGCGACGGCGGCAATGTCGCGCGCTGGATCAATCACAGCTGTGCGCCGAACTGCCAGGCCTGGATCATCGAAAGCGGCAATGGCGACGGCCGCAAGGATCGTGTCGTGATCGAGTCGCGACGCGCGATCCGCCTCGGCGAAGAACTGACCTACGATTACGGCATCACCCTCGAAGAGCGTCAGACGCCGGCCCTGAAGAAGATCTGGGCCTGCCGCTGCGGCGCCACGCGCTGCACCGGGACACTGCTCAAGCCGAAGTCCGGCAGGCGCGCGTAGTCTGGTCCGCGGCCAGCTCAGGCGCGTGGCCGGCCGGTGTCGTTGCCTGTGCGCATGTATCCGAAGAATGAAAGCGCCAGGATGATTCCAGCGATACCCAAGCCGGTATAGAACACGAATCCGTTGGCGCTGCCGTCTGCTGTCGCCGGGGGCGGGGGCGTGGCTGGCGCGGGGGCATCGACGGCGGCGCGCGCCGGCTCGGTCCGCGTTGCCGGCGCGGGTTGCTGGCTCAGCGTGGACGCTGGCGCCGGCACGCGCGCCTGCGCGGGCGTCGGTCGAGCCGGCGTATCGGTCGCAACATGACGCGCCGGGTTCGCCAGCGTGGTCACAGTCGACTCGGCATCGGCCTTTGGCGGCGGAGCGTTCTCCGCTGATTTGTTCAGCGGCTTTATGACAGAAACCGGCAAGGTCGATGGATCAGGCGGAGGAGGTGGCGGCGCCGGTGGGGCAGCGACGGTCGCCGCAGCCGTTTTTGAGCCATCCGCGGCGCCATTTGCAGCGTTTGCCCCGCTCGCGCCGCCAGCGCCGGCTACGACGGCATTTGGCACCGCGCTGTTCGCGGCGGAATTTGCACTGCCCGACTGGCCCTGGTTTGCCACGGGTGCCACCTGCGCGAGCGTGGGCTCTTGCTGCGCATTGTTGTTGCCGACCGTCGGGTCGACGCCTGCCGACGTAAGGCCAGCGCCCGCCCATGCCGATGGCATGAGGGAGCAACAGGCGGCAAGCAGCAGGATTCGCGAACTGATCATCGGCTTATGGTAGCGCGGATGTCCGCGTTGCGCGACGGCTGCGAAAGACGGCGGACGGTTCAGCCGGCGGCGCCGGCACGCTCCGTTAGAATGCCCGCATGCCGGCATCGCTTCCGACACGAACGATCACGATGCCCATTGTCGGCATCCTGGCGGCGCTGTCGCTGTCGGCGTGTTCGACGATCGGGTACTACTGTCATCTGGCGCGCGGTGAATACTCGATGCTCTCGGCGCGCCAGCCGATTGCGCGCATCATCGCCGACCCAAAGACCGATGCGGCGCTCAAGGTCCGGCTCGAACTGGCCGAACGGGCGCGCGCCTTCGCGTCGGACAAGCTGGGACTGCCGCGCAATTCGAGCTACACCAGCTACGCCGATCTGAAGCGGCCGTATGCGACCTGGAACGTGTTTGCCGCGCCGGAGTTTTCGGTGCAGGCGGTCGAACACTGCTACCTGTTCGTCGGCTGCCTCGCCTACCGCGGTTACTTCGATCGCGAGCGCGCCGACGCCGAAGCCGCGCGCCTCCAGGCAAAGGGCCTCGACACCTCGGTCGGCGGCTCGGCGGCTTATTCGACGCTCGGATGGTTCGCCGACCCGCTCCTGAACACGATGCTGCGCTGGGACGACGACGAACTCGCCGCGACGATCTTTCATGAGCTCGCGCATCAGCGGCTGTTCGTCAAGGGCGATACCGAATTCAACGAGTCTTTCGCGACGTTCGTGCAATCCGAAGGCCTGCGCGAGTGGCGCGCCGCGCGGGGCTTGCCGCCCGACGACAGCGCCGGGCGCAAGCACGAAGACGAGTTCGAACAACTCGTGCTCGACACGCGCGAGCGCCTGCGCCTGCTCTACGCCACGACGCTGCCGCCCGACGCGATGCGCGAGCGCAAGCGTGAGGAGATCGAACGTCTGCGAATGGAGTATTCGCGCCTGCGCGACACGCAGTGGGAAGGCAAGGGCGGTTACGACGAATGGATCAGTTCCGGGATCAATAACGCAAAGTTGTTGCCGTTTGGCCTTTACCGCCGCTGGGTGCCCGCGTTCTCCACCGTGTTTGCACAGCAAGGCGGTGACTGGACCGCGTTCTATGCGGCGGCCGCGAAGATCGCGCGGCTCGACGTTGCAGCGCGCGGCGACGCACTTTCCGGCCTGCAGACGTCACGCCCTGATTGATTCGCCTTGGTCAGTGCGCGCCAACTTCCTTGCGGAACACGTAGACGAACCGGTCGGTCTTGCCGAGCATGGGTTCCTGGTAGGAAATCTTGTCGAGCTTGTCGGTCGGCTTGCGCAGGATGTTGCTCTTGGCAACGACTGTGAAACCGCGCGATTCGAAGTCCTTGCGCATGAACGCCTCATCGATCCGGTGCAACGGAGTCGCTGCCGAACTTCCGCTGCCGGACTTTGCGGAATGGTCGACGACCACGAGGATGCCGCCCGGTTTCAGTGCGCGCGCGAGCTGGTCGAGCACGCGCGGAACGTCGATCTTCTCCCAGTTGCCCGGATCGACCCAATACAGGTCGTGATAGACCTTGACCATGACGATGGCGTCGAGCGATGCGTCCTTCAGCCCCATGTTGGCTGGGTCGACCGTGCGATGCTCGACATTCGCCAGGTGCTGCTTCTCGATGCGCTGCTTCCAGGCGTCCTTGACGAACTTGTCGTAAGGGACATTGTTGAGCAGCAGCACATGGCCCGTGTCGCCGACGACGTAGCTGAGCAATTCGCTGTAGTAACCATCGGCGGCCAGGAAATCGGCGACCTGCATGCCAGGTTTGATACCCGACAGGCGCAACACGTCCGCCGGGCGGTCGATTGGGTCGCGCTTGTGATCGTCGGAGCTGCGCCCCGGATGCGCCACGGCGTCGTCGTAGATGTCGGCAGCCGATGCGGGGCCGGCGACGCAAATGCCAAGAAGCAGCGCAACGAAAAAATTACAGCGTCGCATGCTCGTGTTCATGGAGATCTCCCTGGTTCATTGCTCGCGTCCGAGCCTGTACTGCGGACGATAGCGTTTTCCCGTGCCGAAAGTCGTAGCGTCCGGCAAGTGCGCAATTTTATGCAAGCCAGGCGCTTGCGGATGTGTCGGTAAGCGTTCATGGACAGCCTGTCACCGGTTCTGCCGTGGGCGGCATCACGATCGCTGTTCCGTGGCTTCGAACGGTGGATTCCGGCGGACGCAGATCGGAGTAGACTTTGTTCAGGTGGTCCGCCCGGAGGCCATATGCATCATCTGATCACCGGTGGCAGCGGATTCATCGGCAGCGCGCTGTGCCGCAGTCTGGTTGCGGACGGCCATCGCGTAACCGTGCTTACGCGCAATATCGAGCGGGCCCGGAGGCGCGTCCCGGAGGCCGTGTTCCTGATCGACCGGTTCGACTTTGCCGAGGACGTCGACGCCGTCGTCAATCTTGCCGGAGAAAACCTGGCAGGCGGTCGCTGGACTTCGGCGCGCAAGCATGAGTTCGTCGGCTCGCGCATCGGCACGACGAAACGCTTGCTCGACTGGATAGACAGGCAGGGCCGCGTTCCCCGTGTGCTCGTGTCGGGGTCGGCAATCGGCTGGTACGGACCGGGCGGCGACGAGGAACTCGACGAGGACGCCGACTCCGGCAACGATTTTTCCGCGCATCTTTGCCGCGACTGGGAGGCCGAAGCGTCCAAGGCCGAAGCGCTGGGCGTACGCGTGTGCTGCGTGCGCACCGGCATCGTGCTTGGCGCCGATGGCGGTGCGCTCAAGAAGATGCTGTTGCCATTCCGTGCAGGCATTGGCGGCCGGATGGGCAGCGGCCGCCAATGGATGAGCTGGATCGCGCGCGCGGATATCGTCGCGCTGATCCGCTGGCTCATCGATAACGACAGCGCCCGTGGCGCCTACAACGGCACAGCGCCGAAGGCGGTCACGAACGCCGAATTTGCGCGCGCTCTCGGCGCCGCGCTGCATCGTCCGGCTTTGCTGCCGACGCCGGCGTTTGCGCTCAAGATATTGTTCGGCGAAATGGCCGAGATCCTGCTGACGGGACAACGCGTCGTGCCGAAGCGCGCGACGGCCGAAGGATTCAAGTTCAAGTATCCGGACCTGGCATCGACTCTGGTAGCAACTCTCACCTAGAGACGTCGCTGCCTCCATCAAGAGCGCTACTTGCTTGCCCGCGCCGGTAGTTCGCCGGCATGCTCGTGCGATCGGCGCGCGTCAGGGCGTGATGCTGCCCCAGGACGGGTCGTCAGTGACCATCAGCGTGATGAATTGCAGCACGGTTGTGCTTTGTGTCGACAGCGATGGACTGAACCACAGTACGTGCCCCGATCCGCTGACGTTGAAGTAGCGCAGATTGGCGCTCGGATCGAACAGCTGATTCTCGGTTTCGGTGAGCCCCTGGGTGAATTTCTGCGTCGTGATGCCGTAGAACACCGGCAGCACGTTGTCCTGCTCATACGACAGCAGGGCGCCGCGGCTGCCCGGGAATGCGGTCGATCCGAACGTGTAGATCGCATCGAGCGAGGTGGCGCAATCGATACAGCCGGGCGGCGCCGTCGCGTCGAGGTTCCACGCCGTGCGTTGCGCCTGCAACTGGGTGTCAGGCGATGGCAGCGCGTCGTTCGGCATGATCGCGCCGGAATCGTCGATCATGTCGACGCGGACACCGGGGAAAGCCTGCGCCGTCTGCCACCAGTTCGCGGCCGCGCCGAAACCGCCTGCGCTGCTGCCGGCGAGCACGACGCGCTCGACCGCCGGGAACGTTACGGCGAGGCGTTCGAGGTAAGCGCTCATGTTGCGGAAGCCGACGAAATGCGCCGTCAGGCCGGTGCCCAACGAAACGACGTTGCTGCCGGAATGCGTGTCCCCCGTGCAGTAGGGAACGAAGACGTAGCTGTAGTCCTTGAACGGATTCGCCGCGGCCGAGCGATCGAACAATCCACCCGGTTGCGCGAGATAGGTCGTATCCGTCGAGTCGACCGAAAATTTGGAAGCTCCATAGCCCGTGGTGAAATTGTCCGCCAATCCAATTGAACACGTGAACGCGTTCCAGCACGCGCCGCCTTCTTGCAGGTAGATCAGCAGACGGCCGCTTGCGGACGTCGGGTTGACGCCGATGCCGGTCTTCGTGCCATTCCCGCAGTAGGCATTGTCGAACGGCACCCAGGTCCAGGTTTCCGCCGTCGCCGTGATCGCGGGTTCGAAGCCGTTCCAGAAGATCCTGTCGACATCGGCATGAGCCGGCTCGGCTGCGGCGACGACGACGGCAGCGAAAAAACCTTGAGCTGCGAGTCGGATCGGCATGGCAGAGCCTCGCGCGGTTTGAAAACGGGCTGACGTTCGGGAAGAGTCTAGTCGGAAGAGGCTTGCAGGAGCCTTGCAGGAGCCTTGCAGAACTGCCGCCAACCGCAGACCGCGGACGGCAAACATCCAATCACGCTGCCGGCCACAGCCAGCCGAACGTGCCCGCTGTCAGTAGCGCGTAGATCAACCCATCGATGACATGCTTGACCTGGCTCTTCCACGGATGGCCCCACCAGATCGCATTCGGCACGGAACCCAGCGCATATGCCATGAACGCGGCCGTGCCGACCGTGCCGAACACGCGCATGTATGGTGTTCCGCCGGACAGAGCGTGGCCGCTCAAGTGCGCGCAGAACGCCGATACGAGCACGCAGAACGCAAACCACTGGCCAAGGAACGCGCCCATGTTCATCATGCCGGGCTGGCGCAGGAAGATGATGCCGACCGGACCCTGTTTGAACTTCTCCTGGGTTTGCGGCTCCTTCATCGCTTCGGGTTTGCAGTACGGAATCATGTACATGCCGGCCGGTGGATTGCCCTTGCGCATCGCCGCGCCGACTTCGTCTTCGTTCGAAAATCCGCTGCAATCCGGCATGTGCCAGAACTTCAGGACCATGTGCAGGATGCTGCTGGCGAAGAACACGAACACGCTCGACAGCAGGATCGGCAACCAGAGTTGAGCAAGCGTGACCATAGCCTTCCTCCCAAGGGTCAGGTTGTATTCGGATGAACCGTGCGGAGTCTACTCCGCGGCACTCCTGCGCGACATGGGACCACGCAGCATCGGCATGAATTTGATCGCCGCCGCGTCCGCGCGGCGCCGTTTCAGCGGATCCCGAGCATGCCGCGCACCGAGTTGATCAGCTTTTTCGGGTCATAGGCGATGCCGTCCTTGAACACGAGTTCGACGTTCTCGACATCGGCGATGTGCTGGCTCGGGTCGCCCTTCAGCACCACAAGGTCGGCGTGCTTGCCCGTTGCGATCGTGCCGATCCTGTCGAGCTGTTTCTCGAACTGCGCGCCGTTCGCCGTGGCGATGTGGATTGCCTCGAGTGGCGTGAAGCCGGCCTCGACGAGCAACTCGAGTTCGCGCTGGTCGGCAAACCCTGGCAGCGTCCCGCCAATCCCGGTCGGATCGGGGCCGGCCAGCAGCAATCCGCCGGCGCGCACGAAAGCAACTTCGAAGGCCATCTCTTTCTTCAGCGCCGCTTCGGCTTTTTCGGCGCGGCCCGCCGTGGTCGCCGCCGAAGCGCGCGCGGCGAGGTAACTTCGCAGGGACTCGGCCGACATCATCTGGGTCTGCCGCAGCGACAACACCGGTCGCGTCGTGATCGACGCCTCGAACACCGGCAGCGTCGACGTCACGGCGACATGATGCTTGACCAGATCCCGGATCAGGCTCTGCACCTGCTCGCTGTCGATCGCCAGTTTTTCCCAAGACGCGACGATCGCCGGGATGTTCGGACAGACATCGTGCTTGCGGTCGGGGACGAATTCCGAATCGGTAAAAACCGGGCCGTGCTCGAGGTCGTCGATGCCCAGCGCAGCAGCCTGGCGATAGTCGACCGAGCACAGGTGTCCGGTGACTTTGATGTCGTGCTTGTGCGCTTCCTTGATGGCCGCGCCGAGCACGGCCTCGGCAATGTTCATGTAGGCCTTGAACGAGGTAGCGCCCTGGCTGGCCCAGAATGCCACGGTCTTGGTCGCCTGCTCCGGTGACGTAATCGCGGCGAGCTGGGGAAAGGAGCTGTCCTTGCCCTCGAGGTATGGTCCGGTCACATCGATGTGCGGGCCGGGCATCTTCATCTCGTCGATCAGACGGCGGATGTTCAAGTCGGCGTACGGCTCGATGCTGCCGGTCGTGCGCATCGTCGTGACACCGGACGCCAGATACAGGCGCGGCGCAGAGAACGCGAGCTCCGTCACGAGAAATCCCGGTGGCGGGATCTTTCCGTCCTCGTCGAGATTGATGGATGCGGTGTACATCAGGTGGTTGTGCATGCCGACCAAGCCCGGCATGACGCTGTGGCCGGACAGATCGATCACGCGAGCGCCATCCGGTGGCGCGGCATCGCCGATCGACTCGATCTTGCCGTTGCGCACGACCAGCGTGCGATTTTCCTGCGCAGGAGCCCCGGTGCCGTCGATCACGCGCACATGCGTTAGAGCGATGACGGCATCGTCATAGGCAACGAATTTCTTGACCTCCGGTCCCGGCGTCTGCGCGAAGGCGCTCGCGCACAGGATGACAAGCGGGAATGCAACGCGACGAAATGCGAGCATGGATCGACCTCGATGATGATGGACCGAATCTGCAACCGGACGCACGGCTCGATACTGCACGAGCCGCGGCCACAAATCATACCGCGCCGGCCAACCCGTTGGGTTCTGTCTCGACGGTCACACAATCTTGCAGAAATTTGCAACGTGCGGGCTTGATTTGGGAGGCGCAGGAGGGCCAAGCTCCGCATGCAACGACGATTGCCGTTCCGTGCGCGCCGCGACCGATCAGGAGTACGGGTTCTTGAGAGGGACAATCATGCAACGCCAGATGGCACGCATCACCTCCGCGATGATCCTCGGACTCCTGCCCCTTGGGCTCGCTGCGCAGACTACCCTGCCGGGCGTCAACGTGACCGCGCCGAAGTGGGAAGAGCGGCATGGCGGTTATGTCATATCGAGCAACTTCGAGGTCGATACGCACATGTCGGCCGTGATCTATCCGGCCGAACCGTTCCAGACTGACGACATCCTCAGCGTGCGCCTGACGCAGTTGAAGGACGATGAATATTTCGTGCTGCAGGAATGCGTTTCGACCGACTGCACGCAGGCGCATATCCTGCGCGTCTGGAATGCCTACGGCGCACTCGGTTTTACGGTGACGCAGCCAGACCGCGTGCGGATTCCACACGAAGGGAAATTCTTCATGTGGATGCAGCGTTTTCCGATGCCGGGCGGGCTTCCCGCGTTCAATGGATACGAACCGCTAAGTCCGCCGCTCGTTCTCAACCCAACCGGAACCGCCGAGCAATTTCAGGCACTCGACGTGAAGGCTGCGCAGGAGCGTGGCCCGGTCAAGGTCGTTTCGTCGACGCACGATGGCTCGAGCTTCGCGCTGCGCTTCGAAGGCGGCACATCCGTGCTGATCCAGCGCATGCACGCGGCGAACTGAACTCACGCAACTTGACCGCGCGCAGGGTGGGCTTCGGCTGCCATTGTGTTACACGGCTCACGAAGGGCGCTCTTGCGAGCTTGCCGCTCTCGGGCACGTGCAAACAGCGGCCAGGGGCCTACGCGCCCACCCTGCGCACGCATCGATTAGGCTAGGCGCGCATCAATGGTGCGGTTCGGCTACACCCTTGAGCATCTTGTTCGCGGCCTTGTTGTCGCCGCAGTTGGCAATGTTGCTCAGCGCGACGATACCGACCAGGCGCTTGTCGCGATTGAGTACAGGCAAGCGGCGCACACCCAGCGTTGCCATGTTCTCCGCAGCGCTGCCGACGTCTTCGTCGTCGAAGCAGTATTGAATGCGATCGCTCATCAC
>DASRTK010000317.1:0-10366 GCA_035655975.1 Rudaea sp.
CTGATCTGCCGCGAATTGAACACCGTGCGCCAGACACAGGGCCGCGCAGAAATCTCCGCCGACCTGCTGGCCGGTTCGCGCGAGACGATCCTCTCCGAATTCTACGAGCGCACGCTCGCCGACCAGCCGCAAGGCGTGCGCAAGGTCATCGAAGACGAGTTGCTCACCGAGTCGGGGTATCGCGAGAGCCTGGCCGAAGAGCGCGTAAAGAAAGCGCTCACCGCCGCCGGGGCCGCGCCGGATTCATTGGCCAAACTCGTCGACCGGCGTCTGCTGCGCATCGAGGAACGCCTCGACATGCGCCGCGTCGAACTCACGCACGACGTGCTATGCAGCGTTGTGCTCGCCAGCCGCGACAAGGCGCACGAGCGTGAGGCGCGCGAGGAAGCCGAACGCCGGCTTGCCGAGCAGAAGGCGCGCGAAGAAGCCCAACACCGCGCGCTGCTCCGGGCGCGCATGATCGCTGCCGTGTGCGCCGTGCTGATGGTCGTTGCCGCAGCGAGCGCCGTGTTCGGCTGGGTCAACCTCGGCCGCGCGCGCGCCGCCGACGCCGAAGCGCAGAAGTCGCGCGGACTGGCGGAAAAGGCACGCGGCGACGCCGAAAAACTCGTCGCGTTCCTGATCGACGACTTCTACACCGAACTCGAGCCGACCGGCCGGCTCGATACGCTCGGCCGGCTCGCGCATACGACCATTGCCTATTACGACGGCCTGCCGCCGGAACTCGTCACGCCACAAACACAGACGTTCCGCGCGATGGCGATGGTGCGCGAAGGCGCCGCGCTCAGCGCACGCGGCGAAGTCGATACGGCGTACAAGTTGTTCGGTGAGGCGCAATCCGTGTTCGAAAAGCTGCGCGCGTCCGGAGATACAAGCGAGGCGGTGACCTACGGTCTGGCGCTTTCGTTGTTCAACCAGGGAACGTCCGTGACCTACGGCGGCCGCGGCACTGCCGCTCAAATGAACCAGGCGGCCGATCTGTTGCGGCCGCTCGCGCACGCGCCGAACGCGTCGCGCCAGGTGCGGCAGGCCTACGTCGACACGCTGAATATTCTCAGTCACACGCAGGACAAGGAAGCCGGCGTCGCCTCGTGCGCCGAAGCGCGCCAGATTCTCGTGGGTCTCGGCGCGCTGGATTACTCCAACCTCAATGCCTCGTCCGCGTACGCCGATGTTGCCGATTCCGAGGCACGCCACCTGACCTCGCTCGGCCGCCTGGACGAAGCGCAAAAGCTCGAGCGCGAAGTCTATGACGTTGCCGAGAAAGTGCTCGTGCAACGTCCGAGCGACATGCGCTCGCTGAGCAACCGGTTCTTTGCCGCCAACCTGCTCGGTACTCTGGCCGAGCGCCGCTACGATGACGCGACCGCAGCCGATTACGCCAAGCGGGCGGCGCAGGCCGGCGAAGACTACGTGCGCTTCAATCCGGCCGACCTCACTACCTGGAGCTGGTGGGTCACCGGCCTCGAGCAGGTCGCCCAGCTGCAATTCGAGCGCGGCGACGTGACCGGTGCGCTCGCTACCTACCAGTCGATCATGGCGTTGAAAGACGATCGACGTGCGCCCTCGAGCCTGGGCCCTGTAGTCTGGGCCCGCTGGCTACCGATTGCAGCGGTACAGGCGCAGCTGGGCGACAAGGCGGCGGCCGAGTCGGCCGTGAAAGGCTTGGTCCATGATCTCAACGAGTCGGTCGCGCAGTTCGCGCCGGAGGATCGGCGGCGCGCGCTGTTCGCGCAGTCGGAGCAAGGCTTGCGTGGCCGCGTCGCGCTGCTCGAAGGCGACTCGCAGACAGCACTTACCAACGCCACCGCGATGCTCGACCGTACGGACAAGATTGATGTTCCGGCGACCGACACGAATGCGAATCGAACCAAGAACAACATGCTGCGCGCCGTGCTCGGGACCGCGGCGCTGGCCTCGATTCGACTCGGGAAGCATGCTCAGGCGGAGACCTTTGCGCGCCGCCTGGTCACGGTTCCCAACGATACAAACAATACCAGGGCCGATAACGACCTGCAGGCTGCCCGCGCCGCTGCCACGCTGGCCCACGCCATCGTGCTGCAGGGCCGCGCCGAGGAGGCGCGAGCGCTTCTGCAGCCCGCTTTGGCGTACGGCGATTCGGAATTCAAGGCCGGCGCGCATGGCTCGTCGTTCCGCCGCGACTATGCCTACGCGTTGTACGTCAGCGCGCTGGCGCGTCCGGCGAATGCCGAAGGACGACTCCAACGCGAAGCCGACCTGGCCGAGGCTGCGAAAGTGATCGGCGGTGCGTCGGCCGAAGTGCAGAAGATGTCGGCGTGGCGCGAGATTTCCGACTGGATTGCCGCAGCCCGCGCCTCGTCGCGCACCTGAGTGCATCGGGAACATGGCGGATTTCGATCGGCTCACGCTGCGCACCGATCGTCTTCTGCTGCGGCCGCTGCGCGCAGCGGATGCGCGGGCGATTTTTGCGATCCGCTCCGACCCAAAGGTCATGCGCTACGCGAGTTCGCTGCCGCTGACGTCTCTGGATCACGCCGAAGCGTTCATTGCGCGCGAGGCCGCCGGCATGGCCGCCGGCGAAAGCTTGCGCCTTGGCTTGCAGCGGCTCGAAGACGACACGCTAATCGGGACTTGCATCCTGTTTTACATGAATGCTCAGTGCCGGCGCGCAGAAATCGGTTACGAACTGCGCCCCGACGCGTGGGGCCGCGGCTACATGCACGAAGCGCTGCGCGCGCTGCTGCATTTCGGATTCACGGAGCTTCAACTCAATCGCGTCGAGGCCGACATCGATCCGCGCAACGTCGCTTCGGCACGCTCGCTCGAGCGCCTGGGCTTCGCCAGAGAAGGATTGCTGCGCCAGCGCTGGATTGTCGACGGCGAAATATCGGACTCGGCGCTGTATGGACTGCTGCTCAGCGATTGGCAGACTCGGCAGCTGGATGCTGGGGCAACTGGACCATCCGAAGGTGCGGACACCATTCGTACCCATCTCTCCCCTTGAAGGGGCGAGCTCAAGCTGTGGTCTGAGCTGCTCTCGCGCAACGCCAATTCGAAACTCCTGGCACTCCTCTATCCGTTCGCCCCGAGCGTAGGTCCGCAGGACCGACGTCGAGGGGAGCGTTGCGACTCCGCTTGCGCGCAGGCGTACCCTGTCCTGCCCCCTTGAAGCACTCAACGCCAAGGGAGAAACACCCGGCAAAGACCTTCTTGCATGTGCAAGCAACGGCGCGCACAGTGTGCGCTGTGACGCCCGAGCGCTGCGCGGCGGGAGTTGCATGCCCAGGTAATCGCAGCTCCGAAATCCTGAATAACCAACAACAAGAACAGGCATTTCCGGGATCATTGGGGCAGAGGCATCCGGCTGCGACCGGACCGAAGCGGACGGGGCGGCGCCAGCGCCAGCCGATGGAACGTGCGAAGCCACCTCGAGGGGGCTACGAATGAATGGCACGACTCTCAATGCCCGGACAACGCTGACTCCAGCGTGGAGATCTACTGCGTTAACGGCTTGCCAAACACGCGGGCGCCGGCCAGGCGCTCTCTTCGCCGCACTCGTGGGAATGTTGGCGATCCTCGGCAGCCAGGTCGCTGCGAGCACGCCACCGTCGAACGACAAGACTGGAACAGAGGACTCGGCGTTTTCCGGATACGCAGCGTTCTCGCAGCAAGGCAGCCCGATGGATTTCTTTCGCGAGCAGGCGAAAGACCCGACGGTCAGGATTCATGCAGCCATCGCCACGGTGCCTGACCCGGTCGCGACCAGGCTCGGGCGATCCTTCGATCTGGAAGTCGCCGCGCTGATTTCCGCGTTCGAAGTACGCGATTACGTGCTCGACGGTTTCTGGCTGACCTGGCCGCTCGACGGGAAGCAGGCAGACGACACGCATTCGCGCAACGAGCCGAGCGTATTGGCTTTCCGCAAGGATGTGTGGCGCCGCTGCGCCGCCGAGCAACCGGAGCCCGGCTGCGCCAACGCGCCGGCAGTCGAGTACTACCTGTTGCTGCTCGTCGGTGAAGCGCCGACGTTCGGCATCCAACGCGAGGCGTTTGCAGTTGCGGCACGCCAAGCTGCAGAGTTTGAACTCTGGAGCAATGCATACCGCGCTCCCACGTCGTCATCGGAAGGCGCGGACAGCGCGCTTCCCCGCGGCGGCGAAAAAAAAGGCGCAGAGAATCCGCCGACGTCGAAGAGGGTCGTGCTGAAGATCATAGGGCCGTCGTTTTCCGGGTCGATGCAGTCGCTGATGAATGCGCTGGACGGCGCCGCGGATGATGCGAAGCTCCTGGCATTCGCGAGCGAGCCATGCCCCGCGGCTGACGCGCAGGGCAAAGCGCCGCCTTGTCCGCGGCTGCAGGCACAGTTGCACTCGCCGTCGGCCACGGTCCTGAGCAACGCCAACGCAAAAAAGCACGCCGCGCACGCCGGTTCCAGCATGGAATTGTCGTATCGCCCGATCGCCACGGATCAATGCATGCAATTGACAGCGTTGTTCGAGTACCTGGAGAGGACGAAACACCTTCTTCCCAAGGACATCGCAATCCTCGCCGAAGAATCGAGTTTCGGACTCGGCGCCAGCTCGTGCCCGCTGCCGGTTACGAAGGCAGGCGCCGATCCGCAATCACCGACCTTCCTGCAGTTTCCGCAAAATATCGCCTCGATCCGCGCCGAGCACGCCCAGTTGACCAAGAGCGAAGGCAGCAGCCAATCGGGCAGCAGCCAATCGGGATTTTCGCTGCCCAGCAAGTTCCTCGAACTCGACATGACCGGCGTGGACGTGGGCAAGGATTTGCCACCGCCGTACCAGCCCAACCTGAGCACGCGCTCGGACGAACTCGTGCTGCATCAAATGCTCGATGCGCTGGCCACGTTCAAGCGACCTGCCGCGACGATCATCATCGCCACGGACATCCGCGATCGCCTGTTTCTGCTCAACGAGATCAAATCTGCCCTGCCCGGCACGTTGCCGGTCGTGCTCGAGGTCGACAACCTCATGGTTCATCCGGACTATCGCCAGCTCAGCCGTGGCAGCGTCGTCGTCGGCGCGGGCGACACGCTGGTCTGTGTCGATCTGCAGCCCGGATCGAAGAAAAGCGAAATCAGTTGCCGCCCCGGTGAGCAGCACCGGCCATCGCCCGCCAGCTGCAACACCAAGGAAATCTTCGAGGCCGGCCATGCGCGCCAGTATTTTCCGTTCGCGACCGACTATGCCGCCAACACATTTCGCGCGGTCTTGCGCGTAACCGATCCGCCTGCCGAAGCCGAATCCAAGCCCGAGTGTCCGCAGCTGCTCGTCGCGACGCTGGCTGGATTCCAATCCATCGGAGACCTGTCGACCATCGGCATTCCGCGAGATGCGGCCACCTTGGGCATGCTGCTGTCGTCGGAGACCCACGCCGATCTGTGGCGCTTCCTGATGCCTGTAGTCGAGATCGCGTCGCTGGGATTCCTCTTGATTGCCCTATGGCTGTGGAACGACCGCACGGGCGTCCGCGTCCTGGTGCCGCTTACACGCCACTCGATCCATGCGTTGGGTGTGCGGGTGTCGCGCTGCTGGCAATGGATTTTTCATCACGCCGAATACGCCGCTGAGGCGAAACGCGGGAAGACTCCTGCGCCTGACCCCAAGCAGTTCACGGCGATCCGCTTCTTCGCACTCGCGCTGGGGATCGTCGCGCTCGGCGGGTTGGCAGCAGCAACCTCCCGGACCCTGGGCTTCATTCTCATTGGACATGATTCGCAGCCATCGGGCGCGATGGCGCTGCTGCATGGCCGCGACCCGATGGCGATGCTGGCCATTGCCGCAGTGTTCGGCGCGGTGATCGTCATATCCGGCCTGCGCCTGCTGATCTGGAACGGCCTGTGCCGAAAGATCGCGGATGCGAACGGTGTGCCGTCGGTACTGGTGGAGCGGCTGCGCGAAGGCGGCTATTTTCGCGGACTGCTGGCAACGGCGGTATTGCTCGCCGTCGTCGCAGCGTCGGCGGACGGCATTTCGGCAACGACGGTCGATTCGCAACCACTGGCGATCCTGCTCGGCATCGCAGCGCTCGGCGCCGGAACCTATTTCCTCGTGCAGCTGTGGTTTCAGCTCATGCGTTTGCAGCAGCTTTCACGTGAGTACGCACGCGCGGTGCCGATCGTGCAGCGCCAGACGGGTCAAACCGATTGGCCGACGCCGCTCGCGCTCGGACAGTCGCCGACGAACCCGCTGAACCTCGTGCTGTTCCGCGAGGACCTGGAGCGCCTGCGCGACGACGATGTCGTCAGCTGGGCGCAGCAGACAGTCAGCGTGATCTGTGGAAAATGGCCTTTCAAGGATTCGCCGGAGAGCCCGGCGTTTGCGACGTGGCAGGGCTACCTTGTCGCCCACATGAAGGCCGGAGCATCCGTCCTGCGCGGCTGCGCCTGGGCAGCACTCATGGCGCCCATCGCCGCGCTGGTGATGCTGCAGGTCTACCCGGCACCATTCGAGCGGCTGCAGACCATCACCGCGATCGCATTGATGGGGCTGAGCTTCTGCACGGTCGTCGTCACGACCCTGCGCATGGAGAAGGACATCATGTTGAGCAGGATGTTCACGAAGGATGCCGACCGCGTCTCGCTGGGCGAGGCGATCGGTGCGCTGCTGCCGAAACTCCTGGTCGTGCTCGGCGTGCTGATATCCGTATTCGCCCCCGATCTGCTGACCTTGCTGCCCAATCTGAGCAAGCTGCTCGGCGCGGCGCACTGACGAACAATCGACATCGCAGCGAGCGACCCTGCGTAGGCTGGGCCTTGGCCCACCGAATTTTGTTTGGCGTAGAAGAAGAGCGGTGGGCCAAGGCCCACCCTACGCTATCGGCAGCGTCAGGTGCGCGACGCAGCCGCGCGCGGCTTTGCGGCTTTCCAGAGTGAGAGAACCACCGTGGGCCTCGGAGATTTGGCGCGCGAGGACCAACCCGATGCCGGATCCGCCTGGCTTGGTTGTGTAAAAAGGCGTAAACAGATTCTCGGTCGTCCCGAGCCCGGGGCCGTCGTCCTCGATTTCGATGTGCGCGACGTCGCGCTCGGCGCGCCAGCGCGCGCGCACGCCTTCGCGCAACGGCAATGTCGCATCGGCCGCATTCTTGATCAGGTTGATCAACGCCTGCTCGATCTGGTCCGGATCGGCGTTGACGTGAAGCGGCGGCGCGTCGGCAACAGACACGGCCAGGCGTTGTTCCAGGCGAGCGGCGCGGCGCACCAGTTCGCCGATCTCGAAGTCGCGTTTGCTCGGCGGCGGCAGGCGCGCGAGCGCCGTGTAGCCGGCCATGAAGCGCGTCAGCGCTTCGGCACGATCGCCGATCACTGCCAGGCCGCCGCCGACATCCTCGCGCCAGTCCGGCGGAGGCGGTTGCTGCGCGAGCAACTTGGCCAGGGTACCGGTCATCGAACGGATCGGCGTCAGGGAATTGTTCAGTTCGTGACCAAGCACGCGCAGCAGGCGCTGCCATGCCGCGCGTTCCTCCTCGCGCAGCGCGCGGCTGAGATCGGCCACGACGAGCAGTTCATGTGGCTTGCCGCCTTCGCGAAAGCGCGCGCGGCGAACTTCGAAGCGACCGGCGCCGCCGGGAAATGCACGCTTGCGGATATGCGTGTCCTCGTCCGCAAGGCAGTCGGCGATGCCGAGTTCGTCAGCGGTCCGGCCAAGCAGTTCTGCCGCCGGACGCGCGAGCAGATTTTCGCCGGCAGGATTGATCAGGCGCAGGCGCTGGCCTGAATCGAACGTAAAGATCGCGATGTCGGTGGCGCCGATGACCTTGGCCAGCAGTGCGCTCGTTTCCTCGACCTTGTGGCGCTGGTCACGCAGGGTCTGCGACAGCGTGTTGATCTCCCACACGACTTCGCCGATCGGATCGCCGCGCCGCGCGCGCGATCCACGCAGGCTGAAATCGCCCTCGCGCAGCGCCTCGAGCAGGTTCGACAATGTATACAATGGGTAAATGACGCGGTTGCGCAGGCGCACTGCAAACCATAGCGTCAGCACGACGCCGATGCCGGCCAGCCCCCACAGCAGTCCCGACGCAAGGTCGCGCCAGATCAGCACCGCACCCAGCAACACGCACGCCGGCGCAGCGACCGCGAGCGCCGCAAGAAGAATGCGGGCGTCGTAGGTCCAGCTTTCGTAGTAGCGCTGGCGCGTCGGGATCGGGTTGGTGTTGCGTGGCATCTAGGTCTTTTGAAAACCGGTGGTCACATTCGACATCCAGAACCCCTTACGACGTCATTCCCGCGCAAGCGGGAATCCATTTTGCTTCAGGCCTAGACAGCAAAATCAACATGGATTCCCGCTTGCGCGGGAATGACGGCAATTGTAAGACGCGACGAGTGTAAGACGCGACACATCACTTCGTATCGACGCAAGGGACACTCAGCGAGCGAATCCCAACTTCTCCAGCGGCGACTGCGTAGGGGGGGCCTTGGCCCACCAGCCTTGGTTCTTGGCCTCAAAGAAGAGCGCTCGGCCTTGGCCCACGATTCTTCGTTCTTGGCCTCGAAGAAGAGCGGTGGGCCAAGGCCCACCCTACTCCGCGGCCCGAATACCGAATTTCTCCAGCCGCCGATACAGCGCCGCGCGGCTGAGTCCCAGCATCTCGGCGGTCTTCTGGATATTGCCCGCGCAGCGCTCGAGTGCGCTGCGGATCATGTCCTGCTCGGCGGCGTCGAGCGTCTGGTTTGCGGGCGCGCCGGACGGCGTGTCGAGCGGAATGCCAAAATCGAGTTGCGTGATCTGCGCGCCGGAGGCATTCAGCACCGCGCGCTCCATAACGTGCGACAACTCGCGCACGTTGCCCGGCCAGGGATAGTCCTCGAGCGCGCGCAGCGCGGACGAACCCAGGTGCATCCCGACGCGCTCGTAGCGCTGCGCGCTGCGGGCGAGGAACGCCTGCGCGAGCGGGACGATGTCCTCGCGCCGTTCGCGCAGAGGCGGCAAGTGGATCTCGACCGTGTTCAGGCGAAACAGCAGATCCTTGCGGAATCGCCCGGCCGCGACTTCCGCGGCAAGGTCGGCATTGGTTGCGGCGATCAGGCGCACGTCCACCTTGAGCGTGCGCGACGAACCGACCCGTTCGAGTTCACCATCCTCGACGACGCGCAGCAGCTTGGCCTGCTGGGGCACGGGGATGTTTGCAATCTCGTCGAGGAACAGCGTGCCGCCGTCGGCCGCTTCGAAACGGCCAATACGGTCGGTCTTGGCGTCGGTGAAGGCGCCGCGCACGTGGCCGAACATCTCCGCCTCGAACACGCTGTCGGCGATCCCGCCCATGTTGACCTTGACCAGCGCGGCATCGGCGCGCTTCGAGCGCCGATGGATCAGGCGCGCGACGACGCCCTTGCCGGTGCCATTTTCGCCGAGCACGAGCACGTTCGCGTCGGTCGGCGCGACCCGGTCAATCTGCGACAACACCTTCTGCATCGCGCGCGACCCGGCGATGAAGTCCTCATCGCCGTCGTCGCGCAACAGGCGATTCTCGGCGCGCAGGCGCTGCTCGCGCCGCACCGCCGCGCCGAGCGCAATCTGGTTCCGCAGCACGCTGATCAGGCGCGTGTTGTCCCACGGTTTTTCGATGAAGTCGCCGGCGCCCAGGCGCATCGCCTCGACCGCCAGGTGAATCGATCCCCACGCCGTCATCGCAACGACCGGCAAATCCGGGTCGGCGCGCTTTAGCGCCTTGAGCAACTCCAGGCCCTCGGCGCCCGACGTCGTGTCGCGCGTGTAGTTCAGGTCGATCAGTGCGACCGAGAACTGCGTGTTCCTGACCGCCGCCAGCGCGGATACCGGATCGCCGAATGCGCGGCAGGTGTGGTCCTCGGACTTCAGCAACAAGCGCAGCGCTTCGAGCACGTCGCGCTGGTCGTCGGCAATGAGGACTGGAAGATCTTTTTCGCTCATGAGATCAGTGTAGCGTAGGGTGGGCCTTGGCCCACCGTTTTGCTCTTGAACGCCAAAAAAGCCGGTGGGCCGAGGCCCACCCTACGCAGCCTGCGCCTGCTCGCCGAGCCATCCGTCGCGCATTTCGACGATGCGGTGCGCGTAGCGGGCGTTCACGTCGGAGTGCGTGACCTGCACGATCGTCATGCCTTCATCGTTCAACTCCTTGAGCAAGTCCATGATCATTTTGCCTTGGCTCGAGTGCAGCGCGCCGGTCGGTTCGTCGGCGAGCAGCAGGGCCGGCCGCGTGATCACCGCGCGCGCGACGGCGACGAGTTGCTGTTGTCCGCCGGATAGCTGCTTCGGATACAGGTCTTTCTTGCCGACGATCTGGAACCGGTCGAGGATGTCGGCGACACGCGCCTTGCGCTCATCGGACTTCACGTCGCGATAGCTCAGCGGCAGGTCGAGGTTTTCGTGCACGGTCA
>DASRTK010000318.1:0-4107 GCA_035655975.1 Rudaea sp.
GATCAGCTCGGGATTGACCTTGCGCCCGGCGATCTCGCGCAGGGCCAGGACAGTGGGCTTGTCGTTGGTCGACTCGACCAGCGCATCGGCGCCCTTGGCCAGCTGGCGCGCACGTTTGGTCGCCATCAGCACCAGTTCGAAACGATTGTCGACGACTGCCAGGCAGTCTTCCACGGTAATGCGTGCCATAAAACCCTCAAAATCTATGTGAATTCACGAATTTACACTTGGATCATTGTAACGGGTGGCTATGGTGCAGTGCAAACAGGATCGCCGGATGGGCTCGTTGGCGGCGCCTGGGCGGGAAATTCCGCCTTCACAATCAGGCAACCCCGTCCGTTTCAAGCTGAACGCGCCATGGACGGCGGTCGGACTGTTTGGGAAAAAGCCAGACTACTTGATTTAGGCTAACTCAAGCCCAACTCGCGGTGATGCATTGCCGCGGCGCGGGCGGTCCAGCGCTGCCGCGCGAGCGCCAGCACCGCACGGAACCCACACAAAAACGAAATCATGCTGACCCCGATTCCGCGTCCCAGCCGGCACACGATTCTGCTCCTGATTGCCGCACTGCTGGCCGGGTGCGCCACGCCCATGCCGCGCAAGGACGACCCGTATGAAAACTTCAACCGGAAGATGTACGACTTCAATGCATTTGCCGACCGCGTGGCGATACGACCGGTCGCGGTGGGTTATCGGAAAATAACGAACGAAACCACACGGCGGCTGATCAGCAACTTCTTCGCGAACATCGAATCGCCGATCACGATCGCCAACGACCTCCTGCAGGCCAATCCGAAGGAAGCGTTCAAGGCAACCAGTCGCCTCGTCATTAACACCACGGTCGGCATTCTCGGGCTGTTCGATCCGGCCAGCGAGATGAGCATCGACGCAAGCACGACCGATCTGGGCGTGACGCTGGCGAAGTGGGGCGTGCCCGAAGGGCCGTATCTCGTCCTGCCGCTGTTCGGTTCCACCACGGTCCGTGAAGCCATTGCCTTTCCGGTCGACCGCTACCTGTTCGACCCGCTGTCCTGGTATTCGGCCGGTCACAGCTTCCAGCTCGACGTCCACTTCGCGCCGACGTTCGTGTACCTCGTCACGCTGCGTTCGAGCGCGATCGACGCCGAGGGTCTGCTCGAAGGCGTTTACGATCCGTACGTGTTCTATCGCGACGCCTATCGCCAGCGGCGCCTTTACAAGGTCTATCGCGGCAACCCGCCGATGGAAGCGATCCAGTCGCTGCAGGGTGTCGAGGACGTCGACATCGACGCCCTGCTCAAGGAGCAGGAGAAGTACGAGCAGCAGCACAAGCCCGAGCAGCAGAAGCCCGAACCGCAGAAAAACTGACAACCGATCGTTGCCGGAAGGTGCGCAGGTTCACATACCGGCTGGTCGAGGATGCCAACAAAGTCAGCGACGGTGGGGCCACGAAGCCGAATGCGAGGTCCGCGCCGCCGCTGCAACGATGACCACGGCGAGCCTACTTAGAAGCTACCGGCGCTTGGCTTTCGCGCGGCACGAATGCGAGCACTGCCGTCGGCCGTTGGGCGCAAGCCTCGCGCGCCAAGGAAAGTATTTTTCGCCGTACGTTTACCGGGGCCCAGTAGTCGCTTATCTCGATCGCGTGCACGATGTCCGCCATGACCGGCAGACGCGTGGAGCATGCCAGCACTATCGTCCGGTCGGGTTTGTCCTGCGCATTGACGCACAGCGGGCTGCCAAGCAGGACCAAAGCAGCCAATCCAATGTGACAAAGTTTCATGAGCGTTCCTCCGCAGCCTGATTGAGGGTCGATCTCCCGCGGCGAACATTCGTTTCGCCGCTCAAACCAGTAGTACACCGCACCCCGACAGCGATTACGGCGCGGGGACTTGCAAGGGCTGCGTACTGCCGCGTCGAAGCCTGCGACGCCGATGCATCGCTTTGACTAACAGGAAAGTGCGCTGCGTCGGAACGGCGCGCGCCAAGGCCGAGTGGGCCGTCCCTTACCTCAGCGCCGGGAGAAAAGCGGTCGGTCGAGACCCACCCTATGCGAGGCCGAGCAGGGTTTCGACGTCGCACAGACGCGCCAGATTGCGCAGCCCCGGCGGCGCGCGCAGGTAACGCAGCGCGGCACCGCTGCGCCGTGCGCTCGCGCTCCACGCGATCAGCACGGCGAGCGTCGCGCTGTCCGGCGCTTCGAGCGCGCCAAGGTCGATGTCCAAGCTGCTCCCGCCGCGCGGCGCCTGCGGAGTTTGCAGGAGCGCGTGACCGGCATTGGCGAAAGTGATCGCGCCCGAAACGCGCAGTGTCCCGAGCGTGTCGGATTCAACGCTGAAATACGGCGCGGAGCTCACTGCTTCTTGTCGGCCTGCTCGAGCGTTTCCAGAGCCTTCGCTCCCTGGGTTTCCAGGCGCGTCGTCAACGCATCGAGGTTGGATTTGGCGATTTCCGCGGCGACCTGGTTGCGGTAATTGGTCACGTACGAAATACCCTCGATGATGACGTCGTAAGCCTTCCAGTCCCCGGTGGAGGTCTTGCGGAACGCATAGTCGACCGGCACGACCTTGCCGTCGTCGAGCACGACCTGCGTGCGCACGAGCGTGCGCTTCTCGTTCAGCTCGCCCTGGAACGGCAACACGCGTACGCGGCCTTCGGTGTACTTCAGCAGCCCTTCCGCGTAGCGGTGCGTGATCGAGTTGTACATCGCCTTGGCAAAACGCGCGCGCTGCTCCGGCGTGGCCGTGCGCGCGTTCTGACCCAGAACGAGCAGCGACGCGTAGTCGATGTCGAAGTGCGGAAGAACGATGCCGTCGATCGTCTTGAGCAGCGCCTCGCGGTTCTTGCTCAGTTCGTCGCGGCGCGTCTCCATCGTCTTGGCAAGATCGTCGACGAGGTTCTGCACGACTTGGTTCGGCTGCAGATTTTCCGCCTGCAGCGGTGCGGCCGCGACCAGGAGCAGGCAGAGCAATGAGTATACAAAGCGCATGATTGAAATCCTTGGTTTGTGTTTTGGCGGCGCGCCTACTTGCCGTCGGGCTTTGCAGGCGGCTTCTCTGCGGGCTTTTCACCCGCCTTGTCGCCGCCCTTGCCGGCATCGCCACCGACCAGATACTTGCCGATCAGCTCCTCGAGCTGCATCGAGCTTTGCGTCAGCACGACCTCGTCGCCGTTCTTGAACATGTCCGGCGAGCCGCCCGGCTGGATGGCAACGTACTGGTCGCCCAATAAACCGCTCGTGAACACGGCGGCGGCAGAGTCGTCGGGAATCTTGTCATAGCGCTTGTCGAGCGACAGCGTGACCAGCGCATCGAGCTTGTCCGGCTCGAGCTTGATGTCGGCCACGCTGCCGACGCGCACACCGGCAACTTTCACCGGCGCGCGCAGCTTGAGCTGGCCGATGTTGGTGAAGCGCGCCTTGATCGCGTAGCTGTCGCCCTGCGAATAGTTCGCCAGCGATGTCGTCTGCGTCGCAAGGTAAGCGAGCGCGGCGAAACCGAGCAGGATGAACAGGCCGGTGCCGATCTGAAAACTCTGTCGTTGTGCCATTGTCTTTGTCCGACGTGGAAATCAAAAGCATCTACACGGAGAACCCGGAGAAGAGCATGGAGAACACGGAGGAAAGACCGGATCAGTGGCCTTGCCGCCTGGTCTTGGCGATGCGCTGGTTCGCGCCCAACTCACTTTGCTTTTCTCCGTGTTCTCCGTGTTCTGCGTGGTTCAATCTTTACAGCCCTACATCAAAAACGCCGTCATGACGAAGTCGATCATCAGCGTCGCGATCGAGGAAAACACCACGGTGCGCGTCGTCGCGTAGGCGACGCCTTCGCTGGTCGGCGCCGTCGTGTAACCCTGGAATGTCGCGATCAATGTCACTACGGCACCGAAAGCGGTGCTCTTCCATACCCCGTTGGCGACGTCGTCCCAGACATCGACGTTGGCCGTCATGTTCGACCAGAACGTACCGTTGTCCAGGCCCAGCCAGCTCACGCCGACCAGGTGCGCGCCAAGAATGCCGAGGCCATTGAACACGCACGCCAGGATTGGCATCGCGATGACGCCGGCAAGGAAACGCGGCGCCACAACGAAGGCCAGTGGATCGACCGCCATCATCTCCATCGCATCGAG
>DASRTK010000319.1:0-2321 GCA_035655975.1 Rudaea sp.
ATCGCAAACCGCGTAGCTGAATCCTTTCTGCAGCGCGTACGCGCCGACGTCGCCGTTGCGCGCGATCGCGAGAAATCCGACCTGGATTTCCTTCGCCGATTTCGGATTGCGCTTGACGATGCGCATGACGGCTTCATGGCAGGCCTGCTGCGGCGTGCGTCCGTGGCGCATCAGTTCGACGACGAGAAAGCTGCCTGCGTTGCGGATGACTTCCTCGCCGACGCCGGTCGATGTCGCCGCGCCGACCTCATTGTCGACGTACAGTCCGGCGCCGATGATCGGGCTGTCGCCGACGCGGCCATGAAGTTTCCATGCCATGCCACTGGTCGTGCACGCGCCGGCGAGGTTGCCGTGCAAGTCGAGCGCGAGCATTCCGATCGTGTCATGGTCGTGCTGACTACCCGGCAGCTGGCCTTTTGCGTCGTAGCTGCGAAGCTCGCTGTTCATCACAGGCTTGTATTGAGCCGACTTGAGCCATTCGTGCCAGGCCTGCTCGGATTCCGGCGTCAGCAGGTCCTCGCGCGGGAAGCCCTGCTCGACGGCGAACTGCAGCGCGCCGTCTCCGACAATCAGAACGTGCGGCGTTTTTTCCATCACGCGGCGCGCAACCGAGATCGGGTGCGCAATGTGTTCGAGCGCCGCGACCGCGCCGCAACTGCCGTCGCCGTCCATGATGCTGGCGTCGAGCGAGACGTGCCCGTCGCGGTCCGGATAGCCGGCGCGGCCGACACTGTGATTCTTCAAATCCGCCTCGGGCACGCGCGCACCGGCTTCGACGGCATCGAGCGCGCGACCGCCTGCGCTGAGCACGGCCCAGGCTGCCTGATTTGCCGGCACGCCGAAGTCCCAGGTCGAGACGACGCGCGCCGCGGGCGAGGAGTCCTTCGCCGAAGCCTTGCTGCCGAAGGCAAATGCCGTGGCACCGATCATCGAAGTTTTCAGGAATGTTCTGCGCGCCGTCATCAAGTGCTCCGTGGCTGTATTGCACAAGTGGACAATGTCGCATCGAGCGCCATGAAGGCCGGCCAGTGCATGGGCGAGCCTAGCAGAATGCAGGTCCGGTCGACGATCAGAAAATGGAGCACCGCCTCGCGGTGCCTTGCACAACGCCACATCTACGCGCTTCCACAAGGTGCGCTTCAAGCCCCTCCCCCTTGATGGGGGAGGGGTTGGGGAGAGGGTGACGCCGACGGAGTCGGCGGCTTCGCCGCCTTCGCCGGGCAGGAGCCCAAGTGCCTCGAAGGCCATGGATGGCCGAGAGAGGCCGCGCGCCGACCTCTCCCACAAGGGGAGAGGTGATCTTCTCTGCTTTGTCGAATACCCCAGTACGTATCGAACTGCTACCGCCACCCGCCGCACGTGCAAGCGGACAGGTCGGCCCCTCACCCTACCCTCTCCCCATCATTCGCGGGGGAGAGGGGAAGAAACACCCGTCCGATGCGTTCATCGGAAACAGTCTGCTAGCCCTCGCCGTTGGACCGGGTCGCGAGTCGCGCCGCCTGGGCGCTGAGGTAATCGCGTTCCGGGACGCTCGCCGTGCGGCCTGCCGCGGCGAGGTAGTGCGCGATCGCGGCTTCGTGATTGCCGGCCATCTCGTGCAGATGGGCGCGCACGGCGTCGAGCCGGTAGTGACCGGCCAGCCGCTCGTCCTTGTCGAGCGTTGCCACCAATTCGAGTCCGGCCCGCGGACCTTCGACCATCGCCGTGGCAATCGCGTGGCTCAGCGCGACCATCGGGTTGTCGGTCATGCGCATCAGCAAGCTGTACAGCGCGAGGATTTGCGGCCAGTCGGTGTCCTCATGGCGCGCCGCCTCGTCGTGAACCGCCGCAATCGCAGCCTGCAGCTGATACGGCCCGACGGAGCCGCGTGAAAGCGCCGCGCTGACCAGCGCAATGCCTTCCGCGATGAGTTGCCGGTCCCAGGAAGTTCGATCCTGCTGCGCCAGCGGAATCAGCTCGCCGTCCGGACCCGTGCGTGCCGGACGCCGCGCGTCGGTCAGCAGCATAAGCGCGAGGAGACCGGCGACTTCATTGTCCTTCGGCAACACACCGTGAACCGCGCGCGTGAGCCGGATCGCCTCGTTTGCCAGATCGCTGCGCTGCAGGTCCGTGCCGATGCTGCTCGCATAGCCTTCGTTGAAGATCAGATACAGCACGTGAAGGACCGAGTCGAGCCGCATCGCGCGTTCGCGCTCGCCGGGCATTTCGAACGAAACGCCGGAGTTCCTGATGGTCTGCTTGGCGCGGCTGATCCGCTGCGCCATCGTCGCCTCGGGAACGAGGAATGCGTTGGCGATCTCCGCGGTAGTCAGCCCACCCAC
>DASRTK010000320.1:0-5792 GCA_035655975.1 Rudaea sp.
ATCGTGCTGGCCGACGCATTGTCGGGCGCGAGCAGCGCGCGCCTGATGGCGGACATGGATGCGTGGGGCTACACGTTCCGGCTCGGCTCGGCGCGCGCCTGGTTCGAGCGCGACGCCGAGGATGCGCGCGCATGGCTTGTGGAGCGCGGGCTGTTTTCGGTGAGCGAGGGCCGGCGGCCGTAGGGTGGGCCTTGGCCCACCGTTCCATCCAATACCATCACTCGCGACCAATGCGCGGTGGGCTGAAGCCCACCCTACAATGCCTCAGCCCCTCAGCCGTTCTTCACCGCCACCTTGCACCAATTCGCGCGACCCACTAGCCTGCGCGCAGTCGCAACTGAAAGGACACTCCGATGCAACGCTGGCTGAAGATTCCTGATGGGCGCTACCTGGATGCCAATCGCATTGCCTACGTCGGCAAGGTCGAGACCTATCCACGTCTCGACGATGATGGCAATGACGCAGGCACGGGTTATTCGGTCAGTCTCGGCACCGACATCCCGCGCGAAAACCAGATCATCGTCATGGGCACGAAGGAAGAAATCATGGCGCTGCTGAAATCCCTGCTTGGTGGAACCGGCACCGGCTGACAGCGCAGTCTGGCCGCAGCGCGCGGCTGCTAGCTCGCCTCGGCGAGTATCTCGCGTTCGAGGACTCCGACTGGAGGCGAGCGCTTCGCAATCGTGCGATACCAGCGCCAGGCAACGAGTCCGCCGGCAAACAGGCACGCAGATGCGACGGCCAGATGCAGCGCACTGTCCGCGAGCCATGGCGACAGCAATCCGGCGAGCAGTGCGTTGAAGGCGAGCGTGATGAAGCCCTGCACGGATGACGCAGCGCCACGATGACGCGGGAACAGATCGAGCACGAGCAGATTCAGCGTCGGTGAAATCAGGTTGATGCCGATCGCCGAGAACGCCAGCGGCAGCACCGCCCACGGCACTCGTGCCGGGACGACCAGCCAGGCCACGAGCAAGCCGATTGCTCCGCCGGAGCCGATGACGGAGTAGCCGATGCCCATCAGCACGCGTGCGCTGATCCGGCCCGCAAGCCGTCCGGCAAGCATCGCGCCGAAGACAAGCCCGCTGATCGCCGGCACGAACAGCCAGTAGAACTGGTCCTGGCGCAAGTCGAGGATGCCGAGCACGAACGCTGGCGCGCCGGCTATGTAGACGAACAGGCCGCCAAAGTTGCAAGTAATCGCCAGCGCCAGTGCCAGGAACTGGTTCGACGAGAGGATCTCGCGGTAGCTTGCGAACAGCGAACGCGGCGACAGCGCCACGCGGCGTTCGCGCGGATGCGTTTCCGGCAGCACGCCGGCGCACAGCGCCAGCAAGGCGCCGGCAAAGACGGTAAGCGCCCAGAACAACGCGTGCCAGCCGCCACGTCCCACGATCCACGCGCCGACGATGGGTGCCGCCGCCGGCGCGACGCCGAAGATCATGCTGATCAGCGACATCAGCTTCTGGGCATCGGGTCCTTCGAAGCAATCGCGAATCAGCGCGCGGCCGACGATCAGCCCAACGCCGGCGCACGTGCCCTGCATCGCGCGGAACGCCAGCAGCATTGGCATCGACTGCGCCAGGGCGCAACCCACCGACGCGACAAGGAAAACGGCAACCCCGCCGAGGATGACGACGCGCCGGCCCCAGGCATCCGACGCCGCGCCGATCAGCAGCGACATCGCCGCGTAAGCCATCAGGTAGACCGAGATCGTCTGCTGCATCGCCAGCGCACTGGCGTTGAATTGCTCCTCGATCGCCGGGAAGGCCGGGAAAATTGCGTCGATGCAGAACGGGCCGAACATGGCCAAGGCCGCCAGCAAACATGCCAGCCCGATGCGGTTGGGAACGGCAATCGGCATTTTCTTATTGAAATCGGGACAGCCGCGGTGCGGCCGCTGTATCGGCGATGATACGCGTGAATGCCTGTGCTCCGACAGCGATTGACTCACGCTTTTGGACTGTTACGGGCGTGTGAACCGATGAACGCTCAACCATTCAGCGAACGCCATTTGCGGCGGCTCGTTTCGCCCGCGCAGTCATGCGACAATCGACCATCGACCCGATCGCACAGGACCGCCCATGTCAGACGGCCCCGCCCCGGAAATCCGCGACGGCGAACTGCTCGCGGCCGTCGATCTTGGCTCGAACAGTTTCCACCTGGTTGTCGCGCGTTACGAACACGGCGAATTGCGCGTGATCGACCGCTTGCGCGACAGCGTCCGCCTGGCAGCGGGATTGCGCGGCGACGGTTCGCTCGACGATGGCCGGCGCGACAAGGCGCTGGCCTGCCTGGCGCGTTTCGGCCAGCGCCTGCGCGTGCTGCCGCACGAACGCGTGCGCGCAGTCGCGACCAACACCGTGCGCCGGCTCGCTGCGCCCGGAACCTTTCTCGGTCCGGCCGAACAGGCGCTCGGTCACCCGATCGAAGTCGTCTCCGGCCGCGAGGAAGCCCGCCTGATCTATCTGGGCGTGGCGCACGGCATTCCTGATTCGCCCCAGCGGCGCCTGGTCATCGACATCGGCGGCGGCAGCACCGAGTTCATCATCGGCCAGCATTTCGAGGCGCTCGAGAAGGAAAGCTTGCAGATGGGCTGCGTCGCCAGCACGCTGCGTTTCTTCGGCGACGGCAAGCTCAGCGCGAAGCGCTGGCGCCAGGCGCAGACCGAAATCGCCGTCGAACTCCAGCAGTTCGCCGCGGACTATCGCGCCCATGGCTGGGGCGAGACGATCGGCTCATCGGGAACGGTCAAGGCGATCGGCAATGTTGCCCAGGCCGCCGAGTGGTGCGATACCGGCATCACGCGCGGCGCGATCGAGAAAGTGCGAGACGCGATCCTCGACTGCGGCAGCATGGACAAGCTGCGGCTTCCGGGATTGGCAGAGGATCGCGTTGGCGTGTTCCCCGGAGGCGTGGCGATACTCGAGGCCAGCTTTACTGCTTTCGATCTGAAACAGATGCGCGTCTGCGACACGGCCATGCGCGAAGGCCTGCTCTACGACATGATCGGGCGCGCCGAACATCGCGATCCGCGCGCGGCCAGCATCAACGCACTGGCACAGCGTTACGCCGTCGACCTCGGCCACGCCGAGCGCGTCGAGGCGACGGCGCTGGCGTTGTTTGATCGCGTCGCCCGCGAATGGCAACTCGGGCACGTCGAGCGCGATTGGCTGTCTTGGGCAGCGCGAATCCACGAAATCGGTCTGGCCATCGCGCACAGCCAGCACCACCTGCACGGAGCCTACATCGTCGAGAACTCGGATCTCGCTGGCTTCGGCCGGCTCGAACAGCAGGCGCTTGCCACGATCCTGCGCAGCCACCGGCGCAAGCCCGACGAGGCGTTCCTGCGCAGCCTGCCCGAACGCCTGCGCCGGCCCACAGCGCGCGTGACGGCGCTGCTGCGCCTGGCGGTTCTGCTGCAACGCGGCCGAGCCGCGGATCCCGCGCCGCCAATCGAATTGCAGGCGGACGACAAGCTCTTGCAACTCAAGCTGCCCGCAGCCTGGGTGGACCAGCATCCGCTGACCCAGGCGGATCTCGAGCAGGAACGCGACTACCTCAAGCAGCTCGATATCAAGTTGCAGGTGCGCGCCGTCGAAGACCTCGCGGCCGCGTAGGGTGGGCCTTGGCCCACCGTTTTTCTTTTGGCATGGAAGATCGGTGGGCCGAGGCCCACCCTACGATTGCGCACCCATTCTGCGTATCATTCGATTCCACGTCTGCCTTTCATGAATCTCCGGAGAACCTGCATGTTCAAGCGCGTCGCGATTTCGCTCATCCTTGCCCTGGCTGCGCCGCTGGCGCTGGCCCAGCAGACGCCGGCAAAGCCGCCCGCGGCAAAAGCCGCCGCGAAACCTGCGCCCAAGGCCGCCGAACCCGCCAAGGCGACCGACGCCGCCGCGCCGGCAGGCAATGCAAAGGTCCTGCTGCATACGAGCCAGGGCGACATCACGATCGAGCTGTATCCCGACAAGGCACCAAAGACCGTCGACAACTTCGAGCAATACGTCAAGGACGGCTTCTACAACGGCACGACGTTCCACCGCGTGATCCCGACGTTCATGATCCAGGGCGGCGGCTGGACGAAAGAACTGCAGCGCAAGCGCACGCGCGCGCCAATCCACAACGAGGCAAACAACGGGTTGTCCAACCTCAAGTACACCGTGGCGATGGCACGCACCGCCGATCCGCATTCTGCAGCGGCCGAGTTCTTCATCAATACGGTCGACAATCCGCGCCTGAACTACACCGCCGACACCAACAGCCTGACGTGGGGTTACTGCGTGTTCGGCAAGGTCGTGGCAGGCCAGGACGTCGTCGACAAGATCAAGGCCGTGCCGACCGGCCCGCAGGGGCCGCTGCCTTCCGACGTGCCGACGATTCCAGTCTTGATCGAAAAGGCCGAGATGGTGCAATAACGCACGCATCCCCCACCTCGATTGATTCAGCCCTCCGTCGATCGACGCGATCGGCAGAGGGCTGCGCCGCGAAAGCGCTGCCCGGATGAGCACGCTGTTCATTTCAGACCTGCATCTGGACGCGGCGCGGCCGCACATTGTGGAATTGTTTATCCGGTTCGTTGCCGGAGACGCGCGCCGGGCTGAAGCGCTCTACATTCTCGGCGACCTGTTCGAGAGCTGGATCGGCGATGACGATGACAGCCCTCTCGCGCTGCAGGTTGCACAGTCGCTATGCGCCCTGAAGCAAAGCGGCGTTCCGGTGTTTTTCATGCATGGCAATCGCGATTTCCTGCTCGGTCAGACCTACGCGCAGCGTGCAGGAATCACGTTGCTGCACGATCCAACAGTCGTAGAGTTCAACGGCGAGCGCACGTTGCTGATGCATGGCGACACGCTGTGCACGGACGACACCGCGTATCAGGAGTTTCGCGCCGTCGTTCGCAACCCGGATTGGCAAAAGCAGTTTCGAGCCCGCTCACTCAGCGAGCGTCACGCGTTCGCGGCGCAGGCGCGCGCCGAGAGCGTCAAGCACACGGCCGGAGCAAAACCCGAGATCATGGATGTAAATCAGGCTGCCGTGCTCGCCTCGATGCGCAAGCACGGCGTGCACACGCTGATTCACGGCCACACGCACCGGCCGGCAACGCATCGTCTCGAGTTCGACGGCCGGAGCGCCGAGCGCATCGTGCTCGGCGACTGGTACGAGCAGAGCAGCGTGCTTACTTGGCCACCACGCGCTGAGGACCGGTGAGTTGTTGCTTGTGGCCATCGTTGTATACGACGCTGATGTAGTACCAGTAGGTGCTGCCTGATACGGCACTGTTGTCGCGCCACTGATAGTTGACCGGGTCCTGGGTCTGGGCGGTTGAGCGAATCGTATTGGGATTCAGCAACGCGAACGGTCCACCTTCGGCATCGCCGCGGAATATCTGAAAGCCTCGAACCGTCATGCCGTTGGCCAGGGTCCACTTCACCAACGGACCGACTCCGGGTGGTGCGGGCGCGGTGCCTGAATTCTCGACCACGTCCTTGAGGGCCTTATGAAGGTCGACCGCCGCCGCTTTGGACTTGCCTGCTCCAGCGCCCGTCTCGCCTACAAGTTTTTCCGGATCCACAGTTTGTATCTCCATGTCCTTGTCGACGATGATTCCCCACGCGCCCAGGTTCATTGTTCGATGATAGTCCGGGAAATCGATGAGGATGTGGCCAAGGATTGCGCCCGCGGGCTGCTGATCCGAAATCGTCAACGTGAGCAACTGACAGCCGTTCCTGTCGGGCACGCAAGGTGAAATCTGCGTCTTGGCTTGCAGTCTTTCCAGTTCTATCTTG
>DASRTK010000321.1:0-17647 GCA_035655975.1 Rudaea sp.
TCGGCCGCGGCTGCATCCCGCGGCTGGTCGCCGACTTCGTCGACCATCTGGCGCCGAAGGATCTCGACGCGCACTGCATGGATGTGCTCGGTCCGACGCCGGCGTTCATCGACTTCAACGGAGCGGCGCCATGATGCTCGCTCGAAGGTCTCTACTACCGTTCGGGCTGAGCCCTTCGGCTACCCTCAGGACAGGCTTCGCACCGCAGGTGCGAAGTCGAGGCCGCACGAACACCCTTCGACTTCGCCGCTGCGCGGCTACGCTCAGGCCGAACGGATCGGGTAAGACCGCACTCCGACCCCAAGGGACGGAAGGCATCCGGAGGCCACGCTCATGATCGAAGTGCGCGACCTGCACAAGGCGTTCGGCAAGATCATCGCCGTCGACGGCGCGACGTTCATCGCGCGCGACGGCGAGATCACCGGCCTGCTCGGCCCGAACGGCGCCGGCAAGACGACGACGTTGCGCTGTCTGTATACATTGATGCAACCCGACCGCGGCCAGGTGCTCGTCGATGGCGTGGACGCCGCGGCCGACCCGATCGCGGTGCGCCGCAGCCTCGGCGTACTGCCGGATGCGCGCGGCCTGTACAAGCGCCTGACCGCGCGCGAGAACATCGCCTATTTCGGCCGCCTGCAGGGAATCGACGAAGCGACGATTCGCCAGCGCACCGACGCGGCAATCGCCGCGCTCGAAATGGGCGATTTCGCCGAACGCCACGCCGAAGGCTATTCGCAGGGCCAGCGCGTCAAGACGGCGATTGCGCGCGCGCTGGTCCATGATCCGCGCAACGTGATCCTCGACGAGCCGACCAACGGCCTCGATGTCATGGCCACGCGCGCGATGCGCGAGTTCCTCAAGCGCCTCAAGCGCGAGGGCCGCTGCGTGCTGTTCTCCAGCCACATCATGCAGGAGGTCGCGGCGCTGTGCGACCGCATCGTCGTGATCGCGAAGGGCAAGGTCGTCGCCGACGACGCACCGGAGGTGCTGCGCGCGCAAACCGGCGAGGCCAACCTCGAAGATGCGTTCGTCAAGCTGATCGGAACCGAAGAGGGGCTGGCCGCATGAAGTCCGCCCTGATCGTGTTCCTGAAGGAAGTGCGCGAGAACCTGCGCGATCGCCGCACCGTGATCAACACACTGGTCACCGGGCCGTTGTTCGCGCCACTGATCTTCGTGCTGCTGATCAACACGCTGGTCACTCGAGAATTCGAGAAGGCCGAAAAGCCGCTGCCGCTGCCGGTCATCGGCGCGGAAAATGCGCCGAATCTGATCGAAGCGCTCAAACAGCAGCGCGTCGAGATCAAACCCGCGCCCGAAGATGCCGAGCGCGCCGTGCGCGAACAGGATGCCGACGTCGTCCTGCGCATACCCAAGGATTTTGCAACGGCGTGGGACAAGGGCGAGCCGGCGCAAGTCGAGATCATCCATGACGGATCGCAGCGCGACGCGAACAGCGCCGTCGGCCGCCTGCGCGGCCTGCTCGAGCGCTACGACCAGCGCACCGGCGCATTGCGCCTCGTCGCGCGCGGGTTGTCGCCGGGGGTAACGAATCCGATCGTCATCGCCGAGCGCGATCAATCGACCGCGCAAAGCCGCGCCAGCTCGCTGTTCTCGATGCTGCCGTACTTCTTCATCCTCGGCGGCTTCATCGGCGGCATGGCGCTGGCGATCGACACAACCGCCGGTGAACGCGAACGCCAGTCGCTCGAACCGTTGTTCGCCAACCCGGTGCCGCGCTGGCAGATCCTCAGCGGCAAGCTCGGCGCAACGACCGCGTTCGCAATCACGACGGTGTTGCTGAGCATCCTCGCCTTCGCCGTCGTTGGCCAGTTCCTGCCGACCGAAAAAATCGGCATGAACCTGGCGATCGGCCCGCCATTCGTCGCCTGCACGATCTTCGTCATGCTGCCGCTGGCACTGTTGCTGGCGACGCTGCAGACGCTCGTCGCCGCGTTTGCCAAGAGCTACCGCGAGGCGCAGACCTACGTCTCGCTGCTGATGTTCGTCCCGGTGATCCCGACTCTGATGCTGTCGATCATGCCGTTCAAGACGCTGGCCTGGATGTATTGCGTGCCGCTGATGTCGCAGCAGATCATCATCACGCGGCTGCTGCGCGGCGATGACGTGCCAATGTCGTCGCTGGCAATGTGCTTCGTCTGCACGGCGGCAGCCGCGCTGCTTGCCTACGCGCTGGCGCTTAAGGTCTATCACAGCGAGCGCCTGGCGATTTCTGCTTAGCTGCGCTCCTCTTCCACCGGGAGAGGGTGGCGCGCAGCTCCGAGCGAGGGTCAGGGATAGCGATGCGCCGGCGATTTCGATCGTCCCTTTTGCTCGTCATTCCGGCGGAAGCCGGAATCCAGCTCCTTGCTCGTTCTTGAACTGTGGGGATTTCACTCGCCTTGCGCACGAAGCGTTGCACTTCAGAAGCGACAAGAGCCAAGACGCTGGATTCCGGCTTGACCAGCTCCGCTGTTGAGAGCCGCCGGAATGACGAGCAGGAGCAAACACCATCCCCACCCAACCCTCCCCTTGAAGGGGAGGGCTCAAGGCGTCACAGCCAGTCGCGCGGCTTCAAATAGTCAGCGAGGTTGGCTTCAGGCGACCCCGCCTCCGGCGCATACGCATACTCGAAGCGCACGCGCGGCGGCAGCGACATCAGGATCGACTCGGTGCGGCCGCCCGACTGCAGGCCGAACAGCGTGCCGCGGTCGTAGACCAGGTTGAATTCGACGTAGCGGCCGCGCCGGTACAGCTGGAACTCGCGCTCGCGTTCGCCGAACGGCGTACTTTTGCGCTTGTCCACAATGGGAATATAGGCGTCGAGAAAGCCGTTGCCGACCGCCTGCATGAAGCCGAACGAACGCTGGAAGCCATCGGCGCTGAGGTCATCGAAGAACAGCCCACCGACGCCGCGCGTTTCGCCACGGTGCTTGAGAAAGAAGTACTCATCGCACCAGCGCTTGTATTTCGCATAGGTGCCGGCGCCAAACGGCGCGCACAGGTTGCGCGCGACGGTGTGCCAGTGCACGACGTCCTCGTCGAATGGATAGTACGGGGTCAGGTCGAAGCCGCCACCGAACCACCATGCCGGCTCACCCCCCTCGGCGCGCGCCTCGAAGTAGCGCACGTTCATGTGCGTCGTCGGCACGTACGGGTTGCGCGGGTGCAGGACCAGCGATACGCCGAGCGCGGCCCACGCGCGACCGGCGAGCTCGGGCCGGTGCGCGCTTGCCGATGGCGGCAGGCGTTCGCCTTCGACGCGCGAAAAATTCACGCCGGCTTGCTCGAACACGGCGCCGTCCTTCAGAACACGCGTGCGCCCGCCGCCGCCTTCGGGCCGTTGCCAGGCATCCTGCATGAAGCGCGCTTGGCCGTCGGCCGATTCCACGGCTGCGCAGATGCGGTCCTGCAACGCCAGCAGATACCGCTCGACAGCGGTCGCGTTGACGCTCAGCGCGTTGGTGGACATCGGCGAAAACTCCACGAGCCTGATCTGTCGGCAATGTTAGCAGCCGACGCCGCCAGACGCGGGTTGCATCGAGCCGCTTGAACGCGCTGCTTTGGTTGCGATGAACCGCTTCGATATTCGTTTTAAACGCGAAATGAACGCGGATTTGCCGCGCGCCGCGTTTGCGGCTGCGCGCTCCACGAACTTATACTGCCGAGCCTTGACTCACCATGCGTTTATTCGTTTGCCCACCCGCATACCGCCTCTCGCCATCACTGCCTACACGGCTACCTGCGCTGCCGCCCACGGGCTCGATGCGCTTTCCGACGCAGTTCGCGAGCGCAGAGGCGGCCTCCGGGAGAACGATCTCGCCGACCATCCGCTGCCGTGTTTCATTGGCCGCGTGGCCGGTTTGGAGGAAACGCAGCTTCCGGCGGCATTCGCGCACCATGACGCGCGCAACAATCGCCTGGCCTGGCTCGGCCTGAATCAGGACGGGTTCCTCGACACGGCGCGCGCGCTGCGCGACCGCTACGGCGCCGAGCGAATCGCCCTGGTGCTCGGCACGTCGACCTCGAGCATCGGCGAGACCGAGACCGCTTATCGTCACCTCGATGCCGACGGCCGCTTTGCGCCGGAACAGCGCCGCGCGGTGCACCAGCCGCACTCGCTCGGCCTGTTCGTGCAGGACGTCCTCGGACTCGACGGTCCGTGCCTGAGCATCGCCACGGCCTGCTCGTCGAGCGCGAAAGTCTTCGCCAGCGCCGAGCGCCTGCTGCGCGCCGGCATCGTCGATGCGGCGATCGTCGGCGGCGTCGACACACTGTGCGGCAGCGTACTGTACGGCTTCAATTCGCTCGGGCTGGTCGCGCCGCAGGCGTGCCGACCGTTCGACATCGCTCGCTGCGGCCTGTCGCTCGGCGAAGCGGCCGGTTTCGCGATCCTCGAACGCACCGACGGCGCGAATGCACATGTGAACAAATCCACACCTCGCCTCGTCGGCTACGGCGAGTCGAGCGATGCCCACCACATGTCGGCGCCGCACCCGCAGGGCCTCGGCGCGCAGATCGCGGTCGAGGATGCGCTGGCGCGCGCCGGGATCGTGCCGGCCGAGGTCGACTACATCAACCTGCACGGAACCGCGACGCCGCAGAACGACGCGGTCGAAGCGGCGTTGATTGCGCGCTTGTTCGCGGCCACGACTCTGGCGAGTTCGACCAAGGGCTGGAGCGGACACACGCTCGGCGCAGCCGGCATCGTCGAAGCGGCGCTGACACTGCTCGCACTCGAGCGCGGTCTGGTTCCCGGCACGCTGAACCTGCAAACGCCTGATCCGGCCTGCGGCCCGCAAATCATGATCGGCAACCGCGAGCAGGCAATCAGCGTTGCCCTGAGCAATTCGTTCGGCTTCGGCGGCAACAACTGCTGCCTGGCATTCGCGCGCGCGCGCGGCGCATGAGCATCGACGTCGTCATCGAAGGCATCGGCCTTTGGTCGCCGGCGCTGCCCGGCTGGGAGGCGAGCCGCGATATCCTGGCCGGGACGGCCGAGCCGGTCGCGGCCGCCGGCGCGCGGCCCGCTGCGTCGCTGCTCGCCCCGGGCGAGCGGCGGCGCGCGCCTGACAGCGTGCTGCTTGCGCTCGAAGTCGCGCAGCAAGCCGCGCAAATGGCCGCGCGCGAAGGAAGCACGTTGCGTGGTGTGTTCGCCAGCGACCATGGCGACCTGGCGATCAACGACTATCTCTGCGCGACCCTCTTGCACGCACCGGAACAGCTGTCGCCGACCAAGTTCCACAACTCGGTGCACAACGCGGCGGCCGGCTACTGGGCGATTGCGACCGGATCCATGGCGAGCACCACGGCGTTGAGCGCGGGCGACTACACGTTTGCCGCCGGTTTGTTCGAGGCGGCTTTGCTGGCCCGGAGCGAAGAGGCGCCGGTCCTGTTCGTCGCCTGCGACCTGCCCGCCGCCGGACCGCTCGCCGACGTCGTATCCTGTCGCACGCCGTTCGCCGTTGGGCTGGTATTGTCGCCGCGCCGGGACCGCGGCGGCGCGGCTCTGCGCGTGGCGTCACACCTCAGCCCGGCAGTGCTTGCGCCGGAACCGGCGCTGCTGCACGCTGTACATGGCGACAATCCGGTGGCGCGCAGCTTGCCGCTGCTGGTCGCGCTGGCGCGCGGGGAACGGCAGACCCTTGCGCTGCAGGCGGGACCGCGACTGTATCTGGAACTGGAGATTTCACCTTGGTTGAACTGAATGTGAGCCCCGCTCGGCCATCCCAGGCCCCCGGGGCTCCTGCCGCCCGCCTTCCCGGCGCCGCGATGCCGGAGGGCATCGTCGTAATCCCGGCACTGAACGAGGAGCGCGCGATTCGCACGGTCGTGCAGGACGCGCTCGCCCGGTGCGGCCGCGTCATCGTCGTCGACGATGGCTCGAGCGATGGCACGAGCGCGGCAATCGCCGACTTGCCGGTCGAACGCATTCGCCACGAGCAGCCACTGGGCAAGGCCAAGGCGCTGCAGGATGGTTTCCGGCGCGCGCTCGAACTCGGCGCCGACGGCGTGCTGACGATGGACGGCGATGGCCAGCATGCGGCTGCAGACCTGCCGCGCCTGCTGGCGGCGGCGCGCCAGTATCCCGGCGCCATCGTGATCGGCGCGCGCCTGCGCGGCAAGGATTCGCAGCCCGGCAAGAACCGCTTCGGCAACCAGCAGGCGGACTTCTGGGTTTCCTGGGCCTGCGGCCAGCGCGTCGTCGATTCGCAGAGCGGGCAGCGTTTCTATCCGCGCGCGGTCGTCGAACTGGCGCTGTCGCTGCCGCGCGGCGGCTTCGTGTTCGAAAGCGAAATCCTGATCGAGGCCGCGCAGCGCGGCATCCGCACGGTCTCGGTTCCGATCGAGTCGCGTTACGAAGACGACCGGCGCGCGAGTCACTTCCGTCCGCTGCGCGATGTCGGCCGCATCACCGCGATGATCGCCGGCCGCCTGGTCCGCGGCGGCTTCATGCCGCGCAACTACTGGCGCGCGCGCACGGTGCCGCCGGTGATCGTGGAGTCGGTGTGATGCTGAGCAAGGGCTGAGGGCTGAGGGCCAAACGAAGAGCCGGTCGCTCTTGATCTTCAGCCCTCAGCCCTCAGCCCTCTTTCACAATCAGCCGGTCACGCAATCCGCCTTGGCGCGCGATCGGCCGCCGCAGCGCGGTTTCGAGCGCCGCCGGCGTACTCCACAGTTCGATGCCGCGGCGCGCCCGCGATACGGCGGTGTAGAGCAACTGCCGCGACAGAATGCGATTCTCGCTGTCCGGCGGCAGCAGCACGGCGGCGCGCTCGTATTCGGATCCCTGGCTCTTGTGGATCGTGATCGCGAATGCGCCCTCGTGCAGCGGCAACGTGTTCGGCGCAAAGCTGCGCACCGCGCCGTGACTGCCGGGCGCTTCGAACCAGACGCGCAGGCGCCCGTCGCCATCGCTCAGGCAAATGCCGACGTCGCCGTTGAACAGGCGCGCGGCGTAGTCGTTGCGCGTGACGATGACGGCGCGTCCGGCGTACCACTCGGTGTTCGCGCCGACGCGCCAGGCCTTGCGCAACGAACGCTCGATCACGGCGTTCGCGGTCAGTGCGCCGAACGGGCCTTCGCGCAACGCGCACAACAGTTGCCGTTGCGCGAGCGCCACGAGGGCAGCACGCACGCACGCGGTACGCTCGCCAGTCGTCGACGTCGACGCGCCGCGCTCGACGTCCGTGCCTGGCAGCGTCGGCCTCAGGTCGCCGTTTGCGGCGAGGTCCTGCGACCAGCGAGCGAGCCGCTCGGCCAGTTGCGCCGGCGATTCGACTTCGCGCATGCCGATCGCGTCGGGCGCCGCGCCAATCGCCGCGGCGAGCGCCGCCGCATTGCCCGCGCACACGGCTTCGTTCAACGCGACCAGATTGCGTTCGGCGCGGAAACTGTGATGCAGGCGCACGAGGTCGCCGCCGGCGCCGGACTCGAGCGCGGCTACGATGTCCATCAGCACCGAACCGGTCGCGACCGACGTCAGCTGGTCGGCGTCGCCAACCAGGATCAGCGTGGCTTCCGGTTTCACCGCGACGAGCAGCGCGCGCAGCATGGCAAGATCGATCATCGAGGCTTCGTCGATCACGACGACATCGGCAGCGACCGGATCGTGCACGCCGCGGCGAAACGCATTGCGCCACGGCTCGTAGTCGAGCAGGCGGTGCACGGTCTGCGCATCCGAATCCGGGATTGCGTCGAGCAGCGGCAACCAGGCATCAGGCAGCGCCGCCGCCGCGCGGTTGCGCAGTGCATGCTTGCCTTGCCGCAGCGCCTGGACGAGGCGCTGCGCGGCCTTGCCGGTCGGTGCGGCGATGCGGATCGACAGCGGCCCCGGCGCATGCCGCTGCAGCATCAGCAGCATGCGCAACACGGTCGTCGTCTTGCCGGTGCCGGGCCCGCCGGTCAGCACGAACAGGCGGCGGCCGGCGACAGCGCGCACGGCCTGGCGTTGCGCATCGAGCTCGGCGCGGCGGTCGCCTTGGAACAACACGTCGAGATCGGCTTCAGTTTGTTCGGCGTCGGCGAATGCCGCTGCAGCGTGCGCGCGCCGCGCGCGGATCAACGTTGCCGCCTCGCGTTCCTGCTGATAGTTGCGCCACAGGTAAAACCGGTTCGCCGCATCGAGCACGAACGGACGCATCTGCGTTGCCGGATCCGAAGCGACGAGCGCCTCGGCGCGCAGGGTGGCGATCTCGGGTTGTGTGAGCGGCAGCATCGCGTAGCGGTCGCCGCCAGCCAGCGGCAACGCCGCATCGCCGTCGCCATCGGCGAGGCTGGTCCAGGCCGCCGTAGCCGCGAGCCGGTCGCTGCCGCCATGCACGCGCACCCAGCGATGCATCGCGCGATCGAGCGCGCGCCATTCCTCGCGCGACCACTCGGCGCCGTCACGCTGGAAGCGGTAGGCGCTCATGCGGCTTGCCTGCTGTCGCCGGCGAGCACGGCATCGACCGCGTCGATCAGCGCATCGTCGAAACGCTGGGTCCAGATGCCGGCGCGCGGCGCGACGTCCGGCGCGATGCCGACCGCGCGCACGAACAGGTAGATCGCTTCGCCGAGCCGGTCGCGCCGGTAACCGGCAATGCGCTGGCGCAGGAAGCGATCGACCGCGACCGTGTACAGCAGCGCCTGGAAGCGGTAGTGATCATCGGCCATCGCGCGTTCGAGTTGCGGCGCGGCGTAGTCGGAAAGCCGGGTTGCAGTGCCGAGCCGATTGCTCTTGTAGTCGAGCACGTGGAAGCGCCCGGCGTGTTCGAAGACGAGATCGATCTTGCCGGTCATCAACCCGCGCAGCCGTTGTGCGTTCGTCGGCGGCACGAAGTTGCAGATTTCGCGCAGGCGTCGCAGCGATACCTCGCCGAGCGCGAACTCGAATGGCATTTCGGCGCACATCACGGACGCCGGCAGCGCGCCTAGCGTCGGCGCGCCGGCTCCGGGCAGCAGCGGCGCGTCGAGTGTTGCCTGCAGGCGCGCGGCGAGGTGACGCACGAGATCGTCGAGCGCGATCCCGCGCAGACCGACGCCCTCGGCGCGCAGGCAGCGCTCGATCAGCGCGAGCTGGTCGCGCATCGGCTTGCCGATCTCGCGCCGCTCGAACATCGCGTGCACGGCGTTGCCGAAGTCGGGCCCGGCGATTGGCGCGAGCCAGGCCAGCTGCGCGTGTTCGGGCCCGGCGTCGTGTTCGTCGGCTATCGCGATACCGCCGTTGTCATCGATTGCATCGACGACCGCTTCGGCGGTTTCGTCCGACGCGGCGGCCTCCTCTACCGCGACACTGACGCGGCCCTGCAGCAGCGCGGAAAAACTCCACGTCGCCTCGAACGGCGGATTTGGCGGAGCCGCCAGCACGCTCGGAGCCGCATGCGGCGCCGTGCGCGGCGGCCGCCAGTTGTCGTGCGGCCACGACCAGCGTCCGACCGACCACTGCACGTAGTCGATTACCGGCGGCACCGTCGCGCCGTCCAGGAAACGTTCAATCATGCAGTCGAGCGGCGCGCGCTCCGGATCGGTATCGGACTTGCGCGAGCCATACGAGCGCGACGGCGACAGTGCGTAAACGTGGCACGCGTAGCGCGCGCGCGTCAACGCGACATAAAGCAGCCGGAAGCGCTCATCCTGGCCTTCTTTCGTGTAGCGCCGCATCGCGTCGGCGCCGAAGCTGACGACGCGCTGGCGCGCGGCTTCGTCGTGCAGGACGGCGATGTCGTCCTTGAAGTGCCGGTTCGCCCACATCAGCGGCAGCAGCACGATGTCGAACTCGAGGCCCTTGCTGCCGTGCAGGGTCATCAGGCGCACGCGCGCCGCGTCGGATTCGATGCGCTGCTGGCGCTCGTCGGCCGCAGCCTCGGCCGCCTCGGCGACCGGGCGCTCGCACTCGTCGGTAAACCAACTCAGCAACTCCTCGCGGCCGGCGATTTCCTCGCTGCGCGCCTGCAGAAGCTCGCCGAGATGGCGCAGATCGGTCAGCGCGCGTTCGCCGTCGTCGCCGGCGAACAGGCGCGTTGCGGCCGATGCGGTCAGCGTCTGCACCAGCGCGAGCACGCCGCGCGTGCGCCAGATGCGCTCGTAGCGTTCGAACGTTTCGGCGTCGCGCTGCCAGGCATCGGCGTCGTCGCGCTGGTCGCGCAACTGCACGAACGTGCGCCCGCCGAGGCGAGTGGCCAGCGCGCCGCGCACGGCGCCCTCGTTGCGCGGATGCAGCGCCGCGTACAACATGATGCGCAGCTCGCGCGCCCAGGGCGATTCGAACACGCTGCTCCAGGCTGACGACACGCAGGGCACGTTGCGCGCGCGCAGCGCGTCGCGCAGCGCCAGCACCTGCTGGCGCGTCGGCAGCAGCACGGCGATGTCGCCCGGCTGCACGCTGCGCGCGCCGATCGTGTGGCGGCCCGACAGCAGCTCGACGATGTGGTTCGCGCAGGCAGTCAGCGCAGCGTCATTGCGTTCGTCGGAACTGTCCGGAACCGCGCCGTCGTCCCAGTAGTGGAAGCGCAGCGGGCGCTCGCAGATCAGGCCGTCGATGCAATACGGCGCGTCGTCGCGGGCGGCGCTGTCGGCGACGGCGCGGTAGGCGATCGGATGCGCGGGGTCGCTGCTCAGCGTCGCGCCGGCTTGCGCGTACAGCGCGTTGACGGCGCGCACGAACTGGCGCGATGAGCGGAAATTCCGGTCGAGAGCGAGCATGCTGTCGGCGGTCGTGCGCGCGTGCAGATAGGCGTCGATGTCGCCGCCGCGGAAGCGGTAGATCGCCTGCTTCGGGTCGCCGATCATGACCAGGCGGCCACGAAGCCCGGAGTTCTCCGCGCGGTAGATCCGATCCAGGATCGCGTACTGCTGCAGATCGGTGTCCTGGAATTCGTCGACCAGAGCGACCGGCCATGTCTTGAACAGGCGATCGGCGAGCGCCGCGCCGCCGGCGCCGTCCAGGGCGCGAACGACGCGCTCGATCAGCTCGTCGAAGGTCATGCGCCCGCTGGCCGCCAGGCGTTCGCGGCAGCGCTTGCGCAATTCCTCGCGATAGCGTGCGAGCGAGCGCGCCCGCGGCAGGTCGGCGACGGTCGACAGCACGTCGGCGGCGCGGCGCACAAAAGCCAATGCCTGTTGCGTCGCCGCGGTCGCGATTGCGTGCGCTTTGAGGTGCTTGTCGAGCGGTTCATCGAGCACCGACAGATCGGGCAACTTCGCGCTGCGGTCGCCCTCGGCAATGTACTTGGCCAGTTCGGTCACGCGTGCGCGCATCTTGTCGTTGCTGCGCGCGAACCGGCTCCCGTCCGTGACCCAGGCAGCCAGCATCTGCGCATTCTCGATGCGCATGATCTCTTCGATCGGCCCTGCCTCGACCGTGGCGACTCCGACACCGGGCGCGAGCACGAGGCGCAGGTATTTTTCCAGCCGCGCGCGTCCGCCCTTGCGCCAGATTTCATCGTCGGCGTCGGCACTGCCCCCGGACTGGCTGAGCTGGCGCCACAGGTCGTTCACCAGTTCGGCGTTGATGGCGTCGGGCGTGACCGCCTGACCGAGTTCGAACGTGCTGCCGCTCTCGAACGGGTTATCGGCGAGGATGCGGCGACACAGGCTGTGCAGTGTGCCCATCGGCGCGCGATCGAGTTCAGTCTGCGCCAGGCGCAGGCGCTTCAAATCGGCATGCGCGCGCGCCGCCGCGAAGTTGCCGTCGGTGCCGTCGCGCCAGCGCGCGTGCAGCCACTGGCGATCGTCGCCGTCGGCGGCGCCGGCGAGCGCGCCGCCGGCAATCGTCGCTTCGGCCTCGTGCTGGGCCCAGGCGATGCGCACGCGCACGCGCTCGCGCAACTCCTGCGCTGCAGCGTCCGTGAAGGTCGTAACGACGACCTGCGCCGGCGAAAGTTTCTGCTCGAGCAGCAGGCGCAGATACAGCACCGAGATCGTCCAGGTCTTGCCGGTGCCGGCGCTGGCCTCGATCAGACTGCGGCCACCCGGGCCGAGCGCAAGCTGGGTCCAGCGTTGCACAGTGTCGATGCGGCTCACGCGGCGTCTTCCAACTGGCGTTCGAGGTCGATCAACGCGCGCAGGCGCAGTGCGTTCGCCTGCAGCGCCGCGAGGTCGGCGCCGGCGCTGAAGTCGCGCTCGCCGGCGAGCAGGCGCGCGTAGCCCGGCGCATAGTCGCGCTCGGCCTTCTTGCCGCGCGCACCGACCCATTGATCGCGCGCCTTGTCCGGACCGCGCATCGCCAGCGCCCATGAGGTCGCCGGGAAATACCATTGCGGCTCGTGTTGCGCGCGCCGCCAGAACTCGAGCAAACCGGCGACGCGGCGCTCGAGATCCTCGAGCATCGCGTGCTTGTCGCTGCGCGGCGTTTCGAACTGCTCGTTCCAGGACGCAAAACCGCGTTGCCAGCCGTCGTCGTGGTCGCCGTCGATGACGACGCAGGCGCGCACCGGACGTTTTGCCGGCGCGTGCAGCCGCAGCAGGGCCCATTCGAGGAAGAACGCGATGCGTTGCTTGAAATCGAGCTTGCTCTCGGCGTCGCGGCTCGGATAGCAGTCCATGAGCCACAGTGCGCCGTCGCGCTCGTGGATGCGGCGCAGTTCCCCGCGCACGACCGGTTCTGCGCCACCCAGATCGATCGCCTGTTCGATACGCAGCGGGCGCGCGCGGGGCAGGCCGCCGGCGAACAATTCATGCTGCGCGACCGCGGCCACAAGCCGGCGCGCCTTGTCCAATTCGTCCGACCAGGCTTCGTCACCGGCGTGTCCCGGCGGCAATATGCCGGTCAGGCGCAGCCAGTCCGGCGGCGTCTCGGGTAGGCGCTGGTCGGCGCGCGTCACCGCGTCGTTGAACAGACGCTTGGCGACCTGGTCTATCGCGTCGACGCGTGCTTCCAGAGGCTCGCTGTCACGCAGGCCGCCCTCGTCGACGGCGTCGAGCCGCAGGTTGAGCGTGCTCTTCAGCAGCTGCTTGGCCGGGTCCTTGAAGTAGGCGATGACTTCGCGCAGTTCGATTGCTTCGGCCTGCGGCACGGCAGCGCCGGGCGCCGACGCATCGGCCGCCACGAATGGCCCGGGACGGCTGCGCAACGGATCGCTGCGCATCGCGGCGAAGTCGGCGTTGAACGAGAACAGCGCCGCGTCGCCGCGGTCGTAATAGCGCGCGTCGAACGGCTGCAACGGATGGTGGACGAGCCACGGCCGCCGGCGCTTCTCGCGCTCCTTGTCTTCCACTTCGACGCTCGCGGCACGCGGTTTGCCGGTTCCGCGCTGCGTTTCGGCGGCGGCGGCTTCTCCCGCTGCATCGAGCGCGGCCATCAGTTCGGCCAACGGCGCGGCCGGGTTGCGCGCCTTGCCGTCGCGCACGCCCTCGCCGATATAGCTCAGGTGCAGCAGCGTGCGTGCCGACATGACGGTTTCGAGAAATAAATAGCGATCGTCACTGCGCGGGTCGCGGTCGCCGAGGCGCCGCTGCGTCGTCATCAGGTCGAGACCGCCGTCGCTGCCGCCGCGCGGGAACTCGCCGTCGTTGAGCCCGAGCACGGCGACGACGTCGAACGGAATCGAGCGCTGCGGCACCATGCCGCAGAACGTGACGCCGCCGAGCAGGAAGCGCTGCTGCTCCGGCACCGCGTCGAGCCGGCCGAGCAGCACGTCGCGCACGACGGCGAAGTCGAGCAGCGGATCCAGGCCGCTCTCGCCGGGTTCGTCGGCCACCGCGCGCACGAAGCGCAGCAGGAACGCCTTCGCCTCGCGGGTCTCGCGGTCGGTCGGATCGATCGAGAACAGCGCGTCGAGGCGTTGCTCGAACCATGCCGCCCACGCGCTCGCGTTACGCGGCGCAGCGCCGGCTCGGGTCCAGGCGTCGACCTCGACCAGCAGCGTATCGAGCGCTCCGACGAGCGCGGCTTGCGGCCCGTGCACGCCGTCGAGCGGGGCGATGTGCATGTCCGGCAGCGCGAGTGCGACCGTCCCGTCGCCGTCCGCCGAGCCGACGGCGTAGCCTGCGATGATGCGATCCATCGCCCAGGCGAACGTGTGCTCGGCGATTGCCGGCACGTCGAAGCGTGTGCGGAACTCGGCGTCGAGCGCCCAGGCGACGCGGCTGTCCTGCAACCAGCGCGTCAGCACGTCGACATCGCCGGCGCCGAGGCCGAGCTTGCGCGCGACCTGCGGCACGGCGAGCAGGTCGACGACTTCCGGCGCGGTGACGCGCGCCTGCGCCAGGTCGAGCAGCTGGCGAAACGCGCTGAACAGCGAGTGTGCGCGCGCGACGGCGACATCGAAGCAGTGGTACGGCAGCGGACCTTCGTGGCGTCCAGCCTCGCCAAACACGGTCGGCAGCAGGGGCAGGTAGGCCTGGATGTCCGGCATCATGACGACGATGCCGGAGGGCTTGAGTTGCGGATCGTCGGCGCGCGCGCGAAGCAGGACGTCGCGCAGCACTTCGAGTTCGCGCAGACGCGTGTGGCAAGCGTGCACGCGCAGCGAGCGGTCGGCGCGTGCACTCTCGAAATCAGCCTTCGCGCCAATGAGTTCCGGCTTGAGCTGGCGGATGCTCTCCTGCAACCGCTGCAGTCGCCTGTCGAGTTGCGTCGCGTCGGACTGGTCCTGCCAGTGGCGCACTTCGCTTTCCGCGCCGACGTCGTCGAGTGCGAGCATGAACTGCTGGCCCATTCGACCCCAGCTCGCGAGCAGCGGATGGTCCTGCTCGAGGAATGCAGCCTGGGTCGCGGTTGCGTCCGGGTCCTGGTGCAGCAATTCGCGCAGGCGCTGTCGATCGGTGCGCAGCCCGCCCCAGAACTCGCGGCACGGATCGGGCACGTAGAGCACGACCGGGCGGTGGCCGGCGACGGCGCGCAGCACCTCCAGTTCCACCGGCGCAAGGTGGGCGAGGCCGAAGACGTGCAGCGGTTCCGTACCGAGGACGTTCGCGGCCGGCTTCGCCAGCTCGGCGCGCAGGCGCGCCATCATCTCGCCACGGTGCGGCAGCCCTATCTGCCGATGCAGCATTTTCCACAATGCCGCAAGGAACGTTCCCGAGCGCGTGGGGTCGCGCCCAGCGGCCCAGTCGCGCAGCCAATCCGGGCGGTAGACGAGGTAGCGCGTGTAGATGCGCGCAATGCGTTCGGCCAGCTGGAAGCGGCGCTGCGCCCGGTCGCCGCCGGCAGCGCCGAGATAGGTCTCGACGCGTTCGTCGGCGAGCGCGTCTAGGCATTCGTGGATGCGCCAGCGCAGCAGGTCGCGCCGGTAAGGGCGCAGCGCGACCGCTTCTTCGCCGAGCAACTCGAGCGCGAGCCGGTCTAGCCATTCGCTCGGCAGCTCGATGCGCAGGTTCGCGACGATGCCGCGCGGGCCGCGCTGCAGTGCGAGCTCGCGCGACAGCCAGCGCTGCATGCCCGGGTGCGCCGCGATCACGCTGTGCGGCGCGAGCGCATGCTCCGGCGGCAGGTCCTGCATCAGTTTCTGCAACGGATCGAGCAACGCCTCCAGGCGGCTGGCGCGGTAGATGATCACGCCGCGCGTATCCGCCAGCATTGGGGCTCGTCCGGAACGTTCCGCGCTCATCGATCGATCATGCCGTCACGCTGTCGCAGCACACGATACGTCATGCGGCGCGGTGTCAAAAGCGCCGGCATATTCGCGACGGGGTTTGTAGGGTGGGCCTTGGCCCACCGCTCATCGCCCTTATGCCAAAAAAAACGGTGGGCCGAGGCCCCACCCTACAAATGAAACGGCCCGCAGATGCGGGCCGTTTGTTTCTCACGAGCTACGGGGCGTTGCTCAGTTGCAGCCCGAGAACTTGAACGAACCGATGCGCGTGCTCCAGTTGAACGCGCCATTCGCGGTCAGATACTCGGTCGTGTACCAGAACGTGCAGTCGTCAACCGGATCGACCGTCATCGCGCTGTAGTCGCCCCAGCGCGACAAGTTGCTGCCGGTCTGCGAGCCGCCGCCGGCGACGATCGTGGCTTCTGCCTGCATCGTGCTCAGCGGATCGGAGGCGAGGCGGCCGGTATAGCGAATGGACGGTTTCAGCGTGCTGCTCGAGACGCTGTAGCCCAGCGCAGCGTTGCCCTGCTTGTCCATCGCGATCGAGCCCATCCAGCGGAAATTGCTATCTGCAGGTGAGCCCACATATGTGGATTGTTGGAACACCGTGGGCGTGCCGCCCGGATTGCGAATCTCATACCAGCGCACGGCCGCGCTCTGCTGCTTGGGATTCTTCGTGCTGCCATTCGGATTGACCGAGTGCGTGACGACCAGGGATTCATGGTCACTGAACTTCCGATAGGCCAGGCGGTACATCAGGCGATCGGCCAACGAATCGAGCTTCTGGCTGACGCCACCTTGGGGAATACAGGTGCCGCCGCCGCACGCCGGGGCGAAAGGCGAGACCGGAATACTGGTCGGACCGATCAACGTGCTGCTCGCCGGAGTCGTCCAGTTGACATGGAACTTCCACAGATTCAGCGAATTCGAGCCGAAGTTCAGCATGTAGTTCGGCGTCCCGGCGTCCGGCTGGGTCGCGCCATCGAGGTCGGACGGCAACACGCCGCCGTAGCTGGTCGACAACTGGAAGCACTGCTGCGTCGCCGGCGCGCCAGCGATCATCGCGTTGCGGTCGTATGCGCACAGTTTCGCGCCGCCGAACGTCGAGCCATTGTTGAAGATGTTGAACGTGGTGTAGTAGCCGTCCGGCCACACACCGGTCTTCGGATAGTCGGGGAATGCGGTGTTGCCGTACGAAAACGCATAGCGGTTCCAGGCACCGGTCGCATCGGAACTCTGCGACACCGCGACGCACTGCAGATACGGCGTCGTGCTCACGGAGAACTGCGACACCACCCAGCGATTGGCTGCCTTGTCGTACACGACCGTGGCATCGCCGTCATTGTTGGTCTGGCAGCCGCCGCCGAAGCCGGCCCACAGGGTGCTCGTCGGGACCGGCCCGTAGACCCTGTTCTTGGTGGTTTTGTCGAATACGGCAAAACCGACGTTGACGACTTGCACGTACTGGCTTGCGCCCACGGCGCCTACGGTATCCGGCGGCGCGTACTGCACGGTGAATCCGGGGAAGCCATTGCCGACGCCGAGCACGTCGCTGCCGAAGGTCGGCGCAAAAACGGATTGCGTGCCGGAACCCTGCAACGCGCCATCGAGCTGGTTGTCGGGGACATGCGGCAACGGAATGTCATGCTCGGCGCGAGCTTTCATCTTGTGATAGTCCGCCGGGTTCACCTTGACGTCGCGCAGCGAGCCGAGCGTGTCCTGTTGCACGGCCCCGGATACTTCCACCGGTCCGTGGCTCTGGGCAAACGCCGCCGAAGCGCAAACGCTGGCGAGCAGTGCAGTAAGCAGCCTTAATCGATTCATGTATCTCGTCTCCAAGGAAAAGTCAGTTGGCTTTCGAGTCATAGAACAGTCCGCTGGCGAGCGGATCTTTGCGTCTGGCGACTTCCTGCTGGGTCATCGCGATCGGGTGCCCCTCCGGGACAAAATCCCACATACAGCAACGCCCGCCCAGTAGGTCTCTGGTAGGACGCAGTGATAGGTCTCTGGGTGGATTCCCGCGCGGAGCATAACGTGATTCGCGTCACAGTCAAGGCCGTGACGAGCAATAATCGCCCGCGGTCGGACGATGCGTCAGGGGGACGTCAGTTTTGGCGCGCGGAAATCAGCGGC
>DASRTK010000322.1:0-7242 GCA_035655975.1 Rudaea sp.
AGGCTCGAGGAGCCCGCGTTGAGGACGAGGACGACGTCGGCCACGGCGCTACCCCAGCACCTTGGCGGCGTCGCGCCGCGCCTTGGCGACGAGCACCGCGACCGCGCACGAGGCGAGCCGCGTCAGCTGTGAATCGGCGCGGCTGGTGAGTATGATCGGCACGCGCGCGCCGAGCACGATGCCGGCAGCGTCCGCCCCGGCGAGAAACGACAGGCTCTTGGCCAGCATGTTGCCGGCTTCGAGATCCGGAACGATCAGCACGTTGGCGCGGCCCGCGACCTCGGACTTGATCTTCTTGATCTTCGCCGCCTCCGGGCTGATCGCGTTGTCGAGAGCCAGCGGCCCGTCGAGCACCGCGCCGGTGATCTGGCCGCGGTCCGCCATCTTGCACAAGGCTGCCGCTTCGAGCGTCGAAGGCACTTTCGAGTTGACCGTCTCCATCGCGGAGAGAATTGCCACGCGCACTTCATCCGTGCCGAGGTTGTGCGCGAGGTCGATCGCGTTCTGCACGATGTCGACCTTGACCTCGAGCGGCGGCGCGATGTTCACGGCGGCGTCGGAGATGATCAGCACGTCGTCGTGGGTCGGCACGTCCATGACGAAGCAATGGCTGATGCGTCGGCCGGTGCGCAGGCCGCCCTCCCGCGACACGACCGCACCCATCAGTTCGTCGGTGTGCAGACTGCCCTTCATCAGGCACTCGGCCTTGCCGGCGCGCACGAGCTTCACTGCTTCGGCCGCCGCCGCAACGCTGTGTGGCGCGTCGACAAGTTCGTACCCGGCGATCGAAATACCATGTTCTTTGGCCAGCGCTTCGATGCGCGCTCTGGGTCCGACCAGGATCGGCGTGATCAATCCGGCCTTGGCCGCATCCACCGCGGCGCTCAGCGAGGATTGGTCGCACGGATGGACCACCGCGGTCGTGATCGCAGGAAACGTTTTCGCGCGCGCCAGCAGGCGCTCATATTTCTGATGCTTCGTGTGTGGAGTGTCCACGTCGGCTCCTAGGCTTTTTTCTTCGCTGCGGATTTGCTCTTGGCTGAAGCTTTGCGCTTCGCTGCGGATTTGCTCTTCGCTGGAGCTTTGCTCTTCGCTGAGACCTTGCTCTTCGCCGAGGTTTTGCTTTTCGCCGCGACCTTGCGCTTCGCCATGCTGCGGCGCGGCTGTGGGCTACTCTTGGGAAGCAGCACGGCACGGATACGTGCCAGCATCGCGCGCTGTTCCGTTGTCGCCTTGCCGCCTTGCATGCGTGGGTCGGAGAGCAACGCTTCGAGCAGCTTTAGCAGGCGTTCGCGATCGCCGCGGGAGAGCAGCAGTGGCAACGTCGAGACTGCCTTGTCCGGCTCGTAGCGAACGACGATCTCCTGCTCGCCGCGGATGCGGCGTGCCTCGTCGGGCGAAACCACCGGCAGGAACTTGCCGTAATCCTTCAGCAACTCCTGCTTGAGCTGCAGGCGCGCGAGCGGCAGCGGTTCGCCCTTTCGAACGAGCAGATATCCGACGCGCGAGACGGCTTCGGCATAGCCGCCTTCATCGATCGATTCGAGCGCCTCGCGCACGTACGGAAGATCGCGCGGATCCGTGGCTTGAGCCGGTCCGGTGCCCGGTTCGGGTGCGGAGTCATAGAGCGAGAACATGTTGCCGTAGAGAGCGAAGAACGCAGCTTCGCTGTAGGCATCGCGCATCGCGCGATAGTGATCCAGCGAAGCGCTGATCAGTTCCGAGGCCGCGCGCTCGACCTTGCGTGCAGGATCATTGGCGTCGAGCGCCTGGCGCTGTTCCTTGACCACCTTCGCGCTCGGACCCAGCCACGACAAGAACGGGTTGAGATCGGAAACGGCCCAGCGCTGCGCACGCATCGGATGCATCTGGCGCGCGAGCTTGGCGCTGGCTTCGTTGCTCACGGCCTGCACGAGCGGGCGTGCGAACAATTCGTAGGCGCGCTGGTTCAGATCGGACACCGCGCTCACTGCTTCGAACGGTTTTTCATCGGCGCGCTCGAATCGGTTCAGGCGTGACTGGATCTCTTCGAGAGTGCGCTCGATGAAACTCACCTCGTACTCCGCCTTGCCGCCAGTGCCTTTCTTCTCGGTGATCTGCATGGCGTAAAGACCCGGCGGCAGCATCTCGATCGACTTCATGACCTCGACGACCTGCGCGTGCTCTTTCTTCGCCACCTTGCCGGAAACGAAGATGCCGAGATGACCCACGTCCGCGTGCACGAGGCCGACGATCACCTGGCCGCGCGACTTGATCTCGTCGGTGCTGCCGTAGACGTCGGCAACCCAGTTGAACGCCTGTTCCGGCGGCGTGATGTTGTCGCCCATCGAGGCGAACAGGATGATCGGCACCTTGATCTCGCGCAGGTCGAACGCAGCGCCGGTTCCGGACTTGACCGTGCCTGACCACAGCTTGTTGCCGACGAAGAGATTCTGCGTGATCCATTCGATCTCTTCGGTGTTCATCAGGTAGAAGCCACCCCACCAGCGCTCGAAGTCGAGGAAGCGTGGCGGTTCGGTGTCGATGTTGGCGAACACGTGGTAATACTTGTCCCAGAACGTGTTGGCCGGATTGAGGTTCTCGAAATTCTGCACGAGCCAGGCGCCGTCGAACTTGCCGGCACCGAGGTCGGAGAACAGCGACGCGAGCCACGTGCCGCCAAGCAGGCCGCCGGAATAGCGCATCGGGTTGTCGCCCTCGTCCTCGTTGAAGGCGCCGCCCCAATACGACATCGGCGCGCCGTTGATCACGATCGGACCGGTGTCGTCGGGACTGGCTGCCGCGAGCATCATCGCGGCCCAGCCACCCTGGCAGTTGCCGACGAGCGCGGGCTTCGGCGCGCCGGGATGCAGTTCGCGCACGCGGCGCACGAATTGACGCTCGGCTTCGCACACGTCGAGCAGCGTCTGTCCGGGCTCGGGTTCCTGACGGAACAGCACGAAGTAAACCGGATGGCCTGCGCGCAGCGCTACGCCGACTTGCGAATCATCCTTGAAGCCGCCGATGCCGGGGCCGTGTCCGGCGCGCGGATCGATGATCAGATACGGACGACGCTTGGCGTCTACCTTCACGCCCTCGGGCGGAACGATGCGCACGAGTTCATAGTTGACCGGACGCGCCAGCGTGCTGCCCTCGAGGACGGACTCGTAGTCGTAGTGCAGCACTGGCGGCAGCCCTGCGCGCTCGCGCTCGATGAACTGGTTGCCGCGCTGGCGCAGCGTGTCCCAAAACAACACCGTGCGCTGGGCGAAGTCCGTCGCATATCGAGCGCCACCGGTCCAGATATCCCAAGGCATAACCGGCTTGGAAAACAGCCCCTTGCTCTCGTCGTAGACCTTGCGGACGCGTTCTGCGAGGCGCTCCTGCGCCAGCTTGGCGCGCTTCTGCAACAGCGTGCTGACCTTTGTCGCAAGCTGCTGTCGCTGCGATAACTTGCTCAGGGAGTCGTTCATGGCGGCCTCGTGGGGCGGCCCCGGATGCGGGGTCGCTATACTGCGGTGCAATATAGTACCGCTATATTGCAGTGCAATATGTTACTGCCGCCGCGGGCTAGGTGATCCAGGTCAACATCGACGTCGAGCGGTTCAGGCGCTCTGCTCGATCTCCGCGGCAGCGGCAACGACGCTGCGGTCGCGCCGGAAGCCATAACAGGCGTAGATCGCGACGCCGATCAGCGCGTACGCGCCGAGGATCGATGCCGGCATGATGTCGCCGCGGCGCGCCTGCGCGACGATGTCGAGCGCGACCGGCAGCACCATGCCGATACACATGACTATTGCGGCGACCGGCACGTAGCCGATCCATGCCTTGCCAATATGGAAGCCGCCGAACGGCACGCGAAACGGGCGCGGCAAATCCGGACGCGTCGTGCGCAGCCACATCAGGCTCAGGCACACGATCACGAACGCAAGCGCGGTGCCGAGACTGACGAGGTCGCCGAGGAACGAAATCGGAAACACCGCGGCCAGCACGGCGGAGATCGAACCAACCAGGATGCAGCCGATCCACGGCGTGCGAAACTGCGGATGCAGGCGCGCGAACGCAGCGGGCAGCAAGCCGTCGCGCCCCATCGCGTAGCACACGCGCGAGTGACCATAGCCGTTGACGAGCAGCACCGAAGCCAGCCCGGTCAGCGCGCCGATCTTGATCAGCATGGAGAAAATCGGCATGCCGATATGATCGACCGCGACCGCGATCGGGTCGGCTACGCCGAGTTCGCGGAATGGCACGATGCCGGTGAGCACCGCCGCGACGACGATGTAGATCGTCGTGCTGGCGGCGAGCGCGCCGAGGATACCGATCGGCATCGCTCGCTGCGGGTCCTTGGTTTCCGCCGCGGCGGTCGACACGGTCTCGAAGCCGAGGTAAGCGAAGAACAGGATCGACGAAGCGCGCAGCACGCCTTGCCAGCCGTACGTGAAGCCGCCTTCGTTCGGTGGTATGAACGGTGTCCAGTTGTGCGGATCGACCGCGCCGACGCCGACCGCGACGAACGAGGCGAGCACGGCGACCTTGATCGTGACCAGGATCGCGTTGACGCGCGCCGATCGCGACACGCCGACGACGAGCACGACGGTGGCCAGCGCCAGCGCGGCGACTGCGATCAGGTTCACGCCGCCGCCGGCGACGAATGTCGTGTGCCCGTCGACGACTTGCGCCTGCATCAGCGACGTCGAAATCGATTGCGGCAGCACGATGCCGAAGTCATGCAGCAGGCTGGAGAAATAGCCGGAGAAGCCGACCGCGAGTGCCGACCCGGCGAGCCCGTACTCGAGCATCAGCAGCCAGCCCAGCGTCCACGCATACACTTCGCCCATCGCGGCATAGCAATAGGTGTACGACGAACCGGCCGCCGGTACGGCAGCGGCCAGTTCCGCATAGCACAAGCCGGTCAGCACGCAGGCGGCGCCGGCGATCAGGAACGACAGCATCACGGCCGGGCCGGCATAGTTCGCGGCGGCCGGGCCAATCATCACGTAGATGCCGGCGCCGACGATGCAGCCGATGCCGAGCAGGACGAGCTGGGTCGGCGTGAGTACCTTGCGCATGCCGTTCGTGCGCGTTTCCCCGATCAGCGTTTCGACCGACTTGCGTGCCAGCAGGCGCGGCATGCTCATGGCGTCTGACTCCCGCGTTGCGAATTGAAGTCGCGCATCATCGCGATGAGCGAAGCGTTGCCGTCCTGCGCCAGCCCGTGCAGGATCTCCGGGAACGTGTCGTCGCGTTCGTCCTGGCCGAGCTTGAACTTCGCGCGGATGTCGAGCACGGTTGCGCGGAACGGGATGATCCGCTGCAGCAGCAGCGCATAGCGGGCATGCATCTCGTCGACGCTCCAGGGCCGCTCACGTCCGGCTTCCATCGCATCGACGAGGTCGCGCACGATGCGGTCGAGGTCGTCCGGTGTGTCGAGGAACTCGATGCGTACGTCGACGTTTGCGCTCGCGTAGTTCCAGGTCGGTGCCTGCGTGCGGTCGGTGAACCACGATGGCGACACGTAGCCGTGCGGCCCGAGGAACAGCAGCGACGCCCGTGGTTCCGCCTGCAACTGCGCGACTTGCGGATTCGCGCGCGGATAGTGGCCGGTGAGCGTCGCGATGCGTCCGGCGTCGACCTGCTCGGGCCGCAGCGGCAGCAGCGTCGTGTCGGCATGGCCGCCCGCGCCGGTGACGACGAACGCGAGCGGGTTGGCGGCGATGAAGCGCGTGACGTCGTCATCGTTGCGTGCGGAAAAACGCGCGTTCGTCATTGGGGTCGTCGTCATCGTTGCACCATCGCCGGTGATTGGGTTTTTTTCGAGGCAGGGCGCGCGGCTCGGCGCGTCCACCACATGCCGGCGCCGAGCACGCCCATCGCCAGCAGGGACAGTCCGGTCAGCAGCACGATCAGGCGGCCGCCGATGCCGAAGGCTTCGCCCGAATGGATCGGGTAGATCGCGTTGACGATTTTTTCATTCAGTGGCAGCTTGAACGCATCGCTGTCGCGCAGCACCGCGCCGTCGCGCGCATCGACATACACGGTCGTCTGGCCGAACACGCGGCGCAATTCTCCGGCCTGGCGCAGGCGCACGCGATACCACGGTTGATCGGCGTCGGGCATGCGGATCATCGCAAGCGTCGCGCCCGGGTAGCGCGCGAGCGCGGCCGGCAGAGCGGAGGCGAGCGGGATGAAGTCCGCCTGCGTGCTCTGGTGCGGCGTCGGCGCCGCATCAGCGACACCGAGCAATTCGTCCGGCGGCCACTCCTGCAAGATGCCGCACGCGACCATGACGATCGCGGGCAGCAGCACGCAGACACCGAGAGCGCGGTGCCACTTGAAGAACTTCACCGCCGGCGGACCGGCAATGCCCGGCCGCAGCACGCGGCTCCACGGCTGGCCGCGTGCCGGCCACGCGAGGTTCAATCCCAGCAGCAGGTTCGAAAGCAGCAGCAAACCGCTCAAGCCGAGAAACCACTTGCCGCGATCGCCGGCGAACAGCGTCTCGTGGAAGTCGTGCGCGGTCTGGAAAATTCCCGGAGCGGGGTAGTCGTAGTCGCGCGCCCGCTCGCGCAGCACGCTGCCTTCGCCGTCGACGCGCACGCTGCGCGTGTGGTCGTCCTTGTCGGTGAACAGCAGGTCGTAGCGGTTCGGCGATCCTTCGCTGGCCATGATGTAGGTCAGCGCCGCCTCTGGGCGGACGGCGGCGAGTTGCGTCGCGGCCGCTGCGAAGGCCGCCGGCGCCAGCGCACGATCAGGGCCGCGCAACAGCGCGTCGTCGATCTCGCCGTTGAACACGAGCAACACACCGGTCAGTACCTGCAGCAGCCACAGGATGCCGAAGGTCAGTCCCAGGTATTTGTGCGTGATGCGGACGATCGAGCGCATGCCGGGCTCCGCGCCGCGGTGGCGCAGTCGAGTGTACGCAATCTCGACCTAAACGCCGGGACACACTCTTGTCGTGGGGTCTATCGCTGTCGTGGATGGGCCAATTTGGCCGTTTGCTCGTCATTCCGGCGGAAGCCGGGCTCTCAACCGCGGAGCTGGTCATCCAGCTCTTTTCCCGGACGTCATTCCCGCGCAAGCGGGAATCCATTTTGAGTTTTTCTTTTCCGTATTGAAGTGCAGAGCTTTCACTCGCCCTTCGGGCGAGCGAGTCACCTTTCTTTGCTTGTGCAAAGAAAGGTAACCGAAAGAAACACACCCCAAGTAGCGCGCCTTCCGGGCATCCTGCCCTCCAGGTTCGCGAGCGGGTTCCGGGGGTCGCTG
>DASRTK010000323.1:0-3850 GCA_035655975.1 Rudaea sp.
GCACATTCGCCGCACGGGCACTTGAAAGCCCTCCCCTTCAAGGGGAGGGTTGGGTGGGGATAGTGTTGAAGCCTCTCTCTATCAGGCAGCAGGGGGCAGCGGTGCGTTCTCTTCAGTTCGTCATTCCAGCGAAGGCTGGAATCCAGTTCTCCGTGCCGCTTGCTGAAGAAAAGAGCTGGATCCCGGCTTTCGCCGGGATGACGAGCATGGAAAATCCTGTCTGTGCGCCTACACCCGCTCCAGCGCCAACGCGAGCCCCTGCCCAACGCCGACGCAAAGACTGACGAGCGCGCGCCTCGACCCCGTGCGCTGCAACGACAACGCCGCCGTCATCGCGAGCCGCGCGCCGCTCGCGCCGAGTGGATGACCCAGTGCGATCGCGCCGCCGTTGGCGTTGACGTGCTCGGCATCGTCTCCGAGGCCAAGTGTGCGCGTGCAGGCGAGCACCTGTGCGGCGAACGCCTCGTTGATCTCGATCAGGTCGAAGTCCGCCAGCGGCATTTGCAAGCGAGCGAGCAGCTTGCCGATCGCATTGACCGGACCGATGCCCATGATGCGCGGCGCGACGCCGACTGACGCCATGCCGAGCACGCGCGCGACGGGTTGCAGTCCGTGCTGTACGGCCGCACGTTCCGAGGCGATGAGCAACGCGCACGCGCCGTCGTTGATGCCCGATGCATTGCCGGCGCTGATCGTCGAGCTGGCGCCGAGCAACGGCTTCAACGCGGCGAGTTGTTCGAGCGTGACGTCGGCACGCGGATGCTCGTCGGCGCTGATCGTTCGCGTCAGCCGGCCATGCGCCACATCGACGGGCGTGATTTCGGCGGCGAAAATGCCCTGTTCGAGCGCGCGAGCCGCGCGCTGCTGGCTGCGCCATGCGTACGCGTCCTGGCTTGCGCGTGCGATGCCATGTTCGTGCGCGAGGTTCTCGGCCGTCTGCGCCATCGAGTCGACGCCGTATCGTGCCTGCATGCGCGGATTGATCATGCGCCAGCCGAGCGTGGTGTCTTCGAGTTTGGGTTCGCGTGCGAATGCGCTGTCGGGTTTCGCCATCACGTAAGGTGCGCGCGACATGCTCTCGACGCCGCCGGAAAGCACAAGCTCGGCCTCGCCGCACATGATGGCACGCGCCGCCTGGCCGACGGCCTCGAGACCCGACGCGCACAGGCGATTTACCGTGAATGCCGGAACCGTTTCGGGCAATCCGGCGAGCAGCGCGGCCATGCGTGCGACGTTGCGATTGTCCTCGCCGGACTGGTTCGCGCAGCCGAAGATGACTTCGTCGACGCGCGCCCAGTCGAGCAATGCATGCCGCTTCATCAGCGCCGTGATCGGCAACGCCGCGAGATCGTCGGTACGCACGCCGGCGAGCGCGCCGCCGTAGCGGCCGAACGGAGTGCGCGTCATCGAACACAGCAGTGCGGTAGTCATCGGCGGCGCGCCTCGGCTGCCGGCGTCCAGCCGCTGCGCGCGAGCGCGCGTTCGATCGATTCGCGCGTGCGCGCGAGCGCCGGCAGGATTTTCTTCAGCGCGTGTTCGCGCACGCCGTCGCGCCAGGCCATGCCGACGTTCAGGCCAGCGACAACACGGCCGTTCGACGCGCGGATCGGAATCGCGATCGAGCACAGGCCGAGTTCGAGTTCCTGCGCGACGATCGCATAGCCATCGCGCCGCACGCGGGCGATTTCCTCGCGCCAGGCGGCGGCCTTGCTCAACGTGTGCGGGGTGATCGCGCGCAGCTTGTTCGCAGCGAGCCAGTCGTCGAGCTCGGCGTCGGTCAATGCCGCCAGCATGACGCGGCCCATCGACGTGACGAATGCCGGGAGGCGCGCGCCGACACCGAGCGCGATGCTCATGACGCGCCGCACCGGCACGCGCGCGACGTAGATGACGTCGGCGTCGTCGAGCACCGCCATCGAGCAGCTCTCGCTGACGCGATGCGAAAGTTCCTCCATCGGCTGCTGCGCGATTTCGCCGAGTCCGAGTGACGCCAGATAACTGTAGCCAAGCTCCAGCACGCGCGGGCGCAGGTAAAAATCGCGCGCGTCCTGGGCAACGTAGCCCAGATGCCGCAACGTCAGCAGACTGCGTCGCGCGACGGCGCGCGTAAGGCCGGTGCGCGCGGCCACTTCGGACAGAGTCAGCCGCGCGTGTTCGCGATCGAAGGCGCGCACGACACTGAGGCCACGCGCAAGCGACTGGACGTAGTCGGGGCTGTCTTCGAAGGGTGTTGCGGGGTCTTTGGGTTTGGTTGTCTGGGGCATTTAGTGGGCTTCAATCACGGTTTTGCATTGGGCGGCGGCTCTCCCATTTCTCGTCATTCCGGCGAAAGCCGGAATCCAGCTCTTCGGGAGATTGGAGCAGAGCTGGAGCCCGGCTTTCGCCAGGATGACGCTGCTATTGATCGAGCCGTTCGGTCCTGCCGCAACTTCCCTTGACAGTGCAGCCTAAAGCCCATCCAATATGTTCGCAACACAAATTCCTGTTCGATTATCGAACAGGCGTCCGACCTCCCGCAAGCTGGGTAAGGCGGCGGCGACAGGGATTTCCGTGCGGGCCATTCCTTCAAGGGGTCGTATCGCGTGATCGACGAGCGTCACACCGTGCTGCACAGCTGGTGCGTGCAAACGCAGTGGGATGCGCCGACGATCGTCGGCGGGCGCGGCGCGCATTTCTTCGATGCCGATGGCCGCGACTATCTCGACATGAGCAGTTTGGCCGAGTGCAGCAATCTCGGTCATCAGCATCCGGCTGTCGTCGAGGCGATACGCACCCAAGCGGAAAAACTGTGCTTTGTCACGTCGGCTTGGGGAGCGCAGCCGCGCGCCGAATTGGCTGCGTTGCTGCTTGAAAAATCCGGCTTCAGCGATGGCCGCGTCTACTTCACGCTTGGCGGTGCCGACGCCAACGAGCACGCGGTCAAGTTTGCGCGCCAGGCTCGCAGCTTGCCGGACGGTCTCGTCGTTGCGCGCGATCGTTCGTATCACGGCGCGAGCTACGCCTGCATGGCGCTGTCCGGCGACAGCCGCACGCGCGAGCAGACCGACCCGGCGCGCTTCGGCGTCATGCACGTTCCGCCGCCATACGCATACCGTTGCCCGTACGGCACCACCAGCACTCAGGAATGTGGCGCGAAATCGGTCGCCGCGGTCGCGCGCCTGCTCGATCAGCATGGCGCGGACAACTTCGCCGCCGTGATCATGGAGCCGAATGCGGGCACGAACGGCATCGTCGCCCCGCACAACTATTGGCCCGGCCTGCGCGAGCTCACGCGAGCGCGCGACGTCTATCTGATCGCCGACGAAATCATGAGCGGCTTCGGCCGCTGCGGCGAATGGTTCGCGTGGCAGCGCTACGGCGATGCCGGAAAACCCGACCTGATGACGTTGGCCAAGGGGCTGACGGGCGCGCACATTCCGCTCGGCGCGGTCGTCGTCGATGCGCCGATGGCGCGGGTGCTGGAAACGCAAATGCTGTATACGGGCCTGACCTATTGCGGCCATCCGCTGTCGTGCGCTGCCGGCGTCGCTGCGATCCGCGCGTACGAAGACGGCAAGCTGATCGAGCGCTCTCGCCGGCTCGGCGCAAGCATGTATGCGGCGCTGCAGACGCTGCAGCAACGCCACCCTTGCGTCGGCGACGTCCGCGGTGGCGACGGATTGTTCGCGGTAGTCGAACTCGTGCGTGATCGCGATACGCGCGAGCCGCTCGCGCCGTGGCCGCAAACGCCGCCGGCGTTACGCACCCTGGTCGACCGCGCGCGCGATGCCGGCGTATCGTTCGCGACGCGCGGCAACCTGATCATCCTCGCACCGCCGCTGGTGATCGAAGAGAATGAATTGGCCGATGC
>DASRTK010000324.1:0-2196 GCA_035655975.1 Rudaea sp.
CCAGGAGGCCGTCGGGCAGCAGAACATGCGCCCGGCCATGGCGCCGGAGATCAGCACGACCGGCCAGCCGGCGGATGGCCATATCGAGTACACCGCGACGTTTGAGGTACTCCCGGAAGTCGGCGCGGTCGACGTCAGCAGCCTCACGGTCAACAAGCCGATTGCCCAGGTCGCCGATGTCGACGTCGACACGATGATCGAGACCCTGCGCCAGCAGCGCCGCAGCTGGAGTCCGGTCGAGCGCGGCGCGCAGAACGGCGACATGGTGCTGTTCGAATATTCCGCGCAAGTCGGCGGCGTGCGTCACCCGGCCGAAGGCAACGACCGTTCCGGAACGATCCTGGGTTCCGGCGCGATGACGGCGGACCTGGAACAGCAGCTGGTCGGTCATGAAGTCGGCGCGGAACTGGCATTCGACATGACGTTCCCGGCCGCATTCCGCGTTCCGGCGCTGGCCGGCAACCCGGCCCGCGTGGAGCTGAAGATTTCGCGCGTGCAGGAATCGCAGTTGCCTGAGCTGGACGCCGCCTTCGTCGCGACATTCGGCATCAAGGACGGCAGCATGGAGCAATTCCGCTCCGACGTGCGCGCCAACCTCGAGCGCGAACTCAAGGGCGTGCTGTCGGCGCGCCTGAAGACCGATGTCGTGCAGAAGCTGGTGGAGTCGCATCCGGATCTCGAACTGCCGCAGCGCATGGTCGAGAACGAAGCGCGCGCGCTGGCCGAACAGGCCGAGCAGCAGGCCAAGCAGCAGGGCCAGCCGATGACGACGACGCCCGATTCTTTCCGCGAGCTGGCGCGTCGCCGCGTCGCCGCCGGCGTGCTGGTCGGCGAAATCGCGCGCCAGAACGGCATTCGCCTCGACAACCGGCGCGTGGCCGAGTCGCTGGCGACGATCGCCTCGACCTACGAAGAGCCGCAGCAGGTGGTTGAACTTTACCAGCGCGATCCCAACCTCATGAGCAGTCTGCAGAACCGAGTGCTCGAGGACCAGGTGGCCGACTGGATCGCCGAGCACGCAAAGACGAACGAACAGTATCTGACCTTCAACGAGGCGATGCGTCCCAACGGCTGACGGGACGGGCGCAAACGAGGCACCAAACGATGGACATGCAACCGATCCGCAATCTGAACCTGGTGCCGATGGTGGTCGAACAGACCTCGCGCGGCGAGCGGGCCTACGACATCTACTCGCGCCTGCTCAAGGAACGGGTCGTGTTCATGGTCGGTCCGGTCGACGACTACATGGCCAACGTCATCGTCGCCCAGTTGCTGTTCCTCGAGTCGGAAAATCCGGACAAGGACATCAACTTCTACATCAACAGCCCGGGTGGCGTCGTCACCGCGGGGCTGGCGATCTACGACACGATGCAGTTCATCAAGCCGGACATCAGCACGATCTGCGTCGGCCAGGCGGCCAGCATGGGCTCGTTCCTGCTCGCGGCCGGCACCAAGGGCAAGCGCCACTGTCTGCCGAACGCGCGCGTGATGATTCACCAGCCGTCGGGCGGCTTTTCCGGCATGGCCTCGGACATCGCGATCCACGCCAAGGAAATCCTGCAGATCAAGTCGCGCCTGAACGAAATGCTGGCCATGCACACGGGTCGAAGCGTGGAGCAGGTCGAGCGCGACGTCGATCGCGACTACTTCATGAGCGCCAGCGAGGCGCAGGCCTACGGGCTGGTCGACTCGGTGCTGGAAAAGCGTCCGGCCGACACGGTAAAAACGGCCTGATCAAGGCTTTTGCGAGGCAGCAAACCAGCGGGCGCCCCGGCGTCCCGGAAGGCGCTGGTTTTTGCCACGGCTGTGCTATTCTCCCTACTGACATATATTTGCAACTGAACCGAGGCACGGCATGAGCGACGACCGGCAAAGCCGATCGGGCGACAGCAACAAGATCCTGTACTGCTCGTTCTGCGGCAAAAGTCAGCACGAAGTCCGCAAGTTGATCGCTGGTCCCAGCGTCTTCATTTGCGACGAGTGCGTCGAACTCTGCAACGACATCATCCGCGAGGAACTCGAGGAGAAGGCTGCCGGTGCCCGCAGCCATCTGCCCAAGCCCAAGGAAATCATGGACGTACTCGACCAGTACGTCATCGGGCAGACGCGCGCGAAGAAGACCCTCGCGGTCGCGGTCTACAACCACTACAAGCGCATGGAATCGCGCTCGCGCCAGGACGAAGTCGAACTGGCCAA
>DASRTK010000325.1:0-14727 GCA_035655975.1 Rudaea sp.
GGCGCAGGTCAGCGAGGTAAAGGTTCCGGACATCGGCAACTACACGAACGTGCCGGTGATCGAGGTACTGGTGAAGCCCGGTGACACGGTGGCCAAGGACCAGGGGCTGGTCACGCTCGAGTCCGACAAGGCGACGATGGAGGTTCCGTCTCCGATCGCTGGAGTCGTCAAGGAGCTGAAGGTCAAGCTCAATGACGAGGTTTCGGAAGGAACGGTAGTCGCATTGATCGAAGCCGGTGGCGAGGCGACGGCAACGCCGCCCGCGAAGGCCGAAAGTCCGAAGCCGGCACCGGCGAGCCAGACGCCGGCGCCGGCAAGTCCTGTCGCCGAGGCAAAGCCTGCCGCGCCCGCCCTCGTTCCCGCCGCCGAACCGGCGAAGAGCGACGCGGATGCGCCGCGTTCGCCGCCCGTGGCGTTCGGCGCAGATACCGTAATGCCGGACAAGGTGCCATACGCAAGTCCGGCAATCCGCGTCTTCGCGCGCGAACTCGGCGTCGACCTCGCCAAGGTCAGCGGCAGCGGGCGCAAGAACCGCATCACGAAAGAGGACGTGCAGAACTTCGTCAAGCAGGCGCTGGCCGGCGCTGCGCCGCGCACCGCCGCTGGAGGCGGGGCCGGGCTGAACCTGTTGCCGTGGCCACAAGTGGATTTTTCCAAATTTGGCGAAGTGGAAACCAAGCCGCTGTCGAAGATCAAGAAGATCTCCGGCGCGAACCTTGCGCGCAACTGGGTCATGATTCCGCACGTGACCCAGCAGGACGATGCCGACATCACCGATCTCGAAGCGCTGCGCGTCACGCTCAACAAGGAGCACGAGAAGGCCGGCATCAAGTTCACGATGCTCGGCTTCATCATCAAGGCGGTCGTCGCCGCGCTGAAGAAATATCCGGACTTCAACGCCTCGCTCGACGCGAGCGGCGAAAACCTCGTGCTCAAGAAGTATTTCAATGTCGGCTTCGCCGCCGATACGCCGAATGGCCTGGTTGTGCCGGTGCTCAAGGATGCCGACAAGAAGGGCATCGTCCAGATCGCGCAGGAAACGAGCGCGCTGGCCGCCAAGGCGCGCGACGGCAAGCTCGGACCGGCCGACATGTCCGGCGGCTGCTTTTCGATCTCCTCGCTCGGCGGCATCGGCGGCACGGCGTTCACGCCAATCGTCAACGCACCCGAGGTCGCGATCCTCGGCGTATCGAAGTCGTCGATGAAGCCGGTCTGGGATGGCAAGGCATTCGTGCCGCGCCTGATCGTGCCGCTGTCGCTGTCATACGACCATCGAGTGATCGACGGCGCTTCGGCGGCGCGCTTCACCGCGTATCTCGCGCAACTGCTCGGCGACATGCGGCGCGCGCTGCTGTGAGTTCGGGCCATGACGGCGGACTTCACTGACATCGGAATCGTCGACCTCGACCTGAAGAAGACCACATGGTCGCGCGTGCATTCGTCGATGCGCACGCTGTACCTGGGTCTGAGCCGCGAGCCTGACCTGGCCTGGATCCGCTTCTTCCACGAGGAACGCGAATCGCGCATCGTGATCAAGCGGCATGGTTTGTGGATCGAGGACGGTCACATCGTGTTCGACTGCCTGCTGGACGATGTCGAAAGACATCACCTGCCTGACTTCCGCGCTTCGATCGATTACGCCAATCGCAAGTCGCGGGAACTCGTCGCCAGGCATCGCGAACAGAGCGAGCAGCAGCGTCGAAGCACGCGCGCCGAACAGCGCCGGCTGGCCGAGCTGCGCGCCTGTATTCGTGGCGCCGGCCCGTCCAACGACGCAATGGCGTGCGCAGCGGCGCCTGAAACAATTGTCGAACCGGTGCTCGCTGAAGTGCCCGCCGCGGAGAACGCGGCGCACGGCGACGCCAATTTCGACAGCAAGCGCAAAGAATGGCGCTCGCGCTTTCGCGCCGCGCTGACGACCCGAGCGAAGGAGCCCGACCGTGGCAACGACTGAAGTCAAAGTTCCGGACATCGGAAACTATACAAATGTACCCGTGATCGAAGTGCTGGTGAAAGCCGGTGACACGGTCGCCAAGGACCAGGGCCTGGTCACGCTCGAATCGGACAAGGCGACGATGGAGGTGCCATCGTCGGTTGCCGGCGTCGTCAAGGAGGTCAAGGTCAAGCTCGGCGACGAGGTATCCGAGGGCAGCGTCGTCGCGGTGATCGAAGCGCAAGGCGGCGGTGCCGCGCCGACGCCGAGTTCCCCTTCCCCTGCGGAGCGGGGGAAGGGGCCGCAGGCAGATGGGGGCAAACCTTCCGAAGCGGCCGCCTCGCAAGCGTCGCCCCCGCCCGCGAGCGGGGGAAGCCAAGCTCCTGCTCCGAAGGCTGCAGCGGCATCAGGACGCAAGGCCGACATCGAATGCCAGGTTGTCGTGCTCGGCTCCGGCCCGGGCGGTTATACCGCAGCATTCCGCGCGGCCGACCTCGGCCAGAACACCGTGCTGATCGAGCGCTACGCGACGCTGGGCGGCGTCTGCCTCAACGTCGGCTGCATTCCGTCGAAGGCGCTGCTGCACGCGGCGCGGTTGATCGACGAGGCATCGCACTCGGCTGAGATCGGCATCAGTTTCGGAAAACCTGACATCGACATCGGCAAGCTCGGCGCATTCAAGGACAAGGTCGTCGCGCAGCTCACCGGCGGTCTGGCCGGCATGAGCAAGCAGCGCAAGGTCACGGTCGTGCAGGGCACCGGCAAGTTCGTGTCGGCGAACGAAATCGAAGTCGAAACCAAGGACGGAAAGAAACTGGTTCGCTTCGAAAAATGCATCATCGCGGCCGGGTCGCAGGCGGTGAAGCTGCCCGGTTTCCCGTGGGACGATCCGCGCACGATGGACTCGACCGACGCGCTCGTGCTCAAGGACGTGCCGAAGAACCTGCTCGTCGTCGGCGGCGGCATCATCGGCCTGGAAATGGCTTGTGTCTACGACGCGCTCGGCGCGAAAGTCACGGTCGTCGAACTGCTCGACCAGTTGATGCCGGGATCCGATCCGGATCTCGTGCGGCCGCTCGCGCAGCGATTGAACAAGCGCTACGCAGGCATCCACCTCAAGGTCAAGGTCGCGAAAGTCGAAGCGACGAAGGAAGGCCTGAAAGCTACATTCGAAGGCGAGAAGGCACCCGATCCTCAGGTGTACGACCGCGTGCTCGTCGCCGTCGGCCGCTCGCCGAACGGAAAGAAGATCGATGCCGACAAGGCCGGCGTGCAGGTCACCGATCGCGGTTTCATCCCGGTCGACAAGCAGATGCGCACGAACGTGCCGCACATCTTCGCGATCGGCGACATCGTCGGCAACCCGATGCTCGCGCACAAGGCGACGCACGAGGGCAAGGTCGCGGCGGAAGTCTGCGCCGGCCACAAGAGCGAGTTCGTCGCGCGCGTGATCCCGAGCGTGGCCTACACCGATCCGGAAGTCGCCTGGGTCGGCGTGACCGAAGCCGAGGCGAAGAAGGACGGCATCAAGTACGGCGTCGGCAAGTTCCCTTACGCCGCGTCCGGCCGCGCGATCGGCATCGGCCGCACCGAGGGCTTCACCAAGCTGATCTTCGACGAGGCCACGCACCGCGTGATCGGCGCCGGCATCGTCGGACCGAACGCCGGCGACTTGATCTCCGAAGTCGCGCTGGCGATCGAGATGGGCTGCGAGGCGGCCGACATCGGCCTGACCGTGCACCCGCACCCGACCCTGTCGGAATCGGTCGGCATGGCGGCGGAAGTATACGAAGGTACAATTACCGACCTGTACATTCCGAAGAAGAAGTAGGCCTGGAGCGCCTGCGCTCGCGCGCGCCTTCCGCGGCGATGTGCGGCATGACCCGGATCATCCCGCATTTCGCTAGCGGTCGAGCCCGCCAGGGCCGGTGATGGCAGCGCCGGCAGCCAAGCTCAGACGGGCCCAAACCATTCAGCTTGGCCATGGAACGCTGAGTTCCACCCTTCGGCGCTTTGATTCACTCGAGGTTGCGCGCACGTCTGGACAATGGCTCACCACAACGCGAGCCATCCCGCCGTATTCGCAAATCGAGGAGAATTCAATGAAATTATATTTTTCGCCCGAAGCCTGCTCACTCTCGCCGCACATCGTCCTGAACGAACTGGGCCTGCCGTTCGCGACCGCGAAGGTCGACATGAAGACGAAGAAGACTGCCGACGGGCGTGACTTCACGACCATCAATCCGAAGGGCTATGTGCCGGCGCTCGAACTCGACAATGGCGAGGTCTTGAGCGAAGGTCCGGCCATCGTGCAGTACCTGGCAGACCTGAAGCCGGAAAAGAAACTCGCGCCGCCGAACGGCACGATCGAGCGCACGCGCCTGCAGGAATGGTTGAACTTCATTACCACCGAGTTGCACAAGTCCTATAGTCCGCTGTTCAACGCCGACATGCCGGAAGCGGCCAAGGCGATCTTCAAGGACAAACTCGAGCAGCGCTATGCGTTCGTCGCCAAGGCGCTCGACAAGCAAGACTATCTGCTCGGAGCGCAGTTCACGGTAGCCGATGCCTATCTGTTCGTGGTCACGCGCTGGGCCCGCCATTTCGACATCGACGTCGCGCAATGGCCTGCGCTTGCGCGCTTCATGGAGCGAGTCGGCGGGCGCGTCGCTGTGAAGAATGCGCTCAACGCGGAGTCTGCGGCGAAGAAGGCGGCCTGATCTTCGGCGCAGGATACCGATTCGCAACACGCGAAGATCGGTATTCTTTGATCTTGGGCCAACGCCTTCAGGCTAGCCCGTGTCTGGGGGCGGGTTAGCTTGCGATCCGGCGGGCCCACCCCTTGGGCAGAACGACAGGTCCGTTGCGCGCGGCGTCAGGGCTTACGCTTGCCGGACTTCGTTGCCGGCGCGGTCGCTTCGGCACCTGCGGCGATCTGTTCGGCAACCTCGTAATGGCGCACGAGCGGTTCCATTTGCAACAGGAAGTGTTCGTCCTCGGGATAGTACACGGAGCGATCCGGGTTTTCGCCGGCGAAAGCGCGCACCGCGTCCATCGATTCCCATAGCGAGATCAGCATGATCTCGCAGTGCTCGCCCTGGTTGCGGCGCAGGATCGTGACGCCGAGGTTGCCGGCCGTCTTTGCGTAGTCGCGCAGGCCGGTTTCATGCAGGTAGGCGAGGTAGTCGTCTGCTTTTTCCTTGAGCGTGATACCGCGCCAGATGCGAGCGATCATGGATGAAGCTCCGCGATGCCAGACACAATCAGCATACATGAGAACCGCACGGCAGGCCGCTGGGCTGCCGGCGCATGGCCTGCGGTCTTGCCCCATCGCTTGCCGGCAGGTGACACGACCGCCACCGGATAGGTTATCTTTGTCCGGCACGCTGGGGGAGCGTATCGACAACCGCGCATGCATCGACGAGGAATTTGCCGATGGATTGGACGTTGCTTTTGCTGCTCCTGGTCGCGCTGGCTGCCATCGTGCAGCTGTGGATTGCCTTGACCAATCAACGCCGGCAGACGCTTTCCGCCAACTTTGCCGTCGAGGAGGCGCAGCAGGAACTCGACCGGCTCCAGGCTGCCCAGGCGCAGACGATCCAGGTCACCAAGCTTGCGGCGCTCGGCCAGATGATCGCCGGCGTGGCACGGGAGATCAATGCGCCGCTTGGGCTCGCAAAAGGCAACATCGAGGTCGTCGGCGAGATGCTGGCGGAGTACCGCTCCCTCGTGCAGCAATACGACGACGCCGTGCAGCATTGCCTGCAGCCGGTCGACCTGCTGTTCGGTGCCGACAAGGCGAGCCTGGACAAGCTCGTCAAGTTCGTCGAGGAGGCGCGCCGAAAGCTGTTCGAGGCGCGCGCGAAGCTCGAGAACAGTGCGATGGCGAACAAGACCGAAGTCCTGCTCGACGATTCGCGCAGCGCGCTTGCGCAGCTGTCCGGCCGTGCGCTGAGCATCAAGGAGTTCGCCCGCACCGACATCGATGCGCCGGTTCTGGTCGACGTCGGTGATTGCATCGACAGCGCGTTCGCGCTGGCGCAGTCGCGTCTGCCGGAGCGGATCAAGGTGGTCCGGCAGCTCGGCGCGTTGCCGAAGGTGCGCAGCGTGCCCGGCGACCTGGACCAGGCGTTTCTCGCCCTGATCAACAACGCCGCCAGCGCGATGGAGGGAGAGGGCACGTTGACGGTCAGCGGCAAGCAGGCCGGTGACCGCATCGAGGTCGTGTTCGAGGACACCGGTTCGGGCATCAGCGATGACATCTTGCCGAAGATATTCGAGCCGTTCTTCACGACCCGGCCGCGCGGCGAAGGCACCGGGCTGGGACTGACGATCGCGCATCGGATCGTGTCCGGACTCGGCGGTTCGATCCAGGTCAAGACGACGCCCAAGCATGGCTCGGCGTTCAGCGTGAGCTTGCCATCAGGCAGCGCAGATGGCAGCTGACGAGGTCAAACCGGCCGGGCCGGCATCGCGCATCCTGCTCGTCACGGCCGAAGGAAGCATCCAGCACGCGCTCGTGGCCCTGCTGCGCGACCACGAAGTAATCGTCTGTGCCGATCCGGATGCTGCCGCGGCGCTCGCTTCAAAGCACGATGTCGATACCGTGATCTGCAGCCAGCGTGTGCCGCCGCTGACCGGCATCGACGTCTTGCGCGCGGTCAGGCGCGCACACGCGCGCGGCATCCGCGTGTTGCTGAGCGATCGTCCGGAAGGCCGCCTGTTGCTCGATGCGATCAACGAAGTCGAGGTGTTTCGCTGCGTCGATCTGCCCTGGAACAACGCGGCGATGAGGGAACTGGCGAACGCCGCCGCGCGCGGCGCGCGCGTCACGCCGGTGCTCGGCAGCGAGCCGCCGACGTCCGACGAGGCCGGGGACCTCAAGCGCCATGTCGCCCTGGTCGTGATCGACAACGATGCCGACGCGCAGCAGCGCTTGCGCGACGTCCTGCAGTCGCATTACACGATCCATTTCGCCAACGATTTCGAGCGCGCGCTGGTGTTCATGGAGCAGCACGAGACCGGCGCCCTGATCTGCGCCACGCGCGTACGGCGCAGCGATCTGGTCACGCCGCTCAAGGCACTCAAGCACTCGCATCCGCAGATCACGACGATTGCGATCGATGCGCAACTTGATGTCGACCTGGCGATCGAACTGATCAACGAGGCGCAGGTTTTCCGCCTGCTGCGCCGGCCGCTGCACCCGACGATCTGCCGCCAGTACACCGACGCGGCGATGGCGCGCTACTGGCGCATCAAGCAGAACCCGCAGGCGGCGTGGCGGTTTGCCGCGGCGCCGGCGCGCGGGCCGCGCGCGCCGCGCCAATTGCCCCCGGGATTGCTCAACCGCATCCGTGGATTGCCGGGACGGCTGCTCGACGCCGATGCGGCCGGCTGAGCGCACGCGCGTTCGCGCCTGATCGGGTTCCCCGGAAAGCAGCATTGTCCACATTTATCATTTTTGGTGCGTCCGGCGCGACCGGCCGGCTGCTGCTGCCGACCCTGCTCGAGCGCGGAGAACGCGTCCATGCCGTCAGCCGGCGGCCGCCCGCGACCAACGACCGGCGGCGGCCGGCCTGGATCCAGGGCGATCTGTTCGGCGCGGTCGGCGCGCTGCCGCCGGCTGCCGACGTCATCGTGAGTCTGGGACCGCTCGACGCGTTCTCTGCGTGGTTTGACCGCACTGCAATTGCCGGCGTCAAGCGCGTGATAGCGCTGAGTTCGATGAGTGCGCAAACCAAGAGCGCCTCGCCGGACGCCGCCGAGCGCGCACTGGCCGAAACCTTGCGCGCGTCCGAGCAACGCCTGCTGCGCACCGCCGCGGAACGTGGCATCGATTGCACGGTGTTGCGCCCGACGCTGATCTACGGCGGCGGGCCTGATCGAAGCCTCACGCCGATCGCGCGCTTTGCGTTGCGCTGGCGCGTCCTGCCGGTTCCGTTAGGCGCCAGCGGCTTGCGTCAACCGGTGCATGCCGCCGATCTCGCCGGTGCCGTCGACGCCGTGGTCGACTGCACCGCGGCGCATGGCAAGATCTACGCGCTTGGCGGCGGCGAGCGCTTGCGCTTCGATCGCTTGCTGTGGCGCCTGCGCGCCGCGATGCCGAAGTTCGTGCTGCCACTGCCGCTTCCTCAAGCCATGATTCGCGCGGGATTGCGCTTGCGGTCGGGTCGCGGCGCAAGCACGATCACCGCGGCCGCGGTCGGCCGCACCCGCGCGCACCTTGTCGCCGACAACAGCGAAGCCGCACGCGACTTCGGCTATGCGCCGCGCGCGTTTCTTGCGCCTGACGTGATCGCCGCATCTCTTCGCTGAACGCGACTCGCAACTGCATCGGAGGGCTTGCGCCTGTTGCGGCGCAGCACTGAAAGTGCGCCATTTTCGTTGCAAACAACCGTTTGAACTCCCTATGATGCCGGTCACACATCGCCGTCCGCTTTTCGTTGGGGAACTCATCATGCAAAGCCGTATTGCTCGCACCCTGGGGCTGACTTCGCTGCTCCTGACTTTCGCCGCAAGTCAGGCGCTGGCCGGGGTATCGCCGCCGCCATCGCTGAACAGCGACGGCTCGCCCGTGACCGGGTTGATCACCGCCCGCTTCGATCCGAGCGGGGGCGTCGTGCCGTTTCCGACCAACCTGCTGCTGCAGGGGACGACCGACCTGACGTTGAACATCCCGGTAGCCAATCCGGCCAACTACGGCGATCCGGCGGTCGCGATGAACGCGCTCGACGGTTTCGGCACCGTGGCGCCCTGGACGACGACGTTCTCCGCGCCGCCGAAGGCCAGCAGCCTGGTCGGCGGCCAGACCGTGCGCGTGTTCGAAGTCGTGCTGACCGGCCCCGGCGGCGGCGTCAAGTCGATCGTGCGCGAGCTGGCATCGCCGCAGGAATTCGTCGTCGCGCTCGCGCCGACCGACCCAACCGGCAGGACGGTAGCGATCGTGCCGACGGCGCCCCTGCGCCAGCTCACGTCTTACATGGTCGTTCTCCTCGGCGAGGGCGGCACCGGCCTGCCGCCGGCCGATCGCGTCCCGAGCATCACCGACGCCGCCGGCAACGACGTCACCGCGGACCAGACCTACTTCCTCGCCAAGCGTGTCCTGCCGGTGTGCATCAACGGCAAGTCGACGATTTCGCTATTGCCGGCGTCGACGACCTGCGCACTCGAGCCGCTGCGCCAGCTGGTGGTCTCGCAGGAAGCCGCCGCGGCGACCGTCGGCATCAAGCGCGGACACATCGTGCTGTCATGGACCGCGACGACGCAATCCACGACTGTCGTGCTGCAGGCTCTCAACAGCGTGATCGACGCGGTCCCGGATACGGCTGTCGCGCTCGTGCCGACCGGCAAGAACCTTTCGCAGATCAATCCGGCGTTGCCGCCGATTGCCGACGTCTATGTCGGCGCATTGAACATTCCGTACTACCTGTCGGTGCCATCGGCGCAGAATCCTACCGCCGCGCTGACCACTTTCTGGCACGCCGCTCCTGGCGCCTACGTGCCGCCGTTCAACCAGCTCGGACTCGACCCGACGTCGACAAATGTCACGTTCATCAATCCGTTCCCGGTGGCGACGGCGCATCCGAGCGTTCCGCTGCTGATGACCGTGCCGAATGCGAATTCGGGCCATACCAAGCCGGCGTCCGGCTGGCCGATCGTGATTTTCCAGCATGGCATCACGCGCAATCGCACCGACATGTTCGCGATCGCCGGCGCGATGGCTGCGGCTGGCTTCGCCGTCGTCGCGATGGATCTGCCATTGCACGGCCTGACCGATCCGACCAATCCGTTCTTCCACAACCAGTTGCTGACGGGAACGCCAGCGGCCGGCCTCATCACCGGCGAGCGCACGTTCGACCTGGATCTGGAGAACAACACGACCGGCGCGCCCGGCCCGGACGGCAAGATCGATTCATCCGGTTCGTACTTCATCAATCTGAGCAGCCTGCTGACGTCGCGCGACAACCTGCGTGAAGGCGTCGCCGACCTGCTCGAACTGCGCACGTCGATCGCGACGATGAGCCTGGACGGACACACACCGGGATTCGACACCGCGCGCGTCGCCTACATCGGTCAGTCGCTCGGCAGCATCGAGGGCACGACCTTCATGGCGATCGCGCAGACGCCGAACACGTTCGTGCAGAACGCGGTGCTAAACGTTCCGGGTGGCGGCGTCGTCGGCCTTCTGCTCGGCTCGCCGACCTTCAGCCCGATTATCCTCGGTGGCCTGGCGGGAGCCGGCGTGCTGCCGGGAACGCCGGCATTCGGCCAGTTCGTCGTCGCCGCACAAACGGTCATCGACTCGGGCGATCCGATCAATTTCGCGTTCGCGACCGCCAACAAGCACATTCTCGCCCAGGAAGTCGTCGGCGGCAGCCCGCCGCTGCCCGGCGACATCAGCGCATCGAAGTGTTCGACCTGTTACGACGCCAGCGGCAACTGGTTGCCCGACCAGGTGATCCCGAACGCGGTAGCCGGCTTCCCGCTGTCCGGCGGCAACCCGCTGATTGCTGCGCTGGGTCTGACCACGCTGACCAGTTCGGCGCAATCGGCTACCGGCATCCGCGGTGTCGTGCGCTTCGTCACCGGTACGCACGGATCGCTGCTTGATCCTTCCACCTCACCGCAGGCCACGGTCGAAATGCAGACGGAAGCGGCCAGCTTCCTCGCGACTGGCGGAACCGCGGTGCAGATAACCAATCCGGCCGTGATCAAGCACTAATCCGACCAGGGGAAACGACATGAGCATGCACAACAACAAGATCACGACATCGCCGGCCGTCTTCACCCGCCATCCGTTGACCGTTGCGCTCGCACTCGCGCTGGTCGGCGGCTTCGCCGGCAAAGCCCACGCGATCGCATTCGGCGACCAGGACGGCTGGCACGGCGATATCAACACGACGCTGTCGTACGGCGTCGACTTCCGCGTCCAGGACCAGGATCCCGGGTTGGTCGCCAAGGCCCACTACAACCCGCTCGTCGGCCTGTTGCCGAACGCACAGCAGCGCGCCGCGAAGGGCGCGTTCTCGGCGAACCACGATGACGGCAATCTGAACTACGACAATGGCGACGTGTTCTCCAACGCGGTCAAGGCAACGAGCGAACTGTCGCTCAACTACGGCGAGAACTTCGGCAGTTTCTTCCGCGCCAGCTATTTCTATGATTTCGAAAACGCCGGTAACGACAAGCTGCCATCGTTGACCCAGGACCAAGTCGGCAAGCGTTTCCGCTTCCTCGACTCGTTCATCTGGGCCAAGTTCACGGTCAACGACCAGCAGGGCACGGTACGCTTCGGCAAGCAGGTGCTCAGCTGGGGTGAAAGCACGTTCATCCAGGGCGGCATCAACGCGATCAATCCGGTCGACGTTTCGCAGTTGCACGTGGCCGGCGCCGAGTTGAAGGAGGCGCTGCTGCCGGTGAACATGATCTGGGCGTCGTACAACTTCACCCAGAACTTCTCGGTCGAGGCGACCTACCTGCTCGAATTCTCGCAGACCAATCCCGACCCGATCGGCAGCTACTTCTCGACCAATGACATCGGCGTGATCGGAGCGACGTACGCGTCGCTGCCATTCGGCCTGATCCCGCAGCCGGTCAACAACGCGCAGAACTACTACAACGTCTGCTTCGGCGGCGCGCCGAGTGACAACCCGGCATTCCAGGGCGCAAGCGTCGGCGGCTCCAGCCCGTACGCGCACCTTCTCGATGAGTCCTGCGACCAGACGGTCAAGCGCGGCCGGGATGTCTATCCGAGCGAATATGGCCAGTGGGGCGTGGCCGCGCACTATCTCGCCGAAGGTCTGAACAACACCGAGTTCGGCTTCTACTACCTGCACTATTCCAGCCGGCTGCCGTTGCTCAGCGCGGAATCGACGGTTACGACCACGAGTCCGACCAGCGCCACCTATTTCGTCGAATATCCCAGCGGCATCAATTTGTACGGGATCAGTTTCAACACGACGTTCGATGCGCCGGGAATCGCCTTCCAGGGCGAGTTGAGCTACCGCCCGAATCAGCCGATGCAGATCGATGACGTCGAGCTCCTGTACGCTGGTCTGTCGCCGCTCAACGAGTTGATCCCCGCACCGGCTGACCGCTTCTACAGTCAGCTCGGCGAATTTCCGGCCGGCGTGCCGATCCGCGGCTATACGCGCAACAAGTTCACCCAGCTGCAATTCACCGGCACGAAGGTGTTCGGACCGAACAACTGGTTCAATGCGGATCAGATCGCTCTGGTCGGCGAGGTCGGCTTTGCCGACGCGGATATCCCGGCGCAGATGATGTTGCGCTATAACGGCGATGGCACCGACACCGGTGGCGGACCGGATGCCCTCAGCGGCAGCCTGGTCAACCCGCAGACGCAGGTCAAGGGTTTTCCGACGTCGTTTTCGTGGGGTTATCGCGTCGCCGCGCGCGCCGACTACAACAGCGTGTGGGGCACGGCGTTCACCCTGTCGCCGCGCATCGCGTTCGCCCATGACGTCAACGGCATTACGCCGGGACCCGGTGGCTCGTTCATCGAGGGTCGCAAGTCGATGACGATCGGCGCCGAGGCCAATTACCTCAACAAGTTCACGTTCGACCTGAGCTACACCGATTACTTTGGCGCGGGCGACCTGAACCTGATCAACGATCGCGACTTCGTCGCATTTGTCGTCAAGTACTCGTTCTGACCTGGCCAAAAACGTTCGTTCTCGAACGTAGCGGCGAAGTCGAACAAAATCGGATAACGGGAGCGGTGTAATGACACGCCAACATCGAACAGGTCTCGCGCTGCTGATCGCATGCGCGGTTTTTTCCGCCGGGGTCCAGGCCAAGGGCGACGCGTCCAAGCTTGGAGCTACCGGCACGCCCTTGACGCCAGTTGGCGCGGAACGCGCCGGCAACAAGGACGGGACGATTCCGGAATGGAAAGGCGGCATCACGACGCCGCCGGCCGGCTACAAGGTCGGCATGCATCATCCCGACCCGTTTGCCAGCGACAAGCCGCTGCTCGAGATCACGGCGAAGAACTACAAGGAACAGGGCGACAAACTGTCGGCTGGCCAGATCGCGATGTTCGAGAAATATCCGAACTGGAAGATGGTCGTCTATCCGACCCGTCGCAGCGCGTCGTTCCCCGAGCGCACCTACGAGATGACGATCAAGAACGCCGCGACCGGCGAACTCGTCGACGGCGGCGAAGGCGTCGCCAATGTCGCCGAAGGTTTTCCGTTCCCGATCCTCGACGCCGATCCGGCCAAGGCCGGCATGGAAGCGATCTGGAACCACAAGCTCAAGTACAAGGGCGTGTCGTTCGCGCGCTGGAACAACCAGGTGACGCCGACCTCGGGCGGACAGTACGTGCTCGAGCGCTTCCGCGAGGAAGGGCTGGGCCTGTACTACAAGCAGGGCAACACGCTCAAGGACATCAACAATATCCTTTTATACTTTTTCGAGGATGTCGTGTCGCCGCCGCGCCTGGCTGGCCAGGTGTTGCTCGTGCACGAGACGCTGGACTCGAAGACCGAGCCGCGCCAGGCCTGGGTCTACAATCCCGGCCAGCGTCGCGTGCGCCGCGCGCCGAACGTCGCCTACGACAACCCCGGCACGGCATCCGACGGCTTGCGCACGAACGACATGACCGACATGTTCAACGGCGCGCTGGACCGCTACGACTGGAAGCTGGTCGGCAAGCGCGAGATGTATGTGCCGTACAACGACTACAAGGCGCACAGCGATCAGACCAAGGTCGATGACCTGATCAAGCCCGGCTTCATCAACCCCGACCTGCTGCGCTACGAACTGCATCGCATGTACGTGGTCGACGCCAACCTCAAGTCCGGCGAGCGCCATATCAATCCGCGCCGCACGTTCTACCTCGACGAGGACAGCTGGCAGATCCTCATGATCGATCATTACGACGAGCAGCTGAAGCTGTGGCGCTATTCCGAGGCGCCGTCGGTGAACTATTACGAGGTGCCGGTGTTCTGGTCGACGCTGGAAGTTCACTACGACCTGAAGTCGGGACGCTATCTCGCGCAGGGTCTGGACAACCAGGACGAGATGTACGATTTTTCGTTCCAGACCACGCCGGACATGTTCTCGCCGCAATCGCTGCGCCAACGCGGCATCCAGTGACCCCGGTCTGCCGCTGAGCCCATTCGCACCGTTCGCCGCCGCCGGCGGATGGTGCGAAATCTCTCCGGCGCGGCTATGCTGGTGCGGGTAGGAGAGGGGCTGCCGGCAATGAGTTGTTCGGTATTGCGCAAGAGTTGTCTTGTGTTTGCGTGCCTGTTGCCGGCGCTGGCTGCGGCTGTCGACGCGCCAGCCGACAAGGCACCGTCAACGTGGACCGATCCGGCGACCGCCACTGCGGAAATCAAACCGCTCGCGGACAAATCCCTGTTGCTCGATGTCGTGCGCAGCGGCGCGCGCTATATTGCCGTCGGCGCGCGTGGCGACGTGTTGCTCTCGGACGACGGCCGCGACTGGCGCCAGGTCGAGGTACCGACGCGCGCGACGCTCACCGCTGTCTGCGCGGTCGACGCGAACATTTGGGCAGTCGGCCACGACGGCATGATCCTGCACAGCGGTGACGGCGGCGAACACTGGACGATCCAGCGCAAGGATCCGTGGAAGCCGGCCAATGTCGGCGGCGAACCGACCGAGGGAGCGCCGCTGCTCGACGTGTTGTTCGTCGATGCGCGCCGTGGCTTCGCCATCGGCGCCTATAGCCTGGCGCTGCACACGGCGGACGGCGGCGAGACTTGGCAGCCGATGACAGTGGCGGACAAGCCCAAAGACGGCGCCGA
>DASRTK010000326.1:0-6778 GCA_035655975.1 Rudaea sp.
TTTCGCCGGAATGACGAGCTTGGTTTTTTTCAGCTTTGAGGCACGACGCTACCTCGACGCAACAATCGCGCAACCCCAAGCGTCATCAGCGGCACCACATAAATCAGCAGGAATATCGCCGCCAGTGCGCGATAGCCTTTCGCGATCAGCGCGACGAGCCCGAAGCGGTCGGCCAGCAACATGCAGCAGACGAGCAGCGCGAGTGCGATGACCAGGCGCGCGCGACTTGTCAGCGTTTCGCCGCGCGCGCTTTGCCAGGCCTTCGCGACTCTTTCGTTGATCGCGTGCACGGCGCCGGTGCCGCTCTCGAGCAGCGCGCAGAAGATCATCAGCTGGAACAGAAGATGGAACAGCGGCTGGTCGAGGCGCTGCAGCATGAAATCCGATGGCAACGTTTCGCTGCCGATCGCCGGATAGAACGCGACCATGCAGGTGAAGAACAGAAGCGCCGGCAGCATCGCCAGCGGACCGGCGATCAGGCCGGCGACGACCGCGTCGCGATTGGAAGTCAGATGGCGCAGGACGGGCAGGATCACGATCGCGCCGATGATGTTGTAGCTGGCGTAGGTCAGGCCGCCGAGCGCCCAGTCCGTGGCCGGCACGTCGAGCGCAAACCCGGCGAGGATGCGGTCGCCAAAATGCGTGAACGCGAGCAGCATGAACAGCACGTAGACGCCGTAGAGCAGGAACGACACGTACTTGAACAGCCGCTCGACCGACTCGTTGCCAAACATCACGAATCCGGCGATGGCGACCATCAGCGCGAGCGTGCCCGCGATCACTGGCAGGCCGAACATCGCCGCGCCGATCGCGCCGGCCGCCGCGCCGAACACAGCGAGGATCAGTACGACGAACAACACGTAGGCGATCTCGAAGACGATCCAGCCGCGGCCGAGCAGCGCATGGAAGAAACTCAGGTAGTCGCGCGCGCCGCTCGCGCGCGCGAACAGGAATGTCGTCACGCACACGACGCTCCAGATCACCATCGCCAGCAGCATGCCGGCGATGCCGCCCCACGGTCCACTCGGCAGGAAGAACTCGGCCAGTTCGCGTCCGGTCGCGTAGCCGCCGCCGATCACGACGGCCTTGAACGCAAATCCCGGCAGCAGGAAGCGCTGGAACCAGGTTGATGTGGTCGTGCTCACAGACGCCATCCCACAACGAATGGCTGATCTTTTTTCCCGACTATTGGGGCGTTGACGCGCATCGTTCTCGCCAGCCTTAGCCGACCGGCTCGGCGATCGCGCCAGCCGCGCTGATTTCCGCGGCACGCTCACCCTCGATGCGCCGCGTTTCGCGATCGAGTGCAAGCAGCAGCGCCGCTGCTAGCGAAGCGATGACCGCCAGCAGCACGAAGTAGACCGGATGCGACATGCGGCTCCACAGCGTGCCGACGATTCCGGCAGTCATGCTGCCGGTGAAAATCGCCAGGAACCACGCAGCGACCGTCGTGGCGCCCATCGACGGCGGCGCGAGCCGCGCAAACAGGCCCAGGCCGGTCGGCAGGATGAACAACTCACCGAGCGTATACACGACGAAGTAAGCCAGCAGCCACAGCCAGCTGGCTTGTCCGCTGCCGGCCATCCAGGCGGCCGCGGCAAGGATCAGGTACGACGCGGCAACGGTCAGCGCGCCAGTAGCCATCTTCTGCATCGACGAGGCGTCGCGCCCGGCTTTCGCGCGGCGGCTCCACCAGGCGAGCAACGCCGGCGTCATCAGGATCACGAACATCGGATTCAATGCCTGGAACCAGGTCATCGGAATCGTCATCAATGCAGTTGCACGGTCGATGCCGGCGTCGGCGAACAGGGCGACGGTGTTGCCGACCTGCTCGTAGGCGCCGCGGAAGATCGTCACGGCAAGTCCGACACCGAGCAGCAACATGACCGTCGCCTTGCCATTGCGCACGACTTGCGCCTTGATCGCAGCGCGCTGCACGCGTCCCTGCTCCGGCAGGTACTTGCCTCCCGCCACGTAGACGACGAGGCCGAGCAGCATGCCGATGCCGGCAGCACCGAAGCCCCAGTGCCAGCCGTAGGTTTCACCGAGGAACCCGCACACCAGCGGCGCAAGAAATCCGCCGACGTTGATGCCGACGTAGTAAACGTTGTAGGCCCAGCCGCGGCGCGGATCGTCGGGTTTGTACAGATCGTTGATCTGGCTCGGCAGGCTCGGCAGGAACAGGCCGTTGCCGAGCGCGATCGTCGCGAGCGCGGGATAGAACAGCGGCTCGAACGTCATCATGAAATGGCCGAGCGCCATCGTGCTGCCGCCGATGATCACGGCGCGGCGCTTGCCGAGCCAGCGGTCGGAAATGATGCCGCCGATGATCGGCGTGAAGAACGCCATCGACGTGTAGGTGCCGTAGATCAGCGACGACATCTGCTGGCCGATCATGAGCTGCTTGGTCATGTAATAGACCAGCAGCGCGCGCATGCCGTAGTAGGAGAACTGCTCCCACATTTCGGTCAGGAACAGGATGGTCAGCCCGCGCGGCTGACCAAACCAGTTGCGGCCATCGTTCACGGCGGCGTTCACGGCGTTGCGGCGTGGATCGATCCCCAGACCTTGTCGCTGCACCAGGCCAGTCCTTCGTCATAGCTGATCGCAGGTGTCCGATCATGGGCAAGAAAGATCGGACCGTCCAGATCGACGATGTCGCAGAGCTGGCCGAGCACGAATGCCGGAGCCATCGCCAGCGAAGAGCCGACCATGTTGCCGACCATGACGCCCAGGCCGAGGCGCTTGGCCTCGTGGGCCATCGCCAGGCCTTCGGTCAGGCCGCCGCACTTGTCGAGCTTGATGTTGATGACGTTGAAGCGGCCGACGAGACCGGCAACATCGCCGAAGCTGAGCGCGCTTTCGTCGGCGGCGATCGGAATCGGTGAAGTGAAACCGTCGAGATCGGCCTCGCGGCCGCGCTTGAGCGGTTGTTCGAGCAGCGAGACATCGGCCTCGACCAGCACGCTGAGCAGTTGGTCGAGTTCGAGAATGCCGTAGCCCTGGTTCGCATCGACGCCGAGCCAGGTGTGCGGTCGTGCGCGGCGCACGGCGCGCACGCGCGCGATGTCGCGCTCGAGTTCGCCGGTCAACTTCATTTTCAAGGCGCGCGCGTGCGCGTACTTGGTCGCTCCGGCCGCCATGACCGACGGATCGTCGGCGCCGAGCGTGAACGTCGTGATCAGTGGCTTCGGCGCCGGCAATCCGGCGAGTTCCCAGACTTCCTTGCCGCTGCGGTGCGCTTCCAGATCCCAGAAAGCGCAGTCGATCGCGTTGCGCGCGCCGCCGGGCGGCAGAAGCTGCTGCAGTCCGGCGCGGTCGATGCCAGCCTCGATCGCGCTGCGCGCGCCCTCGATCGCCGCGAGCATCTGCGGCGCGTTGTCGCCGAGATAGTAGACGCCGGACGCCTCGCCGCGGCCGCGATGGGCGCCGTCGTCGAGCGTGACGACGACGGCATCCTGCTCCTCGAACACATAGCCGGAAATCCGGAAGGGTTCGGCGAGGCGCAGCTTTTCGACAGCGACGTTGAGCGTCAGCTTCGTCATCAGTAGTTCACTCCCCAACCGATGAGATGGAACTGGTACGCGACCCAGAGCACGACGAACGTGGACAACACGAGCACGACGCTCCACAACTTCGCCGGCCAGCGGCGCTGGCCAGTCCAGACAGCCTTCAGGTTCCACAGCGTCAGCAGGAAGCCGCCGATGAACGCGACGAAGCCGAAGACCTGGCAGAAGCGAATGACCGGATCGAACGCCGACGTCGTCTTGTTCAAGTCGCCGAACATCGAGATGACCGAGAGCGTCCACGTCAGGAATGCGGCCAGCGCCAACAGCGCACCGAACTTGCCGGCGCGATAGGCGCGCAGTGCCGGGCCCGGAAGGTCGAGGCGCGCGCGGAAGCGGCGGCGCACGATCGCGTTGACCGGCCAGAACACGACGGTCAGCAGCAACGCCGCGAGGCTCACGCACAACGCCGGAACGAGCCACGCGCCGTTGCGTCCCGCTTCAACGGGAAGGAATACCTCGAACGGCGCACCGAGACCGTAGCTGAAGCGGTCGACTCGCCCGTCGACGACTTTCGCCGCCAGTGCATCGTGGCCATCCACGTCATGCCAGACGAACGGAGCGATTTCGACCCACTTGATCGGCTTGCCGTTCAGACCCTTCGCATCGGACAGGACGAGTTCGCCCTTTGCGCCGAGGCTGATCTTGGTCTGGCCGATCAGGCCGATCGCGGACAGGAATCTCGTGAAAGAACCGCGCGACGCATACCAGTTGCCGACCAGCATCTGTGCGTGCTGCTTCGCGGTCGCCTCGTCGACGCGGGCGCTGGTGAGCGGCGGCCCCGGGAAATAGCGATCGGCGAAGTCGGCGAACAGCGCGAGGCGCAGGTGATGGGCCGCGCCTTCCTTGCCGGCCGCGTTGAACGACACGTAGAAGCCGACATTTTCCTTCAGGAACAGGTGCAGCGAGGTATGGAAGTTCTGCGAGTCGCCCAGGTGCGCGATAACCTCGCGGCCATTGATGTTGGTCTCGAAGAAGCCGAGTTCCATGCGGTCCAGCGGCGGCAGCAGCGTCAACGGACTGTCGTGCATCTGCTTGGCCGTTTCCTCCTTGAGGATGCGGTTGCCGTTGTACTCGCCGTTCTGCAGGTGCGCGATCATGAAATGCGCCATGTCCACGCCGGGCGACAACAGCGAACCGGCTGGCGCCGGGCCGACGATCTCGAACTTCTTCGCCTCGCCCGAGGCCACGATGTAACCGGTTGCGGCCAGCGGCTCGAGTTCCTTCGGCAGCGGCTGGCGCATCGACGAATGCTTCATGTCGAGCGGAGCGAAGATGTGTTTCTCGACGTAGTCGTAGAACGACTCGCCCGATACGCGCTCGACGATGTAGCCGGCGAGCGAGGTTGCATAGTTCGAGTACGCGGGCGTGACACCGGGGTCGAATACGCGCGTCGGCGTCCACCGCTTGAGCAGTTCTATGTAGCCCGGCTGGGTCGGGTCCTCGGTGATGATGTTCTTGACCTGCTCTTCGAAGCCGGCCGCGTGCTGCATGATGTTGCGCATCGTGATCGGCTTGCCGTTGCGCGGCGGGATCTGGAAGTCGGCCTCGAGATACTTGTTGACGTCGGCATCGAGATCGATCTTGCCCTGCTCGACCTGCTGCATGACCGCGGTCCAGGTGATCAGCTTCGACACGGAGCCGGGACGGAACAGGGTCAGCTTCGGATCGACCGGTGTCTTCTTCTCGACGTTCGCATAGCCGAAGCCGCGTTCGGTCAGGATCTGGCCATCCTTGACGACCGTAACGACCGCGCCGGCGAGATCGCCGGTCGCCAGGGCGTACGGCATGTAGCCGTCGAGCCAGGCGTTGACGTCGTCGGCGGTCAGCGCCTTGGCGCCTTGCGCGTCGGCCGGCTTCGCCGCGACCGCGTTGCCTTCAGCCGGTGCAGTGGCCGGAGCCAGCGGCGCAGTTGCCGCCGGCGGAGTCGTCTGCGCGATCGCAGCCAGCGATCCCACTGCCAGCAGCGCTGCGGACAGCCATTTCATCGGAACCATGTTTTCTCTCCTGTCGTTGGAGTCGCTGCGCGTCGACCTTTCGATGCGTGCGACTCTCGTAATGTTGTTGTTTCTCTGGCGGCGCAAGACTTCAACCGGCAACCGAACCAGTTTGATGTCGTTCAGCCAAATTTGGCGTCATTCCCGCGAAAGCGGGAATCCATTTTGCTTTGCGCCGTTGAGAACAGATCAAGATGGATTCCCGCTTTCGCGGGAATGACGAAGCTAGTTGTTTACCTCATTTTTCACGTCGCCAGGCACGCATCGACCAGTCGTTCGAATTCGGCACCGCCGCGCATCGGATCGGCGACCGGCAATCCGAGGCGTTTGCTTTCGCTCGCCAGCAGCGCGAGCGCCGCAGCCTCGTCGAGGCGTCCGGTGTTGAAGCTCACGCCACCGCAGCGGATCGCCGGATTCGTGCGCTTACCCAAGCGCACGGTCATGTCGATCGTTTCCTCGATGCTCGGCAACGCGAATTCCTCATGACCCAGGACGAACTCGCGGCCCGGTTCGTGGCAGACCACGAACACGTCCGGCTGGCTGCCGTGCAGCAGGCCGAGCGAAACCGCGGCATAGGCCGGGTGGAACAAGGAACCCTGGCCTTCGATCACATCCCAGTGGCCCGCGTCGGCATCCGGACTGAGGATTTCCGCCGCGCCCGCTTCGAAGTCGGCGACGACCGCATCCATCGGCACGCCGCTGCCGGCGATCAGGATGCCGGTCTGCCCGGTTGCGCGAAAATCGGCAGGCACGCCGCGCTGCACGAAGGCACGCGCCACCGCCAGCGCAGTATACTTTTTCCCGAGCGCGCAATCGGTGCCTACCGTGAGCAGGCGCTTGCCGCTGCGCTTGTGTCCGGAGCCGATCGGAATGTTCTTCGGCGGCGTGCGGATGTCGATCAGGCGCCGGCCGAGGCGCGTCGCCGCGGCCTTGAGCTGCGGCACGTCGGCCAGGCGCATGTGCATGCCGCTGACGATGTCGAGCCCGGCTTCGAGCGCTTCGATCAGCGAGGCAATCCAGTTGTCGTAGATGATGCCGCCGGAATTGGCCACGCCGATGACGAGACCGCGCGCACCGCGTGCGCGCGCCTCCTTCGGCGACAGCCGCGGCAATCCGGTCGTGACCGTCGCGCCCGCGCACGACCATTCGCCGACGACACGGTCGCCGGCCCAGTCACGCAGACCGAACGCGGTCTTGGCGTAGCCGGGCTCGGTC
>DASRTK010000327.1:0-2052 GCA_035655975.1 Rudaea sp.
GCGACGATCGCGAACGCCTGATTCGAAAATCCGTTGTGCTCGAGCTGCATCGCCGTGCGCAGCGCGAGATCGCGCTGCGGCGCAAGTGCCGGCAGCGGCGAACGAACACGCTCGGCAAGACCGTTTGCGCGCGCGCTGCACGCGGCTGCCGAAAACCATTCGAGCAACGCACGCGCGTCCTGCGGACGCAACCCGCTCGCGCGCGCGAATGCGGCGGCAGCCGCAGCGCTTCGATCCAGGCCGAGCAACGCCAGACCGAGGTTCAGTGCCGCGCCGAATGAGGCCGGGTCGGCCCCCAGCGCAGCCCGCGCATCCGTCTCGGCCGCAGCGTGTTGGCCGAGGGCAAGATGCACGCCGGCCCGGTTCGCCAGCACCGCCGCGCTCGCGGGCGCGTTGGCACAGGCAGCGTCGAGCAGGCGCAGCGCTTCCCCGTGTTCGCCGGACTGGTGCAGCAGCAGGCCCGCCATGTGCAGCGCATCGGCATGACCGGGCTGGCGCGCGAGCACATCGGCATAGCCGCGGCGCGCGGCCTCGGTATCGCCGGCTCGATGACGGGCCAGGGCGTTGGCGAACGCCTCATCCAGTGGCTGCATGCGATCCGGGCTTGCCTTCCGGGAACGTTCGTTGCGGTGGCGATTTGCGTGGCATGCGGCGGCGCATTCAGCGATAATTACGGTTTTTGCGGACGGTCTGCCAGGCAGCCCGGCGCACGGAGCAATGCATGCAATATATCTACACCATGATCGGCGTGTCCAAGATCGTGCCGCCGAAGCGCTCGATCATCAAGGACATCTCGCTGTCGTTTTACCCGGGCGCCAAGATTGGCCTGCTCGGCGTGAATGGTTCGGGCAAATCGACCGTGCTGCGCATCATGGCCGGCGTCGATACCGAGTTCAACGGCGAGGCGCGGCCGCAGCCCGGCATCAAGATCGGCTTCCTCGCGCAGGAGCCGATGCTCGATCCGGAAAAGACCGTGCGTGAAAGCGTCGAGGAAGGCGTGTCGCATATAACCGATGCGCAGGCCCAGCTCGATGCCGTCTACGCCGCTTATGCCGAGGAAGGCGCCGACTTCGACAAGCTCGCGGCCGAACAGGCGCGCCTCGAATCGATCATCGCAACCAACGACGGCCACGCACTCGACCGCACCCTCGAAGTCGCCGCCGATGCGCTGCGCCTGCCGGCCTGGGATGTCAAGATCAAGACCCTGTCGGGCGGCGAGAAGCGCCGTGTCGCGCTGTGCCGGCTGCTGCTGTCCAAGCCCGACATGCTACTGCTCGACGAACCGACCAACCATCTGGACGCCGAGTCGGTCGAGTGGCTCGAACATTTCCTGCAGAACTTTCCCGGCACGGTCGTTGCGGTCACGCATGACCGCTACTTCCTCGACAATGCCGCTGAGTGGATCCTGGAACTCGACCGCGGACGCGGCATACCGTGGAAAGGCACCTATTCGTCATGGCTGGAGCAGAAGGACGCGCGCCTGAAGCAGGAGGAATCCGGCGAGAAGGCCCGCATCAAGGCAATCCAGCGCGAACTCGAGTGGGTGCGTCAGGGCGCCAAGGGCCGCCAGTCCAAGGGCAAGGCGCGCCTGAACCGCTTCGAGGAACTGAACTCGGTCGACTACCAGAAGCGCAACGAAACGAACGAAATCTATATTCCGCCGGGTGAGCGCCTGGGTGATCTCGTGATCGAGTTCAAGAACGTTTCCAAGGCGTTCGGCGAGCGCGTTCTGATCGACGATCTCAGCTTCAAGGTGCCGCCGGGGGCAATCGTCGGCATCATCGGCCCGAATGGCGCCGGCAAATCGACCTTGTTCAAGCTGATCACCGGACAGGAGAAGCCGGACAAGGGCGAGATCGTCATGGGCACGACCGTGAAGCTGGCTTACGTCGACCAGTCGCGCGACGCACTCGATGGCTCGAAGAATGTCTGGCAGGAAGTGTCCGGCGGCGCCGACATCATCACGATCGGCAAGTACGAAACGCCGTCGCGCGCCTACATCGGCCGCTTCAATTTCAAGGGCGCGGACCAGCAGAAGATCGTCGGCCAGCT
>DASRTK010000328.1:0-4760 GCA_035655975.1 Rudaea sp.
GTCGTACGCGAACGCATGCCCGGGCCGCGCCTCGCGCTGCGCGTACAGCGCGAGCAGTTCGGCGGCGACATCGCGGACCTTCTGCGCGGCGCGGCGCTTGGCGCGTTCCCAGGCATCGCCGCCGAGCGAATGCAGCGGTGCGAGTTCCGGCGCGGTGCCGGAATAGCGCGACACGAGGTGAAGCTGCGCGACGGGCACGTATAGCTTGTCGCCCTTTGCGTAGTCGATGCACAGGAATTCACCGCCGCCGCCGACTTCGAGCTTGACCAGGCCCTGGTAGCGGCCGACGCCGTGATCGACGTGGACGATCGGGGCGCCAACCGCGAGCTCCGACAGGTCGCGCAGCACCGCTTCCGGATCACGCACCGCCGTCGCGCGCCGGCGCGATTGCTTCGCGCGCTCGCCGTAGAGCTGGCGCTCGGTCAGGACGGTGATGGCGGGGTCGGAGAGGGTGAATCCGTCGTCGAGCGCGGCGACGGTGATGAAGAAACGTGGCGGGGTGCCGGTCGCGGGCCGCGTTGCTCCCTCTCCCCCATCAGCTTCATCGATGGGGGAGAGGGCTGGGGTGAGGGGGAGGCGCCCGGCGCCTTCCAAGCGTTCATCTGGACTCGCGCGCTGCCCCCTCACCCAACCCTCTCCCCCGAGCGAACTCGGGGGAGAGGGCTTTGCGAAATCATGCCAAGACGCGACGACCTGCGGCCGAATGTCCGCCTGCGCCAGCTGTTCGAGCAACGCCTCGCGTCGTCCAGCCGAATCGGTCGCGATCAGCACGCGCCCGGCGTAATCGCGCACGAACTTCTTCAGCTCCTCGGCCGGAGCTTCTCCGCGTCGATTGATCGGCAAGGACGGAGCCGGCGCACTGCCGAGATCGACCGCATGCTCGTTTGAGTCCTTCGCGACGATCTCGACGCGCAAGCGCAGGTTCAACTGCTCGCGAAGCCGTTCCGGTGGCAGGTAGAGCTCCGCGACCGGCAAAATCGGGCGCTCGATGTCGTGCGCGCGGCTGTCGTAGCGCGTCTGTGCCTGCCGCCAGAAGTTGTCCGCGGCGGCGAGCGTATTCTCGGCGAGGACGAAGAGCGTCTGCCCGCCAAGGTAGTCGAATAGCGTTTCGGTGTGGTCGAAGAACAGCGGCAGGTAGTATTCGATGCCGGCGGGCGTCGTGCCTTCCTTGATGTCCTGGTAAAGCGGGCAGCGGCGCGGATCGATCGGGAAACGCTCGCGCAGCGTGTTGCGAAACGCCTTGATTGCCGATTCCGTCAGCGGAAACTCGCGCGCCGGCAACAAATTGACCTTTTCCACTTTGTGCGCCGAGCGCTGCGTTTCGGGATCGAACGTCCGGATCGACTCGATCTCCCGGTCGAACAGCTCGATGCGATACGGTTCGGCGCTGCCCATCGGAAACACGTCGAGCAGGGCGCCGCGCACGGCAAAATCGCCCGGTTCCTGCACCTGGCCGACATGGCGATAACCGGCGGCTTCGAGGCGGCGCTGCTCCTCGGCCAGATCGAAGCGCTGGCGCAGTTCGAGCATCAGCGTCGAGCCGCCGATGAAACTGCGCGGCGCCAGACGCTGCATGAGAGTCGCGATCGGCACGACGAGCACGCCGCGCGTGGTGGAGGGCAGCCGGTACAGCGCGGCAATGCGTTGCGACACGATTTCCGGGTGCGGTGGAAAAAGGTCGTAGGGCAGCGTTTCCCAATCCGGGAAATGCAGCACATCGAGCGCGTCGGCCGAATCGGCCGCGCCGGCGAAGACACGCAGGTCCGTTTCGAGCGCGTGCGCCGATTGCGTATCGCGCGTCACCGCGACGACGACGCCGGCGTGCGCGCGCGCCGCCTGTGCGATCGCGAGCGCCGCGGCGCTGCCGTGCGGCGTGTTCCAGAAGCGGCGCTGCTTCGCCTCGTGCGGCAGCGCCGGATGCATCAACGAATGGGCCATGACGTTTCGAAATTATGAAAGGGCGTCCATGAATGGCCGCTTCCGGATTTTCCGGACGAAGGAACAGCGCAACAGGCGAGCGCCTTTTCCATGTATGACCGTCTTCTCAAGTTCGCAACTGCCTGGGTCTAATGCATCAACACGAGCAGCGCCGGAGCACATGAAGCGCCCAGCGCGGGGCGCGCAGTGTAGCGTGTGCAGGCGGCATTCGCATCGCGACCGTGACTTTCGGCCTGTCGGCGCGATTATTCACATGTATTTACGTGTGGTTGCCCCGCGTTCAGCGATAATTGGCGGGCACGAAGACAACACGCCGCCAGAGCATGATCGATTCGAACTACTGCCGTATTTTCAAGGTTGCTGCAGGGTATGCGGCGAGCGCTTTGCTCGTCGCCTGCTCGTCGGCGCCGCCACCGCCGCACGATACTTCGGTGCCGGTCGCGGTTGCAAAAGTGGTGCGCAAGTCGATGCCGGAATTGATCACTGCTGTCGGCGCGGTCGAGGCGATCAACAGTGTCGCGCTGAAATCCCTCGTCGACGGCCAGTTGCTCGAGAGTCACGTCAAGGACGGCGAAGAGGTCAAGGCCGGCCAGTTGCTGTTCAAGATCGATCCGCGGCCTGCGCAGGCAGCGCTCGCGCAGTCGCAGGCGGCGCTGGCGAAGGACGAGGCGGCGCGCGACCTGGCCAAGGCGCAAGTCGACCGCTATCGCCCGGTCGCCGACAAGGGATTCATCTCCGCCGACCAGATGCAGCAATACCTTACGGCATACAGTGCCGCTGCCGCGAGCGTCAAGGTCGACCAGGCCAATGTCGCTTCGGCAAACCTCACGCTCGGCTATACGGATATCTATGCGCCGATCAGCGGCCGGGCGGGACGCATCCTCGTGCAGGCCGGCAACCTGGTCAAGGCGAACGACAGCAACGCCCTGATCGTCCTTAACCAGATTTCGCCAATCTTCGTCAATTTCGCCGTGCCGGGCCGCCTGGTCGATCGCGTGCGCACGGCACAAGCGGAGGCGGTGCTCGACGTGCGCGCTGCCTCGGATGGAGCGACGCCCGCGGAAAGTGGACAACTGGCATTTGTGGACAATGCCGTCGACCCGGCCACGAATACGGTCAAGCTGCGTGCCGCTTTCACCAACGCCGACCAGCATCTGTGGCCGGGCCAGTTCGTCAATATCACCCTGGTGATCGGTAACGAAGCCGATGCGATCGTGGTGCCGGATGCGGCAGTCAAGGCCGGACCGAACGGCAACTACGTGTTCGTCGTCAAAGCCGACAACAGCGCGGAGCAGCGGGCGGTCAGCGTTGCGCGCACGGTCGCGAGCGAGGCCGTCATCGAAAAAGGATTGAACGCGGGCGAAAACGTCGTCACCGACGGCCAGTCGCGCCTCGTCGACGGCACCAAGGTCAAGCCGGTCGACCAGACCGCGGCGAAGTAGGGACCGCTGGCGATGACATCCGTTTCCGAAATCTTCGTCCGCCGCCCCGTCATGACCACGCTGGTCATGATCGGCATTCTCGTGTTCGGCATTGCCGCTTATCGGCAGCTGCCCGTGTCGGACTTGCCGAACGTCGACTTTCCGACGATCCAGATCACGGCGACTCTGCCCGGCGCCTCGCCCGAGACGATGGCGTCGGCCGTGGCCACGCCGCTCGAAAAGCAGTTCTCGACGATCCCGGCTATCGACTCGATGACCTCGCTGAACGGCATCGGCCAGAGCCAGATCACGCTGCAGTTTACGCTCGAGCGCAATATCGACGCAGCCGCGCTCGACGTGCAGTCGGCAATCTCGGCCGCGCTCAAGCAGCTGCCGCCGACCATGACGACGCCGCCGACATTCCGCAAGGTCAACCCGGCCGATGCGCCGATCTTCTTCGTCGGCATGAGCTCGAAGACACTGCCGCTGTCGAAAGTCGACGAATACGGCGAGTCGCTGCTCGCGCAGCGGCTGTCGATGATCGACGGCGTCGCGCTGGTGAACGTTTACGGCTCGGCGAAATACGCCGTGCGCATCGATCTCGACCCCGGAGCGATGGCCGCGCGTGGCCTTGGCATCGACCAGGTGCTTACCGCGGTCAGCAGCGGCAACGTCGACCTGCCGACAGGCACATTGTACGGCGGCAACCGGACCTACAACGTCATGGTCAACGGCCAGTTCGAAGCGGCCAAGCCGTTCGAAAACCTGATCGTCAGTTACCAGAACGGCGCGCCGGTGCGATTGCGCGACATCGGGCGCATCTACGACGGCGTGCAGAACGACAAGCTCGCGGCCTGGGTCAACGGCACGCGTGGCCTGCTGCTGGCGATCCAGAAGCAGCCCGGCGTCAATACGATCGCGGTCGTGCAGCGTATCCGCGCCGTGTTGCCGGATTTCCAGAAGCAGCTGCCGGCCGGTGTCGACCTGAAGGTGTTCTACGACCGTACGGAAAGCATTCGCGCTTCGGTCGGCGACGTGCAGTTCAGCCTGTTCCTCGCGCTGATCCTCGTCGTGCTGGTGATCTTCCTGTTCCTGCGCAACCTGTCCGCGACAATCATTCCGTCGCTGGCCTTGCCGATGTCGATCGTCGGCACATTCGCGATCATGTATCCGTTCGGCTACAGCCTCGACAACCTGTCGCTGATGGCGTTGACCTTGTGTGTTGGCTTCGTCGTCGACGATGCGATCGTGATGCTCGAGAATATTTCGCGCCATCTCGAAATGGGCAAGAGCCCGATGCAGGCGACGTTCGACGGCGCGCGCGAGATCGGTTTCACGATCGTGTCGATGACGCTGTCGCTGGCTGCCGTCTTCATCCCGCTGCTGTTCATGGGCGGCATC
>DASRTK010000329.1:0-2004 GCA_035655975.1 Rudaea sp.
CGCTTCGGCTTCGTGCGGCCGGATCACGAACAGCCCGTTCGGCTTGCGCCAGTCCGAGGCGATCTTGGCGAGGAACTTGTTCGGCGCGACGCCGGCCGAGGCGGTCAGCTTCGTCTCCTGGGCTATTTCCTGCCTTATGCACTTGGCGACTTCGGTCGCCGACGACAACGCCGACTTCGGCGTGGTGACGTCGAGATAGGCCTCGTCGAGCGACAGCGGTTCGACCAGGTCGGTATGGCGCAGCATGATCTCGCGCACCTGGCGCGACACGGCGCGATAGCGCGTGAAGTCCGGCGGCACGAACACCGCGTCGGGACACAGGCGTTCGGCGCGCCCGGCCGGCATCGCCGAACGCACGCCGAAAACGCGCGCTTCATAAGACGCCGCGCACACGACCGAACGCGATCCACGCCAGGCGACCACGACCGGCCGACCGCGCAGCGCCGGATCGTCGCGCTGCTCGACCGAAGCGTAGAACGCATCCATGTCGACGTGAATGATCTTGCGTGGGGAGTTCATCAGTGTGCTTGCGGCAAACCGTTCGTGTTGAGCGTAGCTCGCGCAGCGAGCGAAGTCGAAACACTTCGGACCCTTCGACTTCGCGCCTTCGGCGCTACGCTCAGGGCGAACGGCATCTCGGAGACGTCTCTACGCCCGCGTTCGGGTCTCGTGCGTGTGCAACTGGTCGCGCCCGCGCAGCGCCGGGAACCACCACATCCATAATCCGACGACGACGAGCGTGCCGATGCCGCCGATCAGCACTGACGGCACGGTGCCGAACCAGGCTGCGGTGATGCCGGACTCGAATTCGCCGAGCTGGTTCGAGGTATTGATGAAGATCGCATTGACCGCGCTGACCCTGCCGCGCATCGCATCGGGTGTTTCGAGCTGCACGAGCGCGGAGCGGATGACCATGCTGATCATGTCGAGCGCGCCGAGCGCGAACAGCGCGCCGAGCGACAGCAGGAACGAGGTCGACAATGCGAACAACAGCGTGGCGACACCGAAGCCGGCAACCGAAGCAAACATGGTCCGGCCGACGTTGCGTTCCAGCGAGTGGTGCGCGAGCCAGAACGACATCGTCAGCGCGCCGACCGCCGGCGCGGCGCGCAGCAGGCCCAGGCCCCAGGGCCCGGTATGCAGGATGTCGCGCGCGAAGATCGGCAACAGCGCGGTTGCGCCGCCGAGCAGAACCGCGAACAGGTCGAGCGAGATCGCGCCGAAGATGACCGGCCGGTGGCGGATGAAACCGATGCCGGCGAACAATGAGCGCAAGGTCGGCGGCTCGCGCGGCACCGGCGGCCGTTCGTAGCGCACGCGCGACATCAGCACGGCCGCCACGAAGTACAGCCCGGCCGCGACGGCATAGACGACGTGAGGTCCAGCCACGTAGATGACGCCGCCGAGCGCCGGTCCGACGATCATCGCGGTTTGTGCGGCCGAGGCGCCGGCCGCAGCAGCCTTCGGAAATAATGCTGCAGGAACCAGCGACGGCGCCAGCGCCATTGCGGTCGGGAATTCGACGGCGCGCGCGACGCCGATTGCGAACAACGTCCCGAGGATTGCCATCTCGCCGAACGCGCCGTGGCCGCTGACGAATGCCAGCAGCGCGATCGCCAGGCACTCGATGACGATGCAGATGATCACGACGCGGCGCCGGTCGTACTGGTCGGCGATGTGTCCTGCCGGCAACGCCAGTACCAGCGATGGCACGAACTGGACGAGTCCGATCAAGCCGAGGTCGAGCGCGCGATGCGTCAGGTCGTAGATCTGCCAGCCGGCCGCGACCGACAGCATCTGGAACGCGAAGCCCGACGACACGCGCGCGAACCAGTAGCGCACGTAGGCGGGATGCTGGCGCAGTGAACTCGATGCAGACGAATCGGCAGGCATGCGTTGCGAGGGACCGAAAGCGCGCAGTCTACGTTGTGCCTTGCCGGGTAGTCACATCGCCGCTATTTCTTGAACCCCTCTCCCTGCGGGAAAGGGGCAGGGGTGACGGTC
>DASRTK010000330.1:0-18040 GCA_035655975.1 Rudaea sp.
TCCATCCAGACGGCGGGCGAATACTCGTCGGGGACACCGGTCCAGGCCAACCGGGAATGGCGCCGCAATGCGGCGCGGTTCAAGCGCCTCGACGAGTTGACCCGGCGCGTGCACGCCCTCGAGAAGGACCCGAAATCATGAGTACGACGCCATGAACAAAGCCGCTGCCGCCACGCCGGCGCTCGATGTGCGCGACATCCACGCGATGTTGCCGCATCGCTATCCGTTCCTGCTCGTCGATCGCGTCATCGACTACACAGTCGGCGAGCGCCTGCGCGCGATCAAGAACGTCACGATCAACGAACCGTTTTTCCAGGGTCACTTCCCCGGCCATCCGGTGATGCCCGGCGTCCTGATCATCGAGGCGCTCGCCCAGGCCTGTGGCCTGCTGGTACAGCTGTCGCGCAAACAAGACCCGAACGCGAAGGCCTTGTATTACCTGGTAAAAGTGGACAATGCAAAATTTACCCAGATCGTCGGCCCAGGCGACCAGCTCCAACTCGAGGTCCAACTCAAGCGCATGATCCGCAGCATGGGCCTGTTCCACTGCCAGGCGAAGGTCGACGGCAAGCAGGTCGCCGAAGCCGAGTTGATGTGCGCCGAGCGCAGCCCCTGATGGTTCACGCAACAGCGCAGATTGCCGAAGGGGTCAAGCTCGGCGCCGACGTCGAGATCGGCGCCTACTGCGTGATCGCCGCCGATGTCGAAATCGGCGACGGCACCGTACTTGGCCCGCACGTCGTCGTCAACGGCCCGACCCGAATCGGCCGCGGCAACCACATCCATGCGTTCGCATCGATCGGCGGCGATCCGCAGGACAAGAAGTTCGAGGGCGAGCGCAGCGAACTCGTCATCGGCGATCGCAATCGCATCCGCGAGTTCGTCACGATCAATCGCGGCACCGGACAGGGCGGCGGCGCAACGCGCATCGGCGATGACAACTGGATCATGGCGTACGTGCACATCGCGCACGACTGCCAGGTAGGCAACCACACCGTGTTTTCGAACAACGCCACCCTGGCCGGCCACGTCGTCGTCGGCGACCACGTGATTCTTTCCGGCTTCAGCGGCGTGCACCAGTTCTGCCGCATCGGCGAACACGCATTCATCGGGATGGGCTGCCTGGTCAATGGCGACGTGCCGCCGTTCGTGATCATGGCGAACGAGTACGGACGCCCGCGCGGCGTCAATACCGAAGGCCTGAAGCGCCGGGGATTTTCGCCGGAACGCATCGCCGGCATCCGCCGCGCCTACAAGGTGCTGTACATGTCCGGCCTGCAACTGAGCGAGGCGCGCGAGGAACTGACGCGCATCGCTGCCGAGTCTCCCGACGTGACGACGATGATCGAGTTCCTGCAGCAGGCGCAGCGGCCGATTGTGCGTTGAAGTTTAGGGCTGAGGGCTGAGGGCTGAGTGCCGAAAGCGCAGGAATCTTCCCGACACGACGCTCTTATTGACCCGACTACGCGAGCCTTTCAACGTCCCAATGCCCACCGCCAGCCCTCAGCCCTCAGCCCTCAGCCCTCGCTCTCCGGCCCTCAGCCCTCACTCCCTAAGCCCCCGCTTCGTGCTCGTCGCCGGTGAAAGTTCGGGCGACCTGCTCGGCGCCAGGCTCATCGACAGCCTGCGCGCGCGCTTCCCGGATGCCAGTTTCGGGGGCGTGGGCGGTCCGCAGATGGCCGCAGCCGGCATGGACCTGTGGTATCCGGCCGAGCGGTTGAGCGTGATGGGTCTGGTCGAGGTGTTGCGCCACCTGCCGGATCTGGTCGCGCTGCGACGCGATGTATACAAACGTACTTTGCAACAGAGTCCCGACGTCTTCATCGGCATCGACGCGCCGGACTTCAACCTCAGCCTGGAACGGCGCCTCAAGCAGCACGGCATCCGCACCGCGCACTATGTCAGTCCATCGGTATGGGCATGGCGCGAGGGCCGTGCTGCAAAAATCGGCCGCAGCGCCGACCGCGTCCTGTGCCTGTTTCCAATGGAGCCGGCGATCTACGCGCGCCATGGCGTCGATGCGCGTTTCGTCGGCCATCCGCTGGCCGACATCTTTCCGTTAGAACCCGACAAGGCGGCGGCGCGACAGGAACTCGGCTTGCCACCTGACGTGCCGGTGCTGGCGCTGCTTCCAGGCAGCCGCCTGGGGGAAATCAAACGCCTTGGCGCTGATTTTCTCGGCGCGGCGGCTCTGCTGAAACGCGAATTCCCGGCGCTGCTGATCGTCGCGCCAATGGCCACGCCTGCCTGCCGCGCCGCGTTCCAACAAATCCCGAGCGACCCCGCCTTCTCAGCCCTCAGCCCTCAGCCCTCAGCCCTTCATGTAATCGACGGCAACGCCCACACTGCCATGATTGCCGCGGACGCCGTACTCCTGGCATCCGGCACGGCAGCGCTCGAGGCGATGCTCGCCAAGCGGCCGATGGTTGTCGCCTATCGCGTCGCCCGGATCACCTATGCACTGGTCAAATTGTTCGGCTTGTTGCGCACGAGCGTCTATTCTTTGCCGAACATTCTTGCCGGCCGGAAAATCGTGCCCGAATTGATGCAGGACGACTGCACGCCGGCCGCCATCGCCACAGCTCTCGCGCCCGCCCTGCGCGCGCGCGCCGCCGAGGCGGATTCCGTCGCTGAATTCCGGCGCCTGCACATGAGTTTGCGCGCGCAGCCAGCGCAAGACGCGGGCGCTGCGATTGCCGGTCTGCTTGTTCCCTCGTGAACCCACTCCCGCTGCCCGCAAGCAACGCCGCACCGGGCCGGATTGACGACTGCGCCGGCTGCATCCACCATGGCGTCATCGTGACGCTCGCATGACATCGATGCCAATCGCAGCACCGCTGCCCCGCAGGACCCGGATCGTCACGTATGCCACGGCCGCCTGCTTTCTGGCGTTGCTGGTCTGCGGCCCGCTGATCGAGGCCTCGCTGAGCGAACGCTTGTTTTCGTCCGCGCTGCTGTTTACATCGGTCGTGCTGACCGCGTTCGCCACGCGCCGTCCTGCCTTCGCGCTGGCCCTGCCGACAGTCGTGTTCGGCGCGATCCTGATCGCAAGCGTGATCAAGTATCACTACCTGGCCACGCCGGTGCTGGCGCCCGATCTGATCTACTCGGTCAATCGCGACCTGCTCGAGGTTGCGACGCGCTATCCGCCGATCCTGGCGGCGCTGCTCCTCGGGGCGATCCTGATTCCGGGCCTGCTGATACTGGTCTGGCGCCTCGACCGACCGGTGTTTCTGAGCCACGTCACGGCCCACCACCGGCACTGGATTCGCGCGCTCGGCGTCTGCGCGGCGATTCCGCTGCTAGTGGCAATCGACTCGCCGGCCGGCCCGTTCTCGGCCGTGTTCGAAAAGGGCATGTGGCAGACGATGAACGACCGCAGCTACATCGCCGACTTCTTCGCTTCGTTCTACCAGACGACGATCAAAATTCCCGCGCTTGCCGCCGAGACCAGTCCTGCACTGTCCTGGAACCAGGAGCCCGCGGACAATCCGCCGGTGTGCGCGGACAAGGCGTGTGCCGCGCAACGACCGATGAAACTGCCGCAGGACCATCCGGACATCATTTCGGTGCTCGAGGAGAGCACTTACGATCCGACGATGCTCGCGCTTTGCACGCTGCCGTTGTGCAAGCACAAGATGTTTCAGCCGGATGGGCGGACGCGCGCGCACGGTTTTCTTACGGTCCATGTCTGGGGCGGCGGCACCTGGACCAGCGAATTCTCGCTGCTCACGGGTCTCGATCACCAGACCTTCGGCGACGCCGGACTGTACGCGCCGTACAACCTCGCTCCGCGTGTCGTGCACACGCTGCCCGACGTCCTGCACGAGGCCGGCTATCGCGTGATCGCCGTGTATCCGATGTCGGGCGACTTCATCAACGCGCGCAATGCCTACAAGTTCTACGGCTTCGACAAGTTCTACGACGGCCAGGACTATGGCCTGTCCTGGGAATCGAGCGACAACGACCTGATGCAGGTGTTCGACCGCATCTATGCCGACGAGAAAAAAGCCATCGGCAACCAGCCGCTGTTCGTCATGATGCTGACCCTTCGCCAGCATGGACCGCATATGACTCCGCTGGCCGAGCAGCCGCCGCCGTACGACAAACCACTGTTTCCCGGCAAGTTCATGCCGAAGGATCTGGATCGGTGGATCAACCTGAATCTCGGCAACTACCTGTACCGCGTCGACGGTTCCGACGCGGCGATCACGCACCTGGAAAAGACGCTGCTCGACAGCGATCGACCGACCGTGCTATTTCATTTCGGCGACCACCAGCCATCGTTCGATGGCTCGATGCGCTTGCTGGAGAAAGTCACACCCAAGGCAGTCAGCGATCCGAATTTCGTCACCTATTACATGCTCAAGAGCAACTACAAGCCGGCGCGCAGTTACGACTATCCTGAGCTGGATCTGAGCTTCGCCGGCTCGCTGATCCTGGATGTCGCCGGCGTAAAGAAGGACGATTTCTTCGCCGCCAACGCGTTGATGCGCGAGCGCTGCGATGGCTTCTACCTGAACTGCACCGACAAGCGCGTGCTCGACTCGTACCAGAACTTCATCTTTCACCAGCTCGGCGTGTTGCATGATTGATGGCGACCTGCTCATTGCCGGTGTCGACGAAGCCGGACGTGGACCGCTGGCCGGCCCCGTCGTCGTCGCCGCCGTGATCCTGGATCCGCGCCGGCGCATCAACGGCCTGCGCGATTCGAAAATCCTGACCGCGGCGCGGCGCGAGACGCTCGACGCGCGTATCCGCGCACGCGCACTCGCCTTCAGCGTCGTCGCCATCGAAGTGGATGACATCGACCGTTTCAACATCTTCCAGGCCACGATGCTCGGCATGGCGCGCGCGATCGCAGCGCTCGCCCTGCGGCCGGCGCGCGCGCTGATCGACGGCAACCATGTGCCGCAAAATATACAATGCGAAGGACGCGCCATCGTCGACGGCGATGCACTCGAGCCGGCGATCAGCGCCGCCTCGATCCTGGCCAAGGTCGCGCGCGACCGCCTGATGTGCGAACTCGACGGCCGCTACCCCAATTACGGCTTCGCCCAGCACAAGGGCTATGCCACACCAGAGCACCTGGCCGCGCTCGACCGTCTCGGGCCATGCCGCGAACACCGGCGCAGCTTCGCGCCGGTGCGCCGCGCCTGCGAGCTGGAGCTGTTCTAGTCCGCCAGAGGCCGCTCTTCCTGGCTGCGAGCCTCATGCGCTTGCGCCGGGCAATTCGCCGAGCCGCAGCTCTCGCGGCGCTCCTGTAATCGCCGCCGCCCGATCCGGAATAAAAATCCAGGTTCCTGTGGTCTGGCTCTCGGCGCGTCGCCCGGAAACTTCGTCGCGAATCCGCATGTCAGGCGCCAGGCAAGGGCTTCGGGCCTTGCGGCCCAATGACGGAGAAGGAAAAATGAAGAAGACCGCACTCTTGACAGCACTGTGCCTCGCATTCGCCGGTACGCTCGGCGCGAGCACTGCGGCGGCCGGCCCAGCGGGTTTCCGCGCCACGATCCAGACCTACGTCCATGGTCTCAACGGGCCGCGCGGGCTCACCTTCGGGCCAGACGGCGCGCTTTATGTCGCCGAGAGCGGAGACAACACCGAATCGACCAGCACCGCCGGCGAGTGCACGCAAGTGCAGCCGCCGGTTGGCCCCTACACAGGCGGCTACAGCGGACGCGTGCGCCGATTCGATCACAACGGCGACGGCACGGTTGTCGTTGATGGCCTGCCTTCGTCGCAGACGGCCAGTGGATTCACGCTCGGCCCCGCGGCGATCGCCTTCGCCGGAAACCACATGTACGTTCTGAGCGCGGGCGGCGGATGCTCGCACGGCGTCGACGGCGACCCGGCCGGCGTGATCGAAGTCCTGCCCGGCGGCGGATGGGACCTCGTCGGCGACCTCAGCGCCTATCTGCAGACCCACCCGGATCCCAAGCCTCCGAGCGATCCCGACTACGAGCCGGACGGCACGTTCTTCTCGATGGTATTCCGCGGCGGCAAGCTCTACACGGCCGAACCGAATCACGGACAGTTCGTTTCCGTCGACCGCAAGGGCAACGTCAATCTCGTCACGGATCTTTTCGGTACGATCGGCGATCACACGCCGGCGTCGATCACTTACCACGACGGATGGTTCTATATCGGCTTCGAAGGCCGGATCCCGGGCTTCGTGACGGGCATCTATCGGGTTTCGGTCAATGGCCAGCATGTCGAACCGGTGAACACGACGCTCAGCAGCGTGCTCGGCGTGACGTTCGGCGCCGACGGTGCGCTCTACGCAATCTCATCCACGAATGGCAACGCGCCGCCATTCTTCATCCCGAACGTCGGCAAACTGGTTCGCCTCGAGAGTGACGGCTCGGTCACCACTCTCGTGGTCGGATTGAACTTCCCGACCGCCGTCGTCGCCGGACCGGATGGCGCCTTGTACGTTTCCAATTGCAGTTACGGCTGCGGGCCCGGCGAGGGCGAAGTGCTGCGGATCTTTCCGCGTTGAGTCGAGTCGCTACAGGAACAGAAGCGAAGCAGCGCCGGTGCAATCGCCGGCGCTGACGCCCGAGTACTTGGCCGCGCTCGACCGCCTCGGGCCGCGCCGCGAATATCGCCGCCGGTTCACGCCGGTGCGCCGAGCCTGCGAGTTGGAACTGTTCTAGCGTCGCGGTTTTCCAACCCCGAAATCGATCCGGCAGAACGCACCACGGCCAGGAAATCGGCCACGCTCGCTGTAATCGCTCGCGACAGATTCCGAATGTCAGATGCGATTCCTTCTGGAGCGCGCCATGAAAATTGGATTGGGTCATTCGTTCACGCTGCCGGGCAGGCGTCCGCGCCAGAAAGGCCTGACAGCCGGTTTGGCAGTGTGTCTGGGTACTGCCTTCGGTCCGGCCGCGGTCCCAGGTGCTTCGAGCGCAGCGACGATTCCCGTCGGGTGCTGCGCCGACACCGCGTGCAAGGGCACCGCCAACTTCACACTGCGCATTGCCATAAACCACGCCGGCGACGGCGACACGGTCGACATGGGATCGCTGCCATTGGCGTGCAGCACGATCACGCTGACCGGCGGAGAAATCGCGATCCCGCAGGCGAACCTTACGATCACGGGTCCTTCGGACCGTACCGTTACGGTAAGCGGCAACAACGTCGGCCGCGTGTTGTATCACTCGGGCACCGGAGTTCTGACTCTGAACAATTTCTCGGTCGCGAACGGGCATACGTCGGGCTATGGGGGCTGCATCGCGTCGCTTGGCGCGCTTTCGGCATACAACATGCAGATCCACGCATGTTCAGCGCATCGTGGCGGCTGCACCTACTCCTCCTTCTACACATTCCTCAACCATGGGACGAACGTATCATCCTGTAACGCGTCGGGCGACGCGGGCGCTGTTTTGTCCCTGGGCAATACCACTCTCAACGCGAGCAGCGTGAGTGGCAGCACTGCATATGCGGGGGCCGGCGGCATCCTTGCAATCGGAAATATCGTTTCCCTGCACGGCAGCATTCTCGACAACACCGCGGGGCCCGTAGCTGGCGGACTCTATGCCGGTGGCCACGTTTACCTGGTCCAGAGCGTTGTCCGTGGCAATAAAGCCGAGAGTTGCGGGGGCATTGCGTTCAGTGGCACCTATGCGACGCTGACGTCGAGCACGGTTGAATCCAATTCGGCATTGACCGGTTCGGGCGGCGGAATTTGTGGAAAAACCGATTTCGGCGGCTCGCCACGAACGGTGACCCTGAATTCGTCGACGGTGTCGAACAACAACGCCTTCTTGACCGGCGGCGGGGTCGACATACAGGGTCGGACAAGTTCGAATTTCCCAACCAACCTGATCGTATCGAACAGCACGATTTCGGGAAATGCTGCGGGTGGTTCGGGGGGCGGTATCCACATGTTCTACGGCGTAGCCACTATCCATAACAGCACGATTGCGTTCAACGCCGCACCGACCGGTGGAGGCCTATACGCGGGCAGGCACAGCAACAATGGACAAGAATTCCAATGCTCTATCGAACCCGACAGTTCGATATTTGCGAAGAATGGCGGTTCGACGATCGGCGCCGATCTGTTCTTCAACGATTGCGCGCTTGCCACGCCACATTCCGACGACAACGTGGTTGTCTCGTCGAACCAGTTCCTGAGCGGCTGGATAACCGCAGACCCGCGCTTGGCACCGCTCGCCTACCACGGCGGACCCGTGCAGACGCATGCGTTGCTTCCGGGCAGCCCGGCCATCGATGCAGGAGGCAACCGCGACAACCAGTCGACCGACGAGCGCGGCACGGGATACCCGCGAATCGTCGGCGCAGGCGTCGACGTCGGCGCGTACGAGCGACAACTCGCCGACGACGAGATCTTCTACGACGGATTCAACTGACACCCTGGGTCCAGAACGCAGAAATCGGCAACGTCAAGCCTTGCCTGACCTGCAACACGGGGCTACTCTGACCACAGTAGCTTCCGGTCGCCATGCATCCCTCCTTCGTCCACCTGCGCATCCACAGCGACTTCTCGCTGGTCGATTCGACGATCCGCCTGCCGGAAAAGCCCGAATACGGCGATCCGGCCAAGGCGTCGTATCCGAATCTGATCAGCCATGCCGTGACGCTCGACATGCCGGCGCTGGCGCTGACCGATCAGAGCAACCTGTTCGCGCTGGTCAAGTTCTACCGCGCGGCCGAAGCCAATGGCATCAAACCGATAGCCGGCGCGGACCTGTGGATCGGCAATCCTGCCGAGCCCGGCGCACCAACGCAGCTGACCCTCCTCTGCCAGAACCGCCGTGGCTACCTGAATCTCGCCCAGTTGATCTCGCGTAGCTACATCGAGGGGCGACACGGCGATTTCGCAATAGTCGATCCCGAATGGTTTGCCGGTCACTGCGATGGGTTGATCGCGCTGGCCGGCCGCCGCAGCGATGTCGGCCGGCTGCTGCTCGCCGGCAAGGAAGAAGCTGCCCTGGCGCTCACGCACGAATGGCTACGGCGCTTCGACGGGCGCTGGTACTTCGAGATCACGCGCTGCGGCCATCCGGATGACGCGCATTTTCTCGACGCCGCGCTGCAGCTTGCCGCCGCTGCCGATTGTCCGGTTGTCGCGACGAACGACGTGCGCTTTCTGACGCGCGCGGATTTCGAAGCGCACGAGGCGCGCGTTTGCATCCACCAAGGCCGCCTCCTGAACGACCCGAAGCGGCCAAAGGACTTCACCGCCGAGCAGTACCTGAAGTCCGCCGAGGAAATGCAGGCGTTGTTCGCCGACCTGCCGGAGGCGTTGCAGAATAGTGTAGAAATTGCAAAACGCTGCAACCTGGAACTTGCATTCGGCACGTACCATCTGCCGGCCTTTCCGGTTCCGGCCGGGCACACGATCGAATCGTTCATCCGCGCCGAGGCCCAAGCAGGACTCGAAGCGCACCTGGCCAAGCGCGCGCCAGCGCAGGGCTTCACGCCGGAACAGTACGCAGAACGCCTCGCCGCCGAGCTCGACGTCATCGTCAAGATGGGCTTCGCCGGTTACTTCCTGATCGTCGCGGACTTCATCAACTGGGCCAAGCGCAACGACATTCCGGTCGGACCGGGCCGCGGCTCGGGTGCCGGCTCGCTCGTGGCATACAGCCTCGGCATCACCGATCTGGATCCGCTCGCCTACGGCTTGCTGTTCGAAAGGTTTCTCAATCCCGAGCGCGTGTCGATGCCGGACTTCGACGTCGACTTCTGCATGGACGGGCGCGACCGCGTCATCGACTATGTCGCCGACAAGTACGGCCGCGACCGCGTCAGCCAGATCATCACCTACGGCACGATGGCGGCGAAAGCGGTCGTGCGCGACTGCGGCCGCGTGCTTGGCCACCCGTACGGTTTTGTCGACAGCATCGCCAAGCTGATCCCGATGACGCTCGGCATCACGCTCGATGATGCGCTCGGATTGTCGGCCAAGACCGAGACCGATCCGGTCAAGCGCGCCGAGAAGGCGCAACTCGCCGCCGGCGACCTGATCGCGCGCTACGACAGCGAGGAAGACGTCAAGACGCTGCTCGATCTCGCGCGCGAACTCGAAGGCCTGACGCGCAATGCCGGCAAACATGCCGGCGGTGTCGTTATCGCACCGGAGCCACTGACGGATTTCGCCCCGCTCTACAGCGAAGGCGGCAACGACGGCGTCGTCACGCAGTTCGACAAGGACGACGTCGAGGCCGTCGGCCTCGTCAAGTTCGACTTCCTCGGCTTACGCACGCTGACGATCATCGACTGGACGGTCAAGGCAATCAACGCACGCCGCGCTCTCGCTGGCGAGCCGCCGCTCGATATCACCACTCTGCCGCTCGACGACGCGGCGGTCTACGCATCGCTGAAGAAGGCGCAGACGGTCGCCGTGTTCCAGCTCGAAGGGCGCGGCATGCAGGACACACTGAAAAAGGCGAAGCCGGACTGCTTCGAGGACATCATCGCGCTCGTCTCGCTGTACCGTCCCGGTCCGATGGACCTGATCCCGAGCTTCTGCGCGCGCAAGGCCGGCAGCGAGCGAATCGAATATCCCGATACGCGCGTCGAGCCGGTGCTGCGCGAGACCTACGGCATCATGGTCTATCAGGAACAGGTCATGCAGATGGCGCAGATCGTCGGCGGCTACACGCTCGGCGGCGCCGACTTGCTGCGCCGCGCGATGGGCAAGAAAAATGCCGCCGAGATGGCCAAGCAGCGCGCCGTGTTCCGCGACGGCGCCGCGGCGAACGGCCTGTCCGCCGCGCGCGCCGACGCCATCTTCGACCTGATGGAGAAATTCGCCGGCTACGGTTTCAACAAGTCGCACGCCGCCGCGTATGCATTGGTCGCCTACCAGACCGCATGGCTGAAAGTGCACTACCCGGCCGAGTTCATGGCTGCCGTGCTGTCGTCGGACATGGACAACACCGACAAGGTCGTGAACTTCCTGGCCGAATCGCGTGCGCTCGGCTTGAGCGTGCTGCCACCCGACGTCAACGCGTCGCGCTACATGTTCGAAGCGCTGGCGCCGGAAATTTCGGCCGTGAAAGCGGCGCGTGCGATCCGCTACGGACTCGGCGCGGTCAAGGGTGTTGGCCGCGGCGCGGTCGACAGCCTTGTCGAGGCCCGCGAGCGCGGCGGCGCGTTCCGCGACCTCGCCGACTTCTGCGGGCGAGTCGAGGCGCAGAAGCTCAACAAGCGCGCACTCGAAGCCTTGATCCTTTCCGGCGCGATGGATGCGCTGGCGAAGAATCGCGCGAGCCTCATCGCGCAGCTGCCGTCGGCGATGCGCGCGGCCGAGCAACACGCCCGTGACGCACAAGCCGGACAGAACGACATGTTCGGCGCCGCCAGCCCGGCCGCACCGAAGCTGGAATTGCCCGAAGTCGACGACTGGCCGATCGATCAGAGCCTGGCCGGCGAGCGCGAAACACTCGGCCATTATTTGTCCGGCCACCCGACCGATGTATGGCGCGACCTGATCGCCAAGGCCGCGACCTGTCCGATCGGCGAGATCGACAAGCACTACAAGCCGCCACCGCCCGACCGTCAGTTCCGCTACGCCGATCAGCAGAGCTTCACGCTCGTCGGCGCGGTCATGGGCATCCGCAAGCAGGGCGACAGCCGGGTGTTCGTGCAGGTCGAGGATTTTTCCGGCAAGTTCGAGGCGATCCTCTACCGCGAAGCCTGGATCGAATTCGGTCCGCTGCTGACGCGCGATGCGATTCTCGTCTTCGAAGGCGCGGTTCAGGCCGACGATTTTTCCGGCGGCTTCCGCATGCGCACGCAGCACATCGCTTCGATCAATTCGGTCTGCGAACGCCAGACCAAAGTGCTGCGCCTGCGCCTGAACGGCATCGACGTGGATTTTGCCCAGCGCCTGCACGGCGTCCTGGCCGCCTATCGCGGCGGCACGACGCTGGTGCGCCTGAGCGTGCGCAACGCCCAAGCCCGCGGCGAGGTCGAGCTCGGGCCCGAATGGCGGGTGCGCGCGAGCCCCGAGTTGCGCCAAGCATTGGAAAAGCTCTCCGGTGTGCTGGGCGCGGAGCCGATCTATGGTTCTGCGAACGGATGACCGGCCGAACACCTCTCCACTTGTGGGAGAGGTCGCCGCGCAAAGCGCGGTGGGAGTGGGGTAGGCGGCGAAGCCGCCGACTTCGTCGGCCTCACCCTCTCCTTAACCCCTCCCCCATCAAAGGGGAGGGGCTGAAAGACTTCGCTCGTCGGTCAAAGGCCGCCATTGTCCTGACCGACCGAACGATGCCTCCAGCCGCTATACTTCGTATCTTTGGTGCCCTACTGCGACGAATGAACCCGAACTTCCTCGAATTTGAACAGCCCATCGCCGAACTCGAGGCGAAAATCCAGGAGCTGCGTCACGCCAGCCAGGGTCAGGCGTTCAATATCGAAGAGGACATCGGCCGGCTCAAGGACAAGCTCAAGCACAAGACAGCCGAGATCTTCCGCAACCTGACACCCTGGCAAATCGCCCAGCTAGCGCGCCATCCGGCGCGGCCGTACACGCTCGACTACCTGCAGACGATCTGCAGCGAGTTTCACGAACTGGCCGGCGACCGCCTGTTCTCGGAAGACGCCGCCATCGTCGGCGGCCTGGCGCGCATCGACGGACGTTCCGTCGTCGTCGTCGGCCACCAGAAGGGCCGCGACACGAAGACCAAGATCCGGCGCAACTTCGGCATGCCTCGCCCCGAGGGATATCGCAAGGCATTGCGCCTGATGAAAATGGCGGAGCGCTTCAAGCTGCCGGTCCTGACATTCATCGACACGCCGGGTGCCTATCCCGGCGTCGGCGCCGAGGAACGCGGACAGAGCGAAGCGATCGCGCGCAACCTCATGGAGATGTCCGAGCTGCGCGTGCCGATCATCTGCACCGTGATCGGCGAAGGCGGCTCCGGCGGAGCGCTGGCGATCGGTGTCGGCGACCGCACGATCATGCTGCAGTATTCGACCTATTCGGTCATCACGCCCGAGGGCTGCGCTTCGATTTTGTGGAAAAGTACAGAAAAGGCGAAGGACGCGGCGGAGGCGCTCGCGATCACCGCACCGCGCCTCCTCGAACTCGGGCTGATCGACAAGATCGTGCGCGAGCCGCTCGGCGGCGCACATCGCGACCCGCACGCGATGGCGATCCGGCTCAAGGCCGTCCTCCTGAACCAGCTCGACGCCTTGGAACGCGGCGACGCAGCCGGCCTCGTCGAGCAGCGCTACCGGCGCCTGCGGCGCTACGGCGCGATCAAGGCGGCGTAGGGCCGACCGCAATGACGCGGCGCGGTGCGGCGCGCGAACGGCTTCGCGACGATCGGCCCGTTCTGGCACCATGCGCGCATGTCGGCTTCCCGTTTGATCAATGATTTGCACGCGGGCCTCGCGCGGTTGACGCCCGGAGGCATCGTGGTTGGTTTCAGCGGCGGCCTGGATTCCAGCGTGTTGCTGCATGCCCTCTCTGCGCTCGCGCCGGCGCGTGAACGCGGGCTGCGCGCGCTGCATGTCGATCACGGCCTGCACGCCGGCAGTGCGGAGTGGTGCGCGCACTGCTCGGCATTCGCGCGGCAGCTTGGCGTCCCTTTCATCGCCGCAACAGCAGCGGTCACTACCGCCGGAAAAGGGCTCGAAGAGGCGGCACGAGCGGCGCGCTACCGGGTTTTCGCCGAACACCTGCAGCCAGGCGAGTCGCTCGCGCTCGCTCACCATGCCGACGACCAGGCGGAGACCGTGCTGCTCAAGCTGCTGCGCGGCGCAGGACCGCAGGGGCTCGGCGCCATGCGCGCGCTGCGCGATTTCAATTCCGGCTACTTGTGGCGGCCTCTGCTGAACCTGCCGCGCGAGCTGTTGCGCGATTACGCCCAGGCGCACGGACTGCACTGGATCGAAGATCCAAGCAATCGGGACACATACCTGCGACGCAACTTCCTGCGCGCCGAGATCCTGCCGCGACTGACGCAACGCTGGCCGGACGCAACCGTCGCAATCGCCCACAGTGCCGCCTGGGCACAGGCTGCGGCCGACTTTGTCGACGACCACGCGCAACGCGCACTGGCGCAATTGCAAGCCGTGAATGCGGCGACCTCTCCGAAAGGAGCTTCAACGCTGCCGTGGCGCGGCTGGCTGGAACTTCCCGACGCGCTGCGCGATCCGGTGCTGCGGCTGTGGCTGCGCGCGCAAGGCTTCGACGAGCCGGCGCACTTCCACGTCGCCGAACTCGAGCGGCAATTACGCATGTCGGCGGACGACCGCGCACCCTGCGTGCGTTGGAACCAATGCGAATTGCGCCGTTACCGCGAATTGCTGCATGCGATGCGGCCACTCGCGCCGGTCGCCGCGGACTGGCAGGCAGTCTGGGATGGGTCGCCGCTGGCGCTGCCCGGCGGCGGCACGCTGGCCCTGCACGGCGAAGGCGGATCGGCAACGACAGTCCCGGCCGATCGGCCTTTGACGATTCACTACCGCAACGGCGGCGAACACATCAAGCCCGCGGGTTCAGCGCATACACGCGAACTGCGGCTGCTCCTGCAGGAAGCCGGCATTCCGCCCTGGCAACGCGATCGCATTCCGCTGATCAGCATGAACAGCGAGCTGATTGCCGTCGGCGACCTGTTCCTCTCGGCGGCAGCTGTCGAGTTATGCGCGCGGATCGAGGCTCGGATTATGTGGGAAAACCGAGAGGTCTGATGGCCTTGAAGGATTGCCACGTCTGCCCGGCGTCCCCATCCGATTCACCCGTATATTTCTTGTAATATGTATTTGTGACATAGTTCACAACGAATCTCGAGAACAAGCGACCTTGCCTTGCTCGCCCCCTCGCCCCTCGCCCCTCGCCCCTGCTCCCATTGATTCCAGCCCGCCCGTGCGGTAGCTTTCACGTCATGGCGCCAACCCCCTCGCAAGCCAACCTGTCCGAAGCGGCATCATCGCCGGCGGTGGAACCCAGCCGGGTCGCGGAATTCGAGCACTCGCTCGACGAACTCGAACAGCTGGTCCAGCGCATGGAACACGGGGACCTGAGCCTGGACGACTCGCTCAAGACCTACGAGCGCGGCATCGCCTTGTATCGCAACTGCCAGACCGCGCTCGAACAGGCCGAACTGCGCGTGAAGCTGCTCTACGATCCGGAGGCTCCGGACGAGGCCGAAGACTTCAAGCCAGATACGCCTTGATCCCGACGCGTTCTTTGCCGGCGGCGGGCGCAGCCGCGCAACTGTCGCCCGAACTGATCGCCTGGAGCACACGCGCCGATGCGGTGCTCGCGCGCGTGCTGCCGTCTGCGGACCAGCCACCGCAAGACCTTCATCAGGCGATGCGCTACGCCGTCCTCGGCGGCGGCAAGCGCCTGCGGCCGATACTCGTGTACGCAACCGGCAACGCACTCGGCGCAGTACCGGAGCGTCTCGATGCGCCGGCCGCTGCCGTCGAGATCATCCACGCCTACTCGCTCGTGCACGACGACCTTCCGGCGATGGACGACGACGCCCTGCGGCGCGGCCGCCCGACCTGCCACGTCGCGTACGGCGAAGCGGCGGCGATCCTGGCTGGCGACGCGCTGCAGGCCCTGGCGTTCGACGTCCTGGCTCGCGATTCCGCGCTCGCCGACGCGCCGGCGCTGCTCGTGGAAATGTTGCGCGTCCTCGCTGCCGCTTGCGGCTCGCAGGGCATGGCAGGCGGCCAGGCGCTCGACCTGGCAGCGGTCGGACGCGTTCTCGATGCGGCCGAACTCGAGCGCATGCACGTTCACAAGACCGGCGCGCTGATCCGCGCCAGCGTGCGGCTCGGCGCGCTGGCCACAGGCTGCCGCGACGAAGGCATGCTCGCGGCACTCGAAACCTACGGCCACTGCATTGGACTGGCATTCCAGATCCGCGACGACATCCTCGACGTCGAGGGCAGCAGCGCAACGCTCGGCAAGACTGCTGGCAAGGATGCCGCGGATGCGAAACCGACTTACCCGTCGATTCTCGGCATGGATGGATCGCGCCACCGGCTCGCCGAGTTGACGCAGGCGGCGATCGACAGCGTGCAGGCGCTGGGCGCGCAAATGCATGAACTCATTGCGCTCGCGCGCTACGTTGCCGAGCGGGATAGTTGAGGTCGAGAGGACGGTGGGCCCAGGCCCACCCTACGTTGAGGGGGCCGCAGCGACCGCTCTTGATCTGCCCCTCGCCCCTCGCCCCTCGCCCCTCGCCCCTGCTACTTGATAAACCTGAACGCAAACGGGTACCGATAAGCCTGGCCGTTGTTCGCGGCCAGCGCGGCGATGATGATGAAGACCAGATTGGCGATCGCCAGTGCCCACAGCAACAAGATGCCGATCAAAATCAGGATCAGCACGAAGCATATGATCGCGATGATCGCCACTGTGATCTGGAAATTCAGCGCTTCCTTGCCCTGATCGTCGACGAACGGCATTTCGTTCTTCTTGAGCTGCCAGATGACCAGCGGTCCGATGATCGAGCCGAATGGAATGATGTAGCCGACCAGCGCGGACAAATGGGCAAATAGCGCCCACTGCTTCTCCTCAGCGCTCGGGGTGCCCGTCGGCGCCGGCGGCGGTGTCATTGCATCGTTCGGAACGCTCATGGTTTCTCCCCTTAGGTTGCCGTTGATGTGCATTCAACTCTGGGCTGCGCGCGTTGGCGTGTCAATGGTGCAGGGAGGGGCCGAGGGCTGAGGGCTGAAGATCCAGAGCGAGTTGCTCCGCACGTTTCGGCCCTCAGCCCTCAGCCATGCTCTCGATCAGCTCCCGGCAATCATCATCCGATCCACCAGAATCGACCCGGTCAAAATCGACGACCTCGGATCGACGTCGGCGCCGATCGCGACGATGCCGGCGAACATGTCGCGCAGGTTCGATGCGATCGTGATCTCCTCGACCGGATAGGCTATCGCGCCGTTCTCGACCCAGAAGCCGGATGCGCCACGCGAGTAGTCGCCGGTCACGGTCGACACGCCCTGACCCATCACATCGGTGACGAGCAGGCCGGTGCCGAGTTTTCGCAGCATCGCCGCGAAATCATCCGTTCCCGGCTTTACGACCAGGTTGTGCGTGCCGCCGGCATTGCCGGTGCTTTGCAAGCCGAGCTTGCGCGCCGAGTAGCTGCCCAGGACATAGCGCTGCAATACGCCGCCACGGATCAGATCGCTGTCGACTGTCGCCACGCCTTCGGCATCGAACGCGCCAGAACCCAGGCCTCGCCGCAGATGCGGGCGTTCGACAATTTCCACGAACTCCGGGAATATCTTCTTGCCGGCATGGTCGACGAGAAAGCTCGCGCGGCGATACAGCGAACCGCCGCTGACTGCCGAGACGAGGTGGCCGACGAGGCCGCGCGCGACTTCGGGCGCGAACAGGACCGGACACTCGCGCGTGTCGAGTTGCCGCGAGTGCAGCCGAGCCAGCGTGCGCTCTGCTGCCTTGCGGCCGATCGTTGCCGGCTGCGGAAAATCTTGCGCCGCGCGCGCGACTTCGTACCAATACTCGCGCTGCATGCCGTTGTCGTCCTCGCCGATCAGCGAGCACGACAGCATGTGACGCGTGCCGCGCTCGCGGCCGACGAAGCCGCTCGAGTTCGCATAGACCGACATCGTCGCGCCGGCCTGTATCGACGCGCCTTCGGAATTGGAGATTCCCTCTAGTGCGCGACCGGCGTCCTCGATCTCGATGCCGAGCGCGATCGCGCCTTGCGGATCGATGTCCCACGGGTGCCAGAGATCCAGATCGGGAAATGCGCGCGCGAGGCGGTCCGGATCGGCCAGCCCGGCGCATGGATCTTCCTCGGTATGCCGCGCAATCGCGCACGCCTGCTCGATCGTCTTGCCGATCGACTCCGCGTGCAGGTCCGCGGTGCTCGCCGTACCCTTGCGCTTGCCGAAATAGACCGTAACGCCGAACGACCGGTCACGCGAATGCTCGATCGTCTCGACTTCGCCGAGGCGCACGTTGACGTTGAGGCCCAGGTCGATGTTCGCGCCGACCTCGACCTCGCTCGCCCCGGCGGCGCGGCAGCGGGCGACGACGTCCTCGGCCAGGCTCGCCAGCCGATCG
>DASRTK010000331.1:0-9576 GCA_035655975.1 Rudaea sp.
ATCTCCTCGGTGATCTGGTCGATGAACGCGTCGACCTGGATCTACCGCCCGGCGTCAGTCTCGATCCGGATTCGCTGCCGCTGCCTGGCCGCGTCGCACCGTGGATGGAAGTACGCGCTTCCCGCATCGAGCAGCGCGAACGGGCGGGCTCGCAAAGCGTCATCGTCAGGTACCAGATCTTCGCCGAAGTCGAGCAGACCGAGCGCGTTCCGATCCCAGCGTTCAAGTTGCGACTGCGCGACGGTGCACGCACGCGAGCCGTCGAAGTGCCGGCGAAGTCGTTCATGCTTTCGCCGGCGCTGCCGCCGACGCTGAGCGACGAAGACCGCGAACTGAAATCGCAGGCGCCGCCGCGGACGCTGCCGGCGCGGAAGGCCGCCATCGGGATGTCGTTCGGTCTGATTGCTGCGACCCTTTGCGCGGCGTACCTGCTTTGGGTCCATGACCGGCTGCCGTTCCTGCCGTGGGCGCCGGGACCATTCGCGCGGCTATGGCGCAGCTGGCGGCGGCGCAGCCGCCGCGCTCTTTCCGATGACGACGGCATTGCGCTGCTGCACGCGTGGCATGCCGCCCTGAATCTGGCCGCCGGCGAGACGTTGTACCCATCGACATTGCCGCGCCTGTTCGTCAGTGCGCCGCACCTGCAGCCGTTGCGGGCGCGTATCGAAGAGTTGTTCGAGAAATCCTGGCAAAGTTTCTACGGACCGGATTCGAGTCGCGCCCCGGCCGCCGAGGAACTGCTCGAGCTGATGCGTCACGCGGCCGAACGCGAGCGCGGCGTTCCATGCTGACGCATCTGCACTGGACCTATGCATGGGCGCTGTGGGCGCTGCCGCTGGCGCTGCTGCCGCTGTTCAAGCATGCCGCGCGCACGTTTGCCTATCCGGCGACGCGCGACTGGCCGCGTGACATGGCTTCTCGCGTGCTGCAGTTGCTCCTGCGCATGGTCGGAGCAGTGACCCTGGCGACGCTGGTCGTCGCGTCGGCTGCACCGTATCTCGAAGGCGGCACGCAAACGTTGTCGGGGACCGGCGCGGAGATCGTCATCGTGCTCGACCGTAGCGGCAGCATGTCCGAACCGCTGCTCGGCACCGGCGATGCCGGCAGCATCCGCGGCGAGACGCACGCCGAGAGCAAGATCGAGGCGGCGCGCCGCATCCTGCTCGCCTTCATGCGGCGGCGTCCGGCGGACACATTCGGCATGGTGACGTTCAACGCATCGCCAATTGGGGTTGCGCCGCTGGGTGAGGATCGTGGTCTGGTCGAGTCCGCGTTGATCAGCGCCGAGGCTCGCAGCGAAGGCTATACGGCGCCGGCGCGCGCGCTCGGACTGGCGCTCGATTATTTCCGCGACCGGCAGCTGACCGCATCGCGCGTCGTGCTGCTCGTGTCCGACGGCGGTGCGACGATCAGTTCGGAAAATCGGGCAAAACTGACCGACCTGTTCGCAGCGCGCCATGCCTCGCTGATCTGGATCTACACGCGCGGTGACCAGGAACCGAGCATTCGCGTCCCGCAGGAGTTCGCATCGGAAAGTCTGTCGATGCACGAATTCTTCGAGTCGCTCGGCAGCCCGTACCAGATGTTCGAAGTCACGAGCGCCGAAGGTCTCGAGCGCGCGGTTTCCGAAGTCGGCCGCCTGACGAATCTTCCGACGCGCTATGAGCAGCACCTGCCGCGCAAGGATCTCGCGGCGCCGCTGTTCGCATTGGCCCTGTTGTGCATTCTTGCGCTGATCGGCGCGCGCCTGCTGGAGGTGCAGACGTGGCAGGTCTGAAGCGCTGGATCAATCCCGGAGTCTGGTTGCTGCTCGCAGCATCGCTGGCGATGGCGGCGTACTTTGCTGCGTCACTGTGGCGGATCCATTCGATGAACGCGCTGATACGCGACGGCGGCATCGAGAAGCTTTCGCCGCTCCCGGCCGACCCACTCGCGCGCTATGCGGCCGGATGGCAGGCCGAGCACGCCCAGCGCCATCTCGAGGCGATCTCGCTGTACACCGATGCGCAGGCGACGACCGATCCGGTGCAGGCCGCGCAGGCGTGGTTCGCGCTCGGCAACGTGTATTTCAAGATCGGGATAGTCGAAAGCCGCAACTACGAAGCGGCGGTGTCTGCGCCGACCTGGGAAAACGCACAGTTCGACCTTGCCCGTGATGCCTATCGCAGCGCACTGCGCATCCAGCCGGACTTGGCCGGCGCGCGCTACAACCTCGAACTGCTCGAACGCCTGTCGCCGCTGCGGCATCTGGCCGGCTGGCGGCGCAATACCGACCCGATCATGCTCCACGTCGACAAGCACAACGGTTGGACCTCGATGCAGGACGACCGGAAACGGGGCCTGCCTTGAATGCGTTGCGCCGTCTGGCCCGGATCGTCATGGCGCGGCGCGTCGGCGCGCTGGTCCTGGCTGCGCTTGTGCTGCTGCCGGTGTTCCTCTCGCCCCAGCGCATGCTGGCGGGCACGACGTTCGCGTACCTGTTCGTGATCGACGTCAGCGAAAGCATGAATGTGCGCGATGTCGACGCTGACACGCCGCGCAGGAGCCCAAGTGCCTCGGAGGCCATGGATGGCCGGGAGAGGCTGCCGACGCAGTCGCGCCTGGACATGGCAAAGGCAGCCGTGATCGCAGCGCTTGCGGCGTTGCCTTGTGGTTCGCGCGTCGCGGTCGGCCTGTTCGCCGGCACCGACACGCTGGTGCTGTTCGAGACGCTCGAGGTCTGCCGCCACTATCCGGCGATCGAACAAGTCGTCGACGGCATCGATTGGCGCATGGCCTGGGACGGCGACTCGCGCGTCGAAGCCGGCGTCGTCAACGCACTGCATGAAGCCGGCAACCGGGGCCTTGACCTGGTGTTTCTCAGTGACGGGGATGAAGCCCCGCACGTTGCCGTACCGCACATGGGCGAACTGCTTGCGCTGCAGGGCAAGGTCAAGGGCTGGCTGGTCGGGGTCGGGTCGCAGCAGCAGAGTCCCGTGCCGCGCCTCGACGCGGACAACAAGATCATCGGCTACTGGACTGCGGTCGATGCCGTGCGCGAAGGCTTCTACCCGAATCTGTCCGAACTCGTGAAGCAGTCGGCCTCGCCCGCAGAGCTCGAACGATCGGGCGCGCTCGACGAGGTGCGAGAACACAAGTCGGCATTGAACGAGGATTATTTGCGGCTGATCGGCGCTTCAGCCGGACTTGGTTACGTGAAGGCTGATTCTCCCGCGCGCGTTGCGGCGACGATTGCAGACGCGTCTACCGCACGCCACGAGCCCGCGCAACGCGACATGAGGATCGTTTTCGGGCTGTTCGCGGCGTTGCTCGTATTAATTGGATGGTTGAGACGAGGGCTGAGCGCGCAGGGCTGAAGCTTGATGTTCTTCCCTCGTCCCTCGCCACTCGTCCCTCGTCCCTCGTTCCTTTTATTCAGCCCTCAGCCCTCTCTCCAGCATCTGCTTGGCGTGCGCCAATGTTTCGCGCGTGATTTCGATGCCGCCGAGCATCCTGGCGATTTCCTCACGGCGCGATTTGTCGTCGAGCACGTCGATACGTGTCTGCGTGCTCTTGCCGTCGCTGGACTTCGCCACTCGCAAATGATGGTGGCCCTGGGCCGCAACCTGGGGCAGATGCGTAACGCACAGGACTTGGCGTTGCCCGCCGAGGCGGCGCAGTTTCTGACCGACGACTTCGGCGATCGCGCCGCCGATGCCGGCGTCGACTTCGTCGAACACCATCGTGCCGATTTCATCGAGCCCGAGCGCGGCGACTTCGATCGCCAGGCTGATGCGCGAAAGTTCGCCTCCCGAAGCCGCTTTGCGCAGCGCGCGCAGCGGTTGGCCGGGATTCGCGCTGACGAGAAATTCGACGCGCTCGCGACCCTGCGCGTCGGCAGCGAAACGTTCCTGTTCGGCTCCGCCCGCGGCTTCGAGCTGCGCTTCAAAACTTCCGCCGCGCATTCCGAGTTCGCCCATCAGGGCACTGACATCGCTGCCGAGCCGCTGCGCGGTCTGCGTGCGCAGCGAAGACAGTTTCGCCGCAGCGGACGAATACTCGCGTTCGATGGCGCTGCTTTCGCGCTCGAGCTTCTGCAGGGCGACGCCGGCGTTCTGCAATCCTTCCAGTTCGTCGCGCAGCGCCTGCGCGTGCGCCTTGAGCTGGGCAACCGGCAAACGGTGCTTGCGGCCGAGTTCGTGCAGTTTGGCGATCTGGGTCTCGGCATCGGCGAGGCGTTCCGGGTCCAGGTCCAGCGCGTCGCGATAACGCGCCAGGGCCTCGTTTGCTTCGCCGACCTGTATTTCCGCGGCATCGAGCAACTCGCGCACGCCAACGAGGTTCGGGTCGACTTCGGCCAGGCGCGCCGTTTCGCTGCGCGCGCGCGTAGCCAGGCGCATCAGGTTGAATTCGCCGTCGCCGTCGAGCAGTTCGGCCAGCGCCGTGGTGCCCTGGACCAGCTGGCCGGCGTTGCTCAGGCGCCTGTGCGTTTCGTTCAGCGCGTCGAGCTCCGAGGGTTCGAGCGCGAATCGGTCGAGTTCGCTGACCTGGTGGTCCAGGAGGGCAATGCGCTCGGCGTGATCGTGTTCTCCACCCTGCATCAGGGCGCGCCTGCGCAGATCGAGCGCGCGCCACTGCGCTGCCAGCGCAGCGACCTGCTGCAGCGCCGCGCCGTGATCGCCATACGCGTCGAGCAGGGCGAGCTGGCTGGCGCGGTCGAGCAGCGCCTGATGCTCGTGCTGTCCGTGGATCTCCAGCAGGTGCCCGGTCAGGGTCTGCAGTTGGCCCAGCGTCGCCGGATGACCATTGATCCAGGCCCTTGAGGTGCCTTCGCTGCGGATCACGCGGCGCAGCTGGCAGGCATCGCCATCATCGAATTCCTGTCCGGCCAGCCATGCGCGCGCGGTGGGCGCGTCGATCAACGAAAATTCCGCTATCAGCTCGGCGCGCTCGCAGCCATGCCGTACGACTCCGGACTCGGCGCGCTGGCCAGCGAGTAGCAGGAGGGCGTCGACGAGCAGCGACTTGCCGGCGCCGGTTTCGCCGGTTACGACCGTCAGCCCACCGGAGAAACCGATGTCGGTCTCACCGACGATGGCGAAATCCTTGACGTACATCGACTGCAGCATGCGCGGAGCGGGATCGGGAGGAAGGTGGCGGCGCGACGCTAGCACGCGTCGGAGGCAACGCCAAGACTCGATGAATGGGAAACTGGCGCCGCTCACTCGCGCACCGGGGATCGCCTTGAACGACGTGGAACACAGACCATATTGATTCGTGAGCGTAGCATTGCTAGCTTCACCCCCGTCTTCGACCGCGCTGCATCATGTCCCCACCGTTCGGCCCCAAGCTCGATGCCCGCGCACGCCAGCTTCTGCGCACGCTGATCGCGCAATACATTGCCGACGGTCAGCCGGTCGGCTCGCGCACGCTGGCGAGGAATTCCGGCCTCGACGTCAGTCCGGCGACGATCCGCAACATCATGTCGGACCTCGAGGAAATCGGCCTGCTTTCGGCACCGCACACATCGGCCGGCCGCATTCCGACCGCCCAGGGCTACCGCGTCTTCGTCGACAGCCTGGTGGAACTCACACCCCTGGCGCCCGAGCAACTCGAGCAGATGCGCCTCGGCCTGCCGAGTCAGGCGCCGACCCAGGATCTGCTCAACGGTGCGTCGTCGTTGCTGTCGGATGTCACGCGTTTCGTCGGGGTCGTTACCGTTCCGAAGCGCGAGGAGTTTCCGTTCCGGCACATCGATTTCGTAGCCCTCGGCGGCAATCGCGTGCTCGTCATCCTGGTTTTCACGGACAACGAGGTGCAGAACCGCGTCGTGACGACGCAACGCGCCTACACGGCCAGCGAGCTCGAACAGGTCGCCAATTTCCTGAACGCGAACTACGCCGGCTTGCGCATGGCCGAAATCCGCGAGCGCATGCTGCTCGAAATGCGCGAGACCAGCCACCGGCTGCATCAGCTGATGGTCGCCGCCGTCGACGTGACCCAGGATGCGTTCACGGATCGTCCTGGCGCCGACATGCTCGTCGCCGGGCAGGTCAACTTGATGGGCTCGCAAGGCCTGGGCGACATGGATCGCTTGAAGGAGTTGTTCGAGGCATTCCAGCGCAAGCGCGACCTGTTGCTGCTGTTGGAAAACTGCTCGCATGCGGAAGGCGTGCGGCTGTTCATCGGCGAGGAATCGGGCTTTACGGCTCTGGACGGTTGCAGTCTGGTCACGGCGCCATATGGCGTCGAGGGAAGGGTCCTGGGTGTCCTGGGCGTGATCGGACCGACCCGGATGGCCTACCAGCGTGTGATACCGGTCGTGCAGGCAACCGCGCAGATCCTGTCCAGCGCCTTGAATCAGTCGCGGCAGGCCCCATAGTTTCCGCGCTCCGCGCCGGCGACAAAGTCGCCGGAGTGGAGACCTTGTCCCCCTCTCCGCGCATGCCTGCATGCGGGGAGAGGCTAGGGTGAGGGGCGCTCTTGCGGTAAGCCGCCTCCGATGCGGTCTGAGTGCGCGGGGAGAGCCAGCGTGAGTGCACCCCTGCGGAACGCAGCTTTTGCCGCGGGCCGATTTTTATTTTGCGGAGCTTTTTGGAATGACGGAAACCACCAATCCGAATCAGCCTGGTTCGCCGAACGACGTCGCTGCGAACGCCGACGCCGTCGATACCGACGTCGACCAGCTCAGCCAGAAACTGACCGAATACGAAAACAAGCTCGGCGAGATGCGCGATGTGCTGCTGCGCGAACGCGCTGAAATCGAGAACCAGCGCAAGCGGCTTCAGCGCGATCTGGAACAGGCCCGCAAGTTTGCCAATGAACGCCTGCTCGGCGACTTGCTGCCGGTCTGCGACAGTCTCGAACGTGGACTGGCAGTCGACAATGCCGATGTTGCGGCGCTGCGCGAGGGCATGGACCTCACGCTGAAGGCGCTGCTCAAGGTGGCCGAGGTCAATGGGCTGAAGCCGATCGATCCGCTCGGCCAGCCGTTCGATCCCGAGCGGCACCAGGCGATGACCATGGTCGCTGCGCCGGGCAGGGCGCCGAACACGGTCGTCGCGGTCATGCAGAAGGGATACGCGCTGAACGACCGCCTTTTGCGCCCCGCGCTGGTGGCCATTGCGAAGGCGCCTGACGCTTGAATTGACTCGCGCCGACCCCAGTATTGCAGCCATGCGCGGCGAATCGAGCCGCAACAAAATTTAGCGAATTTCCGGAGACTGAAACATGGGCAAGATTATCGGTATCGACCTCGGCACGACCAACTCGTGCGTCGCGATCATGGAGGGCAACACGACCCGCGTGATCGAGAATTCCGAGGGTGATCGGACCACGCCGTCGATCGTCGCGTTCAAGGACAACGAAGTCCTGGTCGGCGCCACGGCCAAGCGCCAGGCAGTGACGAATCCGAAGAACACGTTCTATGCGGTGAAGCGCCTGATCGGACGCAAGTTCACCGATGCTGAAGTCAAGAAGGACCTCGGCCTCGTGCCGTACAAGATCATTGCGCACGACAACGGCGATGCGTGGCTCGAGACCGCGGACGGCAAGAAGTTGTCGTCGCAGGAAATCTCGGCCAAGATCCTCATGAAGATGAAGAAGACGGCCGAGGACTATCTCGGCGAACCGGTGACCGAAGCGGTCATTACGGTGCCGGCTTACTTCAACGACTCGCAGCGTCAGGCGACCAAGGACGCCGGCCGCATCGCGGGCCTCGAGGTCAAGCGCATCATCAACGAGCCGACCGCGGCCGCGCTCGCCTATGGCATCGACAAGAAGGGCGGAGACCGCAAGATCGCCGTGTACGACCTTGGCGGCGGCACGTTCGACGTGTCGATCATCGAGATCGCTGAAGTCGATGGCGAGAAGCAGTTCGAAGTGCTGGCGACGAACGGCGACACGTTCCTCGGCGGCGAGGACTTCGACAAGCGCCTGATCGACTATCTCGTCGACGAATTCAAGAAGGACACCGGCGTCGACCTGAAGAACGATTCGCTCGCGCTGCAGCGCCTGAAGGACGGTGCCGAGCGCGCCAAGATCGAATTGTCGACCGCTCATCAGACCGAGGTGAACCTGCCGTACATCACGGCCGATGCTTCCGGTCCGAAGCACCTGAACATCAAGCTGACGCGCGCCAAGCTCGAAGCCCTGGTCGACGAACTGATCAAGGCGACGATTGGCCCGTGCCGCACGGCGCTGAACGATGCCGGCCTGAAGATCTCCGACATCCAGGAAGTGATCCTGGTCGGCGGCCAGACGCGCATGCCCAAGGTGCAGGAAGCGGTCAAGGAATTCTTCGGCAAGGAACCGCGCAAGGACGTCAACCCGGACGAAGCCGTCGCTGTCGGCGCGGCCATCCAGGGCGGCGTGCTCGGCGGAACGGTCAAGGACGTGCTGCTGCTCGACGTGACTCCGCTGTCTCTGGGTATCGAAACGCTCGGCGGCGTGATGACCAAGCTGATCGACAAGAACACGACGATCCCGACCAAGAACACGCAGGTGTTCTCGACCGCCGAGGACAACCAGACCGCAGTCACCGTGCACGTGCTGCAGGGCGAGCGCGAGCGCGCGAGCGCAAACAAGTCGCTGGCCAAGTTCGACCTGGCCGGCATCGACGCGGCGCCGCGCGGCATGCCGCAGGTCGAAGTCACGTTCGACATCGACGCGAACGGCATCCTGCACGTCCACGCCAAGGACAAGAAGACCGGCAAGGAGCAGCGCATCGAGATCAAGGCCGGCTCGGGATTGAACGAGGAAGAGATCCAGCGCATGGTGCGCGACGCCGAAGCCAACAAGGAAGACGACAAGAAATTCCACGAACTCGTTGGCGCGCGCAACAAGGCCGACCAGCTGGTGCACGCCACGCGCGCGGCGATCAAGGAGCACGGCGGCAAGGTGCCGGGCGAGATCGGCGCGATCGAAGCTGCGCTTTCGGACCTCGAAAAGATCATGAAGGGCGAGGACAAGGAAGCGATCGAAGCGAAGATCGCGGCGCTCGAAGCGGCGGCGCAGTCGCTGGGCGCGGCGGCGGCGGCCGGTAGCGGTGGCCCGGGTCCGGAAGGTCCGCAAGCCGGTGCTGGTTCGGCGCCGAAAGATGACGTAGTCGACGCCGAGTTCACCGAGGTGAAAGACAAGAAGTAATCGCCTAGACTGCCATGTAGAGAAAGATGCCCGCGTTCGAGCTTGCCAGATGAGTACTCGACGCGGGCTTTTCTTTGGCCCTCTTCCGCTGGCGAGCGAGAGGGATAGTAGGAGTCATGCTTTCTTTGGCCCTCTCCCCAGCGCTGGCGCGGGGAGAGGGTTGGGTGAGGGGGAGCCGCTTGCGAAAACGGGGCGTTGTAGCAGTACGCAGCGCTGCCCCCTCTCTCGTAGCTCTCTCCCCCGCGGCGGGGGAGAGAGGAACAGTAGGAGTCGCGCTTTCTTTAGCCCTCTCCCCCGCACTGGTGCGGGGGAGAGGGTTGGGTGAGGGGGAGGCGCTTGCGACAGCGAAGCGTTGCTGCGGTACGCGGCGCTGCCCCCTCTCTCTAAGCTCTCTCTCCCGCTGGCCAGCGGGGGAGAGAGGAACAGTAGGAGTCGCGCTTCGCGCGAGGCATT
>DASRTK010000332.1:0-3365 GCA_035655975.1 Rudaea sp.
CCGCTACGCCGCGGCGCTGGCGCTGGTCGCCGACACGTCGATGCTGACGCTCGGCGGCAAGCTCAAGTTCAAGGAGAAGTTGTCGGCGCGCCTCGGCGACGTGCTGTCGAACCTGTACATCGGCAGCGCGATGCTCAAGCGTTACGAGGACCAGGGACGGCCGCTGGCCGACCAGCCGCTGCTCGCGTGGGCATTTCACGATTGCGCCTGGCGCATGCAGAATGCGCTCGACGGCGTGCTGCGCAATTTCCCGATCCGTCCGGTCGCCTGGCTGCTGCGCGCGCTGGTGTTCCCGATCGGCCGGCGCGAAGTGCCGCCATCCGATCGTCTCGGTCATCGCGTCGCCGCGATCCTGTGCACGCCGGGCGAGGCGCGCGATCGCCTGGCCCTATGGTCCTACCTGACGCCCAGCGCCAACAATCCGATCGGCCGCATGAACGCGCTGCTGCCGGACGTGATCGCCGCCGAGCCGGTCGAGCGCAAGCTGCAGAAGGCGCTGAAGAGCGAAGCGATCAAGGCGCACGACTACGGCGCGCAACTCGCGGCGGCCGAAGCGCAGGGCGCGATCACGGCCGAGGAGCGCAAGCTGCTCGAGCGCGTGCGCGCAGCAACGTTCGAATTCATCAGCGTCGATGATTTCGATCCGCGCGAACTCCAGGCCGCGATCGTGAAAGCCAAGCCGTCCCTGCGTTCGGTCGCCTGAGCGCAGCGCGCTGAGCGCGCGGCAATCGTGCCGGCGCTCGGTGCAGCAAATGCAGACAGCAAATTCCCGGTGTTGATCGACCTGGGCGATGTGGCCCGCGAGGCCTATTCCGCGCAATCGAATTGATGCAGTTTGCGTCCCCCGTCAGGATTCCGGGAACAAGGCTCCGTTTGATGGGCGGGCGGAGCAACGTCCTTCATGCTCAAGGCCTTGAGCGCTTGGGCTTCGCGCTTCGGCGTGAGGCCGGCCCTGAGCAGCGTCTTTTCGGCGGCCGGATCCGCGTTGTACCAGGCCAGCGTGTCCTTGACCGTCTCGGCGAGCGGCCGGTAGTGCAGTCCCGCGGCCTGCGCCTTGGCTGAACTGATCTGGCCGAGGCCGATATAGTCGCCACCTGGCGGAGCCCACACCGGCATGTCGTGATAGAAGGAGATCCCGCGCTGGGCGAGAAATGTTGCATCGGCCCAGACGAACCGGGCATCGCTCTTCGAAACCTTCTTGCATGTCTCGAGCAGCGCACCGATCGTCAGGGCGCCGGCCTTGCCGTCTGCATTGAATACTCCGAGCGTCCTGCGCTCGGCGCACAGCACGATGAAGTCGGCCAGATCGCGCACATCGATGAACTGGACAAAATCCGTCGCCTTGCCCGGCGCGAGAACATACCCACCGCGCGCGACGCGCACCGGCCAATAGGTGAAGCGGCCGCTCGGATCGCCCGGTCCAGCGACCAACCCGGCACGGACGACGCAGACGCGGCCGGGCATCGTCTTTTCGGCTGCTGTCTCGCACAGCGCACGGAGCGCGCTGGCAGTCGCGTCCGTCGCGCTCTTCGCGTCAGGCTCGTTCGTTTTCAACACCGGCGCGCTCTCGTCGATCCCCGGCTTGTCGAGTTTCGCGTAGACCGACGTATTCGAAAGTTGCAGGTAATAGCCGACGGCCGCTACGACTTCCTGCGGCAATGTCGTGACCTCGACCGGAACACGCGCGCTCGTGTCGATTACGGCATCCCAACGTTGACCCTCGCCCACGATCAGTTCGGCGCCGCCATCGCTCCTGAGCACCTGCCCTTTCCGGAGGACCATCGTGCGGTTGACCTGGGTCACGCTGTGACCGTGCCGCTTCGCCACCTCGGCCACCTGTGCTGCAACGAAGCCGTCGCCGATGATCAACAGGGCCAATATTTTTGCTGGCGCGGCTTTCTCGACCGCGCCGGCTGCGGCGAAGCGCGAAGCCAAGGCAACGGCAATTGCATTGCGCAGGAATTCTCGGCGATTGATCATGGGTTCCTCTCGATGGCCGAGCATACTTCAGCCGGTCGAGCGATTCGAGCGCCGGTCGAGCGTGTGCGACCGCTTCGTGTCAGGCCTTGCGCGCGTGCCAGGCCTTGAGCGCTTCGGCTTCGCGCTCGGCGCTCAGGCCCGATTTCAACTTGGTCTGATGTTCGGCCGGCTCGGTGCGAAGCCAGGCCAGCGTATCCTTGACCGTGTCGTCGAGTGGACGATAGCGCAGGCCCGCGGCCTTTGCCTTTGCCGCGCTGACCTGGCCGAAACCGGCGTCGTCGCCGCTCGCCGGAATCCACGCCGGCATGTCGCCCCACGGTCCGATCTTCTGCTCCTCGAGGAACTTTGGATCGGCCCAGACGAACGTAGCGTCGCTGTTCGAGACGCGCTTGCACGTGTCGAGGAACCTGCCCATCGTGATCGAGCCGGCCTGCGCGTCCGCGTTGAATGTGCCGAGAATCTTCTTTTCCAGGCACAGCACGATGAAATCGGCCAGATCGCGCACGTCGATGAACTGGGTGAAATCCTTCGGCGATCCGGGCGCGAGTACCTCGCCGCCACGTGCGACGCGTACCGGCCAGTAGGTGAAGCGGTCGGTCGCATCGCCGGGCCCGACGATCAGGCCGGGCCGGATCACGGTCACTTTGCCGGCCGCGGCTTTTGCCGCAGCCTTCTCGCACAATGCCTTCAGCGCGCCGTAGTTTTCGTTCGTGACTTTTTCCGCATCGGGTTCGGTTGTCGTCGCCAGCGGCGCGGTCTCGTCGAGTCCCGGCTTGTCGAGTTTGGCGTACACGGAAACCGTGGAGATCAGCAGGTATTGATGCACGTTCGGCGCGAGCAGCGTCGCCGAGCGGGTCACGTCCGCAGGAATGTACGCCGAGGTGTCGATGACGGCGTCCCACTTGCGCCCTTCGAGCGCGGTCATGTCGGTCTTGCGGTCGCCGTGGAGTTTTTCCAGATCGGGGAACAGGCCCGGATGCGTCTTGCCGCGGTTGAACAGCGTCATCGTGTGGCCGCGGCGCGTGGCCGCCTCGACGATCTGCGGACCAAGGAAATTGGTGCCGCCAAGAATCAGTAGCTTCAGCCCGCCGCCTTTGGGCGCTTCGGCAAACCCGCGGCGCATCAACGGCAGCGCAGCAATGCCGGTGGCGGCAGTGAGCAGAAATTTCCTGCGATCGGTCATTGCGTCTCTCCAAGTAGAGCGTTGCTGCAGGGGGATCACCCTCAGCACGATCAGGCTCCAGATGATAGCGAACGCGGCCCCGACGCGGGCGAGTGCCGGAAGTCCGGGCTGAAGCCGGCCGGGCCGCAGTAGACCAGCACGTGAGCAATTGCTCCGCGCAAGCGGGAATCCATCTTGCTCTTTCTCGCTCGTCATTCCGGCG
>DASRTK010000333.1:0-14263 GCA_035655975.1 Rudaea sp.
CGTTTCGGCGAAGCCGACGTCTCGCTGCCCGGCGGTTGCGCGATCGGGTCGCGCCCGGTCAATCTGCACATCAAGGGATTGCAGGCGCTCGGCGCCGATGTGTCGGTCGAAAACGGCTACATCAAGGCGCGCGCGAAGCGACTGAAGGGTGCGCATATCGTCATGGATCTCGTGACGGTTACCGGCACCGAGAACATCATGATGGCGGCGGCGCTGGCGAAGGGCACGACCGTGATCGAAAACGCCGCGCAGGAACCCGAGGTTGTCGACCTGGCCAACTGCATCAATGCGATGGGCGGCAAGATCGGTGGCGCCGGTACGAGCACGATCGTCATCGAAGGCGTCGAGCGCCTGCACGGCACCGACTACGATGTGTTGCCCGACCGCATCGAAACCGGCACGTTCCTGGTTGCCGGTGCGATCACCGGCGGCCACGTGCTGGCCAAGCGCGCGCGGCCGAAAACGCTCGACGCGGTCCTGGCGAAGCTCGAGGAAGCCGGCGCCGAGATCAACACGACCGACGACTCGATCGAGATCAACATGCACGGCCGGCGGCCGAAGGCGGTCGACATCACGACCGCGCCGTACCCGGCGTTCCCGACCGACATGCAGGCCCAGTTCACGGCCCTGAACGCCGTGGCCGAAGGCACCGGCACGATCACCGAGAACGTTTTCGAAAACCGCTTCATGCACGTGCACGAACTCGAGCGCCTCGGCGCCGACATCCATCTGGAAGGCAACACCGCCGTGATCAAGGGCGTCGACCAGATGTCCGGCGCACCGCTCATGGCGACCGACCTGCGCGCATCGGCCTGTCTGGTGCTCGCCGGCCTTGTCGCCAAGGGCGACACGACCGTCGACCGCATCTACCACATCGACCGCGGTTATGAATGCATCGAGGAAAAGCTCGGCACGCTCGGCGCGAAGATTCGCCGGCTGCCGTCCTGAGCGCTGCGGCCTAACTCGGCAACGCTCACCGTACGGGTGGCGGATGACGAGGGCATGCTTGGCCGACGGGCTAACGTCGTCAGGCAAATGTCAGCCAGTTTGAACATTGCCGTCTGCAGGCTGAACGCCTTGCTCGTCGGTCCTGCGCGTTGCGTCAAGCGCGGCGTATAGTTCTGCGCCACGGCCGCGGCGGACTTTCTGTCCGACTTGGGGGGCTCCAGCCGAAAGGAGGCTAGAGCCATGTGCGCGTTCCGAACCCCTCGGCGCTCCCGTCTGCCAGCAGCGATCGATTGCGGACTGACTTCAGATTCTGGCCGGTGGCGCCGGATTGCATTCCTGGGCGCGACGGCGGCGTCGCTCGTCGCCAACGTGCTGCCGGCATTCGCGACGACCTACGTCGTCGACACAACCGCCGACGTGCCTACGCCGACGAAGACGACGTTGCGGCAGGCCGTGTTCCAGGCCAATGGCTCGGCCAACAACATCGTCCAGTTCGATCCGAGCCTCAATGGCAGCACGATCACGCTGTCGCAGGGCGAGATTGCCATCAACGAGCCGATGTACATCATCGGTCCCGGCGCGAACGAGTTGACGGTCAGCGGCAACGATGCATCGCGCATCTTCAACATCTCGACGGTGTCCGCCACGCCGATAGCGGTCATGCTGTCCGGCTTGACGATGAGCCATGGCAAACCCGCCAGCAATATCGGTGGCGCGATCTATGCGTCGAACGTTTCGCTGACGGTCCAGGACTCGGTGCTCGACTACAACACGGCGCAAGACGGCGGCGCGATCTTCGCGCACAGCGGCAACGCCGTCGCGTCGGCGAGCAAGCTGACGCGCGCCACGGTCACGAAGAACTCTGCCGACACAGTCGGGGGCGGCATTGCGGTGGTCGGCGGAGCCAGCCTGCAGATCAGCGCCAGCACGATCAGCTCGAACACGTCGATCGGGTCCGCTGGCGCGTATCTGAGCGATATCGGCACGGTGAGTGTCGATACCTCGCAGATCACCGGCAACCATGCGACGGTGATCTCTGGCGGCGGCCTGAATGTCGTTCACGACAGCAGCGGCCTGACGAGCGTGACCATCAGCGGCAGCGGGATCTCCGGCAACACGGCGGGCACCAACGGCGGCGGTGTCGCGCTGTTGAACGTCTCGGCCGTCCTGACCGGGGATACGATTTCCGGGAATTCCGCGGACTACGGTGGAGGAGTCTTCGTCCAGGATCTCATATTCCCCTATCCGGCAACCGTATTTACGCTCCAGCAAAGCAGCATAAGCGGCAACACGGCGAACAGGTTCGGTGGTGGTATCGATGTGCGCCGAACGTACGGTTTCTCGGTCGATCACTCGCTCATCGGTGCCAACTCGGTCTACGACCCGACTGCTGGTGGCGGCGGTATTGCCATCGAGTACGCGAAGAACGTGACCGAAATAAAAGACTCGACAATCTACGCGAACTACGCATACAACAACGGCGGCGGCGTCGGCATCTTCGGTTCTTCCGGTCAGACCGACTTCAACGGCGACACGATCACGAACAATTTCACTTTCAACTACGGCAGCAACGGAATTCTCGGTGCGGGCAGCACCAATCTTTATAACAGCGTCGTTGCGAACAATTTCAGCCACGCCGGAAATCAGGATATCGACGGGTTCTTCGGCGAGACCTACAGTCTGGTTCGCAACGTCGGCACGGCGTTTGTCTTCGGCACTCACAACAAGAACGGGCAGGACCCAAAGCTCGGCCCACTCACGGTCAATGGTGGTCCCACGCTGACGATGATGCCGGCGCTTTCGAGTCCGCTGCTGGATGCCGGAGGCCCGCTTCTTACCGGCAGCGATCAGCGGGGACTGCCTCGCAGCGCGAATGGAAGAAGGGACATCGGCGCGGTCGAGCGGCAATATCCCGAAGACGTGATTTTCCGCAATGGCTTCGATACGTTGTTCCCGGGCTAGCCGTGCGGTGCCGCAGCCAGCCGCGACGTGATCGTTTCGCCGTTCTTCTCGACCTGTTCGATCTGGACCGGCAGCCAGCCGCGCTGCGGCGCGAACCACACGGTCGTCGTGCGCGAATTGTCGGCGCGCTGGCGCTCGACGCGCACGGCTTCTACCTTGCCGGCGGGCAGCGAAAGCGTTTCATGCGCTCCCTGCGCGTAGCGCTGTTCCGACACCTTGTCCTTGTCCACGACCTTGAACGCCAGATCGTGCGCGCCGGCCTTCAGTTGCGCCATCATCGCGATCATGACGAGGTTGCGATCCATCGCGCTGACCTGAAGCGGCGCGGTCCAGACCTTGTCGCCTTCGCGGCTTTGCGCCTCGTGCGTCTGCCAGTCGAATTCCGTGCTGCGCTGGCGCGATTTTATCGCCGCTTCCTGCGAATACAGGTAGTGCAAACCCTCGGGCTGGCCTTCGTTCCAGCGAAATGTGGATTTTTCCATGACGTCGACACCAAGCAGGCTGGCCATGCCCTTGGTGCCCTTGGTCTGGCTGCTGAATTCCCAGGTGCCATGGTCCGCGGCACGCAGAGTGAGCGTTGCAACGCCGAGCTCCTTGCCGTTGCGCAAGACTTCGTAGTCCGCGTGGAACGGCGCTACCGGCACGGCGTCGGTTGGCGGTGCCGCAACGGCAGTTCCGAGCAGCAGGGTGTTGAGGAAAAATGCGACCCAGCGCATCCGCATCGGGAAATCTCCGGTCAGGAAAGGCTGGCAGTCTGCCAGCAGAAAGCTGAACGACACGCAAAACCCGCGCCGGCATCCTAACCAGCCCCGGCTAGGGTGCGAGAAAAGAACGACCATCATGTTACGCCGCGGACGCGGTTGGCCCGCAAGGAGTTCGTCAGGCGACGTTTACGCGCACGCTGGCGGCTTCGACCACGCAGTTGCGGCCGCGCGCTTTCGCTGCATAGAGCGCGCGGTCGACGGCGCGCATCCAGTCATCCAGGCTGCCCCTGCCCTCGAACATGGCGACACCGATACTCGCTGTGACCTGGGTCGGAACCGGAAGGTCGCGCACCGAGGTGCCGGCGACGGCCAGGCGCAGTTCTTCGGCCAGTGCGAGCGCGGCGTCGCGACCGCTGGCCGGACAAAGGACGGCAAATTCCTCGCCGCCAAGGCGTGCCAGACTGCAGCGGCCCTGGAGTTGCTGCTTGAGTTGCATCGCCACCGCGACCAGCACGGCATCGCCGGCAGGATGACCGTGGCTGTCGTTGATGCGCTTGAAATGATCCAGGTCGATCAGCAGGAGCGCATGCTCGTTTTGTGGGGTGGCGCGCGCAAGCAGCTCACGCATGTTCGTGAACAGGGCGCGGCGATTGTCGACGCCGGTAAGCGGATCGCGCAGCGCCTGCACGCTCAATTCGGCCCCATACTTCTTCTGAACGCGCAGCAGCTTGAAGAGCAATGCAACGATGATCGCGAGTGCGGCCAGTCCGGCGCCCGCGCCCGCGAGCACGAGCTTCTGCCGCGACATCTGCTGTTCGTGCTCGGCCGCCTGGGCATTGGCGGCCGCGAGTTGCAACTGCTTGGCCTGATTGGCGTGTTCGAGTTCGCGAATCTGCAACTCCTTCTCGCGCGTGGCGAAGCGCGCCTCGAGGTCGGAAATCGACGTGTTGCCGCTGGCCTGCTTCGGTGCGTTCTTCTGGTCGATGTCGTGCGATTCCCGCAGCGACTTCAACGCGAGCTTGAGGTCGCCGGCGGCCTCGGCGATCATGCTCTGCGTATCGAGCAGATCCGACAACAGCGAGGCCTGCTTGTTCGCGCGCGCTTCGTCTACGCTTGCGGCAATTTCCGTCTGCGCTTCGTCGTGACGCTTGAGAGCGCTGAGCGCGCGCGCAATATTGGCCCGGCCGAGCGCCGTGTAGCTCAGCTTGCCCGCCGCGCGGTCGCCTTCGTAAGCCTTGCGCGCCAGTTCGAGCGCCTCGGCAGCCCGGCCCTGCTCGATGTAAAGGCGGGCGAGATTGTCGTTGAACGTAACGACCATCGACTCCTCGCCCAGCGCGTGCATGCGATCGCGCGCGTGCTCCAGCAACGCGATCGCCGCCGCATTGTCGTTCTGGTTCAAGCGCACGATCGCTTCGAGATTGTTCGCGCGCGCCTCCTCGTAGCCGTCGCCCACCTGGTGTGAGCGGTCACCGGCGCGCTGGCAGAAAGGCAGCGCGCGCGAGAATTCCTCGGCTTCGTAATAGGCGTTGCACAGGTTGTAATCGGACAGCGCGAGCAGATTCGGGTCTTTCTGCTCCTGCAGCAGGTCGGCGCTGCCGAGGGCTTCGGCCAAGCCTTCGCGCGCATGGCCCTGCATTGCCAGATGCTGCGCGCGCAGGAATCCGGCGTACGCTTTGGCGACGCTGTCCGCATGCGTCTGAGCCAGGCCATCCAGGCGCAACACGACCTCGGCGATCGCCGTTTCGTCGGCCAGTATCAATGCCGCGCGGCCCATCCAGCGCAGCACTTCGCGCGCATCGGCCGGGTCGTCGCTGAGCTTGCCGCCGTCGAGCAGTTGCCGGCCGTCTGCCAGGGCCTGCGCCGGCTGGGCCTCGGACAAGTGGCGCAGCTTCGGCAGATCGACCGTGGCCGCCGCGGCAGCAGTCGACAAGACCAGGGCCAGCCACACCGAGCGCAACATATTCCCCCTTTTTTCCCGATGGCTCCGGGTCTGCAGCGTGCCCGCGGACGGCGCTTCGCGCGGTCCCGGGACGGATCCTTGCAAGAATAGCAGGGCGGGCTTGGCCGGATACCGTACCCGGTTCACATCGCGGGCAATCCGCCGCCGGCCTAGATCTGAAGGGGTGCGGCGAGGGCGTGGCCGTCGAATTCGACCGTCGTCGGTCCCAGCGCGAGCCGGCCGTGAGCGATCAAGTCCACGACGCGGACCAGCAGGTGGCGCTCCAGTGGCCGCAGTCGGACAGCGAGTGTTTCAGCCGTGTCGCCTGCAACGACGGGCATGCGGACTTGCGCGATCAATGGGCCGCCATCGAGCTCGGCGGTCACGTAGTGCACGCTGGCTCCGTGCAGGTTGTCGCCGGCCGCCAGCACGCGCTCGTGCGTGTGCAGGCCCGGATACTTCGGCAACAGCGAGGGGTGCAGGTTGATCATGCGCCCGCGCCACTCGCCGACGACCGACGAGTCGATCACGCGCATGTACCCGGCGAGCACGACGACATCTGGAGCAAAGTCCGCGGCGCGCGCAAGCAGCGCGCGGTCGAAGCTGGCGCGGTCGGGATAGTCGCGCGGCCGCAGCGCTACCGTGGCTATGCCTGCGGACTCGGCGATGGTCAGCGCCCGGGCCATGCGCTTGTCGGAGAGCAGCGCGACGATTTCGATCGGCAGGCGCCCGTCCCGTTGCGCGGCCAGCAGCGCGGCAAACGTTCCACCACGGCCGGAGGCCAGGACCGCCACGCGCAGACGCTTCAGGCGCTTCATCGCGGCGTCAGGCGATGTGCACGCGCTCGCCGCCGGTGCCGGCGGTGATTTCGCCGATGGTCCATGCCTGCAGTTTCAGTGCGGCCAGTCGCTGCAACGTCCTCGCGGCCTGGTCCGGCGCGACGATCAACGTGTAGCCTATTCCACAATTGAATGTTCTCCACATTTCCGCCTGAGCGACGCGGCCTTCGCGCTGGAGCCAGTCGAACACGGCGGGCCGCTTCCATGCCGAACTGTCCAGCGCAATGCCGAGTTCGTCTGGAACGACGCGGATGATGTTCTCGGTCAGGCCGCCGCCGGTGATGTGGGCCATGCCGTGGATCGAGGGCTGGGGACTGAGGGCCGAGGGCTGGGCGGCGCGATCTTCGGCCAGCAGTTGCAGGATTGGTTTGACGTAGATCGTCGTGGGGGCCATCAGGGCGTCGGCCAGGGTGGTTCCGCCGAGATCCAGGTCGAACGGATCGCCGGCGCGCGTCAGGATCCTGCGGACCAGCGAATAGCCGTTCGAATGCGGTCCGCTCGAGGCGATGCCGATGATCGCGTCGCCGGCGCGCACGCGGGAACCGTCGATCAGCGCGGCCTTTTCGACGGCGCCGACACAGAAGCCGGCCAGATCGTACTCGCCGGGCGGATACATGTCCGGCATTTCCGCGGTCTCGCCGCCGATCAGCGCGCAGCCGGCGAGTTCGCAGCCGCGGGCGATACCGCCGATCACGTCCACGGTCGTGTCGACGTCGAGCTTGCCGGTGGCGAAGTAGTCGAGGAAGAACAGCGGCTCGGCGCCCTGCACGAGCACGTCGTTGACGCACATCCCGACCAGGTCGATGCCGATCGTGTCGTGCCGGCCGAGTCGCTGCGCAAGCTTGAGCTTGGTGCCGACGCCGTCGGTGCCGGAAACGAGCACCGGCTCCTTGTAACGGCCGGCGAGTTCGAACAATGCGCCGAAGCCGCCGAGTCCGGCCATGACTTCCTTGCGGAACGTGCGCGCGACCAGCGGCTTGATGCGTTCGACGACCGCCTCGCCCGCGTCGATGTCGACACCGGCGGCGCGATAAGTGAGGGCTTCTTTTTCGGCAGACATGAACCGGGTTGGGGTGCGCGGAACAGGCCGCATAATAGACGTTCGCGCAACGATTAGGCAGACTGCATGTTCCAGATCGGAAGGATTTTCGTCGTGCAATCCCGTTTTGCCGGCATTTGCCTGTTCGTGCTCGCGCTGATCATGGTCCCTTGGCCGGCGGCCGCTGGCGGCCTGTACACCGGACAGGTCCCGGTTGCATCCCAGAGCGATGCCGACCGAACCGAAGCGCTCAAAAGCGCGCTCGGGGAAGTCATCGTCCGCGTATCCGGCGACAAGGGCGTGCTGGCCAGGTCCGACATTGCCAAGGCGGTCGCCGACGCCGAGCGCTATGTGCAGCAGTTCTCGTATCAGCAGGAGGTCGTTACGGAGGCCGGCCAGACCCAGGTTCGCCTGACCCTGGTCGCGCACTTCGATCGCGACGCGGTGGACCGGTTGCTGCGCAACACCGGATCGCCCAAGGATTCGCCGCCGCCGCCCGATGGCCAGGCCGCGGTTGTCGATGCAACTCCCGGCAGCTATCGCGTCTGGGTTGCCGGGGTGCGCTCGGCGCAGGATTATGCGCGCTTGATCGGTGCGCTGTCGGGCAACGAATTCGTCCGCGAGGTGCAGGTCGAGCTTGCGCGCGGCGACGGCGTACAGGTGCGGCTGACGACCGCCACTTCGCTGGCGCGCCTGCTCGACAACCTCAGCGCCGGCGCCGTGATTCGCGTGGCCAACTCCAAGCCGCCGGTCGACGGACTCGATGCTTTGCTGGATCTGCAACCGTGAGGCCGGCACGAAGCGGACAAGCATGAAACTGTCGCCGGCCGACCCGAGCGCACTGGCGTCCGGCACGTCGCCCTGGCGGCACCTGCCGAATCTGCTCAGCGGCTTGCGCATGGTGCTGGTCGTGCCGCTGGTCTGGCTGATCCGCGACGCCCAATACGATGGTGCCTTGCTGATTGCCGCCTGCGCTGGCGCGAGCGACGCGCTCGACGGCTACCTGGCCAAGCGCTTCGGCTGGCAGAGCTGGCTCGGCGGCATCCTCGATCCGATTGCCGACAAGCTGATGCTCATCGCCTGCTTCGTGTCGCTCGGCATGATCGGCGCTCATCCGGCCTGGCTGACCTGGCTCGTGGTCGGCCGCGATGTCGTGATCGTCGCCGGCGCGGTCACTTATCACTACCTGATCGGCCGCCTCAACGCGCAGCCGACGCAGCTGTCGAAATTCACGACCTGCGTGCAGATCACTTACGTCCTGGCGCAATTGCTGCACCTTACGTCGTGGTTCGAGTTGCGCGGAGTCACGACGGCGCTGATGTGGGCGACCGTCGTCTGCACAGTGCTCAGTGGCGCGCAATATGTCGTCGTGTGGTCGCTCAAGGCACGGCGTCAGAAGGCGTTACGCGCCGGCGCGGGGAAAGCGCATGACTGAACCGCTGATCGCCCCGCGCTGGCAGATGGCGGCGCTGGTCCTGCTGGTCGGTTTCGCGGTCTACCTGCTCGCGCCGGTGCTGACACCGTTCGCGGTCGCCGCCATGTTCGCCTACCTGTTCGATCCGGTGGTAGAGCGCCTGCAGCGGATGGGCCTGGGGCGCAACGCCGGTGTCGCGATTGTGTTCCTCGCGCTTACCCTGCTGCTGATCCTGATCCTGCTGCTGCTGATTCCGTACCTGCAGCGGCAGATCAGCGCGTTTGTCCGGCACCTGCCGGACTGGTTTGCCTGGTTCCAGAGCACGGCTGTGCCATGGTTTCGCGCCCAGTTCGACCTGGACATCGACGTTCCGGACATGCAGCAACTGATCGCCGTGCTCCAGGAACACTGGAAGGAAGCAGGCGGCGTCGCGGCAACGGTGATCGCGCGCGTGTCGCGCTCGGGCTTCGCCCTGATCTCATGGGCCGTGCACCTGATCATCGTGCCGGTAGCGTTCTTCTACCTGTTGCGCGACTGGCATGTGATGATCGGGCGCATCCGCGAATTGCTGCCGCGGTCGCTCGAGCCGATCGTGTCGCGGCTCGCGCGCGAATCCGACGAGACGCTCAGCGCGTTTGTCCGCGGCCAGTTGTCGGTGATGCTCGTGCTCGGCGCGCTGTATGCGGTCGCGTTGTGGGCAGTGGGGCTCGACATCGGCCCGCTGATCGGCCTGATCGCAGGCCTGATAAGCTTCGTGCCGTATCTCGGTGCGATCCTCGGCGTGCTTGCCGGCGTGATCGCCGCACTTATCGAGTATCACGACTGGCTGCACGTGCTGCTCGTGCTGGTCGTCTTTGTTGTCGGCCACTTGATCGAGGGCTATGTGCTGGTGCCGCGACTGGTCGGCGAAAAGATCGGGCTGCATCCGCTCGCCGTGATCTTCGCGATCCTGGCGGGCGGCGAGTTGTTCGGCTTCCTCGGCGTGCTGCTGGCACTGCCGATCGCATCGGTCGTCATGGTCGTGCTGCGCTACGCGCACGAGCGCTATCGCGACAGCGCGCTTTACCGTTCCGGTGACGATCCGCTGATCGTCGTGTCCGGCGGCGCTCCGGCCGGCGATATCGCTGTCGCATCCGGAGTCGACGTTCGCGCTCCCGGCGCGACCGGCGAAGCACGCGGCGGCGCATGAGCGCGCAGTTGCCGCTCGAGCTGCGCTGGCCGGCGCAGCAGCGTTTCGATTCCTACGTGCGCGGCGAGAACGCCGTCGCGCTGGGCCTGTTGCGCGATGCCGCGCAGTCGCCGTCCGCGCCGTGGGTTTTTGTCGCCGGCGCCGCCGGCAGCGGCAAGACGCACCTGCTGATTGCGGCATGCGCGGCCGCGAACGAAGACGGCCGCAGCGCGCAGTATCTGCCGTTGCGGCGGGCGCGCGATCCAGCCGCTGCCGCGCGCCCCGATCTTGCGGGCGCGCTGCGCGCGCTGGGAGGCAGCGCTGTGCTGGCACTCGATGACATCGATGCGATCGCCGGCGACGCCGCCGCCGAGCATGCGCTGTTCGACCTCTATAACCGTTGCCGTGGAGAAAACGCCACGATGCTTTTCAGCGCGGCCGTGCCGCCCGCACAGCTCGGCATCGGCTTGCCGGATCTCGTGTCGCGGCTGTCGGCGTGTGCCCAGGCAGCGTTGAGGCCGCTTGCCGACAGCGAACGCCGCGAGGCGCTGCGCCAGCGTGCGCAGGCGCGCGGACTGACGCTCGATGATGCCGTTCTCGATTGGCTGTTCGCGCGCACGCAGCGCGACCTCGGCAGTCTGACCACGCTGCTGGATCGTCTCGACCGCGAATCGTTGGCGGCGCAGCGGCGCATCACGGTTCCGTTCCTGCGCCAGCTGCTCGAAGGCGAACGCGACCCGGGCCAGCTGTTCTAGGGCAATACCCGGGCGAGCGTGACGAGCGTGTCAGCCGCCGAGAATCTCATTCACGTAGGCCAGCCGCTGCGGCGTGCCGACGTCCGACCAGTGTCCCTGAAAATGTTCGCCGCTGACGCGGCCGGAGCGAAACGCCGCGCGCAGGATCGGCACGATCGAATACTTCCCCGCTTGCTGCCCGTGCAGCAGGTCCGGGCGGTAGACGCCGATCCCGGAGAACGTCAGCCTCAGTCCGGTGCCGGCAGGCGGCAGCGGACCGTCCTTGGAAGAGTCGCTCGCGAGCAGGCCGTCGCGCAGGTAGAAATCCCCGCGCGGGTGATGCGGGGGATTGTCGACGAGCACGAGATGCGCGAGCCCGGTGGGATTTTGCCGCAATGTGGAAAAATCAAAATCGCACCAGATATCGCCGTTCAGGGCGATGAAGGGTTCGCGGCCCAGGAGCGGCAAGGCACGCTGCATGCCGCCACCGGTTTCGAGCGGCTCCGGCCCCTCGTACGAGTAGCGGATGCGCAGGTCCCAGCGCGAGCCGTCGCCGAGCGCCGCCGGAAACTGCTCGGCAAGGTGCGACGTGTTGATTACGACATCGCGCACGCCGGCCGTTGCGAGTTTCTCGAGGTGCCACTCGATCAGGCGCTTGCCGCCTACGCTCAGCAGCGGTTTGGGCGTGGCGTCGCTGAGCGGGCGCATGCGCTCGCCGCGGCCGGCGGCAAAGATCAGCGCGCGCTCGATCATGCCATCGCGACCGAGTCGGCAGGGCGCGGCCGGCTGATGTCGCGGCCGGCGACCGCGTGCTGGAGCAGGCAAGCAAATGCGGTCAGGTCCGGATACAGGCGTGCGACGCTCAGGACATAGTCGAACACGCGCGGCAGGTCGGCGAGATAGCCGGGCTTGCGGTCGCGATAGTTCAGTCGGCAGAAGATGCCGAGAACCTTGATGTGGCGTTGCAATCCGATCAGGTCGAACCAGCGGCGGAAGTGCGCGCCATCGACATCGACGAGTCCTGCGGCGGCCAGGCGCTGGCGATAGCCCTCGACCCACGAATCGACGCGCTCGACGGGCCAGGCGATGTAGCAGTCGCGCAGCAGCGAGGCGAGGTCGTAGGCGATCGGCCCGAGCATGGCGCCCTGGAAATCGATGATCGCCGGATTGCTGCGTTCGGCGATCAGCAGGTTGCGGCTGTGATAGTCGCGATGCATGAATCGCCGCGGCTGTTCGTCGGCGGCAGCAGCGATCAGGCGTAAGGCAGCCTCGATGATGTCCCAGTCGTCGCAGCCCGGCTCGCAGCCGAGATGGCGCTGCAGGAACCATTCGGGCAGCAGTTCCATCTCCGGAATCGTGCGCGTGGCATCGAAGACCGGCAGTTCGTCGGCGGATACCTCCGTCTGCATGCGCAGCAGGGCATCGAGGGCGTCGCCGTAGAGCGCATCGACGCTGTTTTCGCTCAACTCGGGCAAATAGGTGCGGATGCCGAGGTCCTCCATCAACACGAAACCGTGCTCCAGGTCAGCCGCAAGGACCTCAGGGGCATGCAGCCCCGCGCCTCGCAAACGCGCGCCGATGTCGAGCCACGGACGCACGTCTTCCTGCGCTGGCGGCGCATCCATGACGATCCAGCTCGCGGCGCCATCGGTGACGCGCCAGTAGCTGCGGAAGCTGGCATCGGCGGACGCCACGTCGATCCGCAGCGCTGTTCCGTTCAGGTTTCGTTGAGCAAATGCCAGACGCGCATCGGCGCGATCGCCTTGCATGCAGGATTTCCCGGAGTTGCCAGCCGATAGTGTAGCCGCAGTGCCGTTTCCGCGGCCTTACGGCTGTTTGACGCGGCCCCACTGAAATAGTACCATTTCAGTGCTGTATTCGTGCGATCGTCCATGATCGCGAAGATCACGAAGCGGCCATCCACGGCCGCGACGACACTGGTGCCATCGTCCGTGATGGCGAGGATCACAAAGCGGCCATCCTTGGCCGCACTTTCAAGTGAGATTTTCTACGGGAGTTCTTGAGGTGTTACGGGTCAGCAAGCTCACCGATTACGCGACGGTTGTCATGACTGTGCTCGCCGCTGTCCGCGATGCCGGCAGCGCGGACGACGTATTGAGCGCGCAGGACCTCGCAGCGCGCGCGCACCTCGAATTGCCGACCGTCAGCAAGTTGCTCAAGCAGCTCGCGCATGCGCAGCTGGTTGCCTCGTCGCGCGGCGTCAACGGCGGCTATCGGCTGGCGCGAGCGCCGCAGGAGATCACGATCGCCGATATCGTCACGGCGATGGAGGGTCCGATCGGCATGACCGAGTGCGGCGCGCACGCAGGTCTGTGCGACCACGAGCCGCACTGTGGCGTGCGCGTGAACTGGCAACGCATCAACCAGGCGATCGCGCAGGCGCTGGCCGACGTAACCGTCGCCGACATGGTCAAGCCGGCGCCGAAGCGGCATCCGGCGATTCCCGTGCAGCTGGCGACGGCGTAATGCAGAGCAGGGCTGAGGGCCAAGGGCTGAAGAGCAGATGACCGGCGAAGTTCTCTCCACCGCGAATACATCGATCGTTGCCGACGACGCCGTTGCTGATGCGATGAATCGTCGCTACAGCGCCGGCTTCGTCACCGACATCGAAAGCGAAAGCCTGCCGCCGGGCCTGGATGAGGATGTCGTGCGCGCGATTTCGGCGCGCAAGAACGAGCCAGAGTGGATGACCCAGTGGCGCCTCGCTGCTTATCGACACTGGTTGACGATGACGCCGCCGCACTGGGCCAAGCTCGAGATCGCGCCCATCGACTTCCAGGCGATCAGCTACTTTTCGCGCCCGAAGAACCGGCCGAAGTCACTCGACGAAGTCGATCCGAAACTGCTCGAGACTTATGAAAAGCTCGGTGTGCCATTGCACGAACGCGCGCGATTGGCCGGAGTTGCGGTCGACGCGGTGTTCGATTCGGTCTCGGTCGGCACGACGTTTCGCAAGGAACTGGCCGAAGCCGGCGTGATCTTCTGTTCGATGTCCGAAGCGGTGAGCGAGCACCCGGAGCTGGTGCGCAAGTACCTCGGCACGGTCGTGCCGACCGGCGACAACTATTTCGCCGCGCTGAATTCGGCCGTGTTTTCCGACGGCAGCTTCGTGTTCGTGCCGAAGGGCGTGCGCTGTCCGATGGAGTTGTCGACGTACTTTCGCATCAACGCCCGCGACACCGGCCAGTTCGAGCGCACGCTGCTGGTCGCCGAGGAGGGCGCCAGCGTGTCGTACCTCGAAGGCTGCACCGCGCCGATGCGCGACGAGAACCAGCTGCATGCGGCGGTCGTCGAGCTCGTCGCGCTCGACGATGCCAGCATCAAGTACTCGACCGTGCAGAACTGGTATCCGGGCGACGAGAACGGCGTCGGCGGCATCTTCAACTTCGTCACCAAGCGCGGCGATTGCCGTGGCGCGCGCAGCAAGATTTCCTGGACCCAGGTCGAGACCGGCTCGGCGATCACCTGGAAATATCCGAGCTGCGTATTGCGCGG
>DASRTK010000334.1:0-4899 GCA_035655975.1 Rudaea sp.
GGTGTCCGGCACGCCGAGCTATATGGCGCCGGAGCAGGCGACGCCCGGCGCGCAGAAGATCACGACGGCAACCGATATATGGGGACTCGGCGCGATCCTGTACGAACTGGTGACCGGTAAGCCGCCGTTCGCCGGAACATCGGCTCAGGCCACATTGAAACTGGTTACCGAGGGCCAGCTGCGCAACCCGAGGCGTTACGTGGCGGATCTGCCGCGTGACCTCGAGGCAATCATTCTCAAGTGCATGGCGCCCAGCGTTGCGGATCGCTACGCGAGCGCACGCGCGCTGGCCGACGACCTTACAAGATTCATCGAGGGTCGCGAAGTGCGGGCGCGGCCGCTCAATCGGGTGCAGCGCGTCTGGCGCTGGGCACGGCGCGAACCGAAGTTCGCCGTCAGCGCGCTGCTTGCGGCAATCGCGCTGGTGGCGGGACTTGCGGCAACCACGCAGCAGTGGCGGCGGGCGAATGCGAACGCGACGCGCGCCGAGGCCAACGCGCTCGATGCGCAGGCTAGTGCGACGCGGGCGAGCGAGGAACTTTGGAAAGGCCGCCGCGAGACTGCCCTGCGCCTGATGCAGGACGGCAAGGGCTTCGAAGCGCTGCAGCCGCTGCTGACCAACATCGAAGAGCAGGAACAGGCCGGCCGCGGCGATCCCAGCGGCATCGAACGGCGCGAGATCGGCATGATCCGCGCCCAGGGCGTGACGCTGATCGATCGCATGGTCGTCGCCGACGCGAAACCGCTCGCTGCCGGCATGAGCCCGGACGGCAGCCTGCTCGCGCTGGGCCTGAGCGACATGACGGTGCGCTGGTATGACACCGCTTCGCTGACCGAACTCGGCCGCGTCGATGTCGGCGCATTGCCTACCTCGGACAACGAGGAGCGCCTCCCGCGCGTGCTGCGTTTCGTCGACAACCACCGCCTACGGGTGACGCTCGAATGGTTCGACTTCCTCCTAAGCCCCTCTGCCAACAACACCTACCTGATCGACATCGACCACGGACGCGTGGTCGATTTCCCTCCGCAGTTCAAGGATGCAGCCGAGGCCCTCTTCAGCGCCGACGGCGCCCATGCGCTGCTGCACGACCGCCACGGTGGCGTCCAGCTCTGGCAGGTCGACCCGTGGCGTCCGCTGTCGCCGCTGGCGCACGAGGGCAAGCAAGCCGACCTGGTGTGGCTGCTCGGTCGTGGTGCGCGATTTGTAGCGTGCAAGCTCAGCTACGCCGACGGTATCCTCGCGCTGCGCGATCCCCGACACCTGACGGTGGCGCACACGATCCCATTGCCTGCGCAGCTCACTGCGTGGACCGAAAGCGCCGACGGCAGCACGCTCGCCGTCGGTGATGCGCGCGGTCACGTGTTCCTGATCGACACGCGCACGCGCGGCGTGCGCCCGCTGCCGACTCCAGCCGGGCGCGAAGTCAGCTGGATCGCGTTCAGCGAGGACGACGCATGGCTGGCCGCTGTGCGTTGGGATGGCTCGGCGTTCGCGTTCGACGTGGCCAGCGGCAACGCGCTGGCCGCGGGGCAGATGCAGAACGACTTCGAGCCGCACGAAGTCGCAATCAGCCGGCGCGAGCGCTTGCTGGTAGCGGCCGGCCTCGGCGAGACCGCCGTGTGGCGGCTGCCGGTCAGCGGTCCGAACCCGCGTGCGGCGACGCGGCTGCTGAGCGCGCCCACGCGCACGTCCTCGCCGGCGACGAACGCGCTCGCGATCGCGTTGCAGGCACGCTTGCTGGCCACGACTGACCTGGACGGCGAGGTGCGCCTGTGGCGCCTGCCGGCCGCGCCGCTGCTCGATGCGCGGTCGGGTGGGCACACCACGGCGATGCTGTCGTTCGACGGCAGGGGTCTGGCCGACATCGCCTATGACCACCTGCGGATCGTCGCGCCGGACGGTACGCCGCGCACCGACTGGCTGGCGCTGCCGCAGCCCGTCCGCTTCGCCGAACTGGTCGACGACGGGCGTACGCTGCTGGCGACCAGCGGTCACGAGCTGCACGTCATCGACGGCGCCAGCGGGCGCGAAAGGCGCGCGCCGATCGATCTCCCGGCGAATCCGCTGCGCTTCGGCGTCGCTCCCGACGGCAGCAGCGCCGTGCTGACGTTCGGCATCAATGCGGACGGCTTCGGCGAACGGCTCGTCGCGATCGATCCGGTCAGTGGCGAGCGACGCGGCGAGGCGCTCGTGCACGGGCCACTGCATCAGTTCCAGCTGTCGCCCGACGGGCGCCGGCTGCTTGCGATCACGCTCGACCGCGGTGCCGTCGACGTGTTCGAGATGCCGACGCTGCGCAGCATCGGCACGCTGGCCCAGGATCGCAATCGCCCGGTGGTCTGGGGCGCATTCGCCGGCGAACCACTCTGGCTGCTCGCGCGCGACGCCGAGGACCAGATTGCGCGCGACGCCGACCTCTTCCTGTGGAGTCCGTCGACCGGCGCAACCGGCGAGCATCGCCGCCTGTCCGGCAGCTTTCCGGTCGGAGTCGCTGCGGTCGGCGCAGCGCCGTTTGTGGCGACTCGAGACCGCGATCTGCTGGACCCGGGCTCCAGCAACGAGCATGTCAGTGTGCGCCTCGCGGGCGGCGAGCCGAGCTCGATATTCGCGCTCAGCCACGACGGCCGCGTACTCGCGCACGTGTTCGGCTGGGACGTGCAGCTGTACGACACGGCGACGCTCACCCCGGTCGGCCCACCGTTGCACTCGAGCCTCGACTTCTTCGCGAAGCCGATGCAGATCGCGTTTTCGCCGGACGACGGCTTCCTGGTCGCGCGGCATCTCGCCTGGATGATCTGGCCGGTGCCGGTCGAAACGAGAGCTACGAGCGAGTTGCGCGCGATGACCAGGGTGCTCAATCCGGCGCCGGGCGGTGTGCGCGTGCTCGAGCTTCCTGACGCCGCCCAGCGCGAACAGCTGCGCCGTTCCGATCCGGGTCCGCCCCGGCCGATGGAAAAGCGGCCGCGCCCGGAAGTCGCACGTATGGTCGGCGGCTATCCGATCCCCGCGCGCACCGCGGCCGCGGGGCCGCTCCAGCTCGACCTTACGCAGGCTTATACGCGCGCGCCGGATTCTGTCGCCGATATTTTCACGAACGCGAGCCCTGGCCTCCTTACGCTTCCCTGGGGCTTGGCACGCGTCAATGGCGTCGATTACGACGTCCGTGGCGTCGTCGAGTCGAAATGGAGCCCCTCGGACGGCGTCAGCGGTACCGCGCGCATTCGTGTTCCAGCAATACCGATAGCCGCGTTTCACGTGCTGCTCGATGCGCCGCTAGCCACACCCGTAGCCGATCAGCGCGACTACGCCTACCTGCGTCTGCACTACCGGGACGGCAGTTCGGCCGTGCTGCCGATCCGCACGCGCCGCGACGTGCCCGGCACCCCGCATGGCGACGACTCGGTGCGGATCGGCTGGGAGAGCGGCGATCCGCTCGCGCTGATCGGTCTGTCGAACCAGCTCATCCTGAGCAACCCGCGATTGGCCAACCCGTTCCCGCAGAAACTTGTCGAGTCGCTTGAACTCGAGGCGGCGCACGAGGGCTGGTCGTACCCGCAGTTTCTGGCCGTGACCGCAGAGCCTGTAATTCTTCCCGGCAATGCTGGTAAACCGGAAGCAGAGGGCGGGGTCCCCGGCCCGACTGTGCGGCCCGACCCGTCGAACAACCCGAACCCGCAATGAGGAGGACATCATGAGCAAGCTCGGAACGACAGCGCTTTTGCTGGTAGTCGCCATTTCCGCCGCGGACGCACAGGCCTGTGGCGAGGTGATGTACCGCATGGGCGGCGCCTTGCGCTACCACGCGTTCATCACGCGCCATCCCGCGCAAATCCTGCTTTACGAAGGCCCTTCCGCACAACAGGCGAACAGCGCCGACGGCCAGCGCTTTCACGAGAACCTCGAGAAAGCCGGACACAAGGTCACGGTCGTTGACGGGCCCGACGCGCTCGCGAAGGCTCTCGGGGAGCGCTCGTACGACGTCATCATCACCTATGCCGGCGACCTGCCGGCGATTCGCGATCAGATCACGCACGTTACGCGTGAGCCAGCGCTGATCCCGGTGTTCCAGCGCGGCGATCAGGACGCCATGCGCAAACAGTACCCGCTCGCGCTCAACGACGATGCAAATCTCAACCAGTTCCTCAAGACGATCGAACAGACCATGAAGGGTCGCGGGACGTAATACCTGTTGGCCGTTCCGCGAAGCCCGCCTGGGAACAGGCTTCCGCGTCGTGTTTCGAGGGGAGAACAACGTGCGCATTCACACACTGATGATCTGGGCCGGGTTGTTGTTGATGCCGCTGCGCAGTGCAGAGGCGCAATCGGCAGGCGTGCCCGGTGCGGGCCACGGCTATTTCCTGGTTGCCGCCCAGGATTTGTACATCCGTTATCACACCGACTCGCACGGCACCAAGGCCAAGCCCGGCACGGTCATGAACCACATCGCGCTGCTCGGCCTTGACTACGGAATCACCGACCAGCTCGCGCTGTACGCGGAATTGCCGTACAAGTCGAACGTCTACCATGGCGCTCCGCACAAGCATCTCGGCGACGACCACGGCGAGAAGTTCATCGACGATGGCAAATACCACAACGGTTGGGGAGACTGGGCGGTCGGCCTGCGCTACCAGTGGATCCTCGATTCATGGTTGGTGACGCCGTACGCGACCTTGGGCACGCCCACACGCGACTATCCGACTTACGCGCATTCAGCGGTCGGCACCGGCCAGACCAGCCTCATCGTTGGCGTCAACACCGACCGTTCATTGCCGATCCAGAACCTGTTCTTCGAGGGCGGCCTCGGCTATGCGTTCATGGAGGTCGTCGATCATCGGCACGTCAACCATGCGACGCTGACCACCGGACTGAATTACCTGGCGACACCTCTGCTGACTCTG
>DASRTK010000335.1:0-3258 GCA_035655975.1 Rudaea sp.
CGCTTCGGATGGCGTGCGCCGGGATGGTTGCTGTGCGCGAGTTCGTCGACCAGGATCGTGTGCGGCCGCCGGCGCAGCGCGGCATCGAGATCGAACTCCGTGAGAGTGATGCCGCGATGTTCGAGCATCTGCGGCGGCAGTATTTCCAGGCCGGCGAGCAGCGCCTCCGTTTCCGGTCGGCCGTGCAGCTCGACGTAGCCGACGATGACATCGACGCCATCGGCCCTGAGCTTGCGCGCTGCTTCGAGCATCGCGTAGCTCTTGCCGACGCCGGGCGCGGCGCCGAAGAAGACCTTCAGCCGCCCGCGTTGCCCGCGCGCTTCTTCCTCGCGGACGCGCGCGAGCAGGGCATCGGGGTCGGGGCGGGCGTCGGGCGCGTTCGCGGCCATGAGTTATTGTCGCACGCTCCGTAGGGTGGGCCTCGGCCCACCGTTCCTTTTTTGGTTCAACAGAAAGACGGTGGGCCAAGGCCCACCCTACAGTGCCGTTACAGGGCGATCTTGCCGTCGAGAGCGAGATTGAGCAGAAGCACGTTGACACGGGGCTCGCCGAGCACGCCAAACTGGCGGCCTTCGGTCGCTTGCGCAACCATTTCGGTGACCTTGGCTTCACCCATACCGCGTACCTTCGCGACGCGCGCGATCTGATACTGCGCCGCCGCGGGGCTGATGTGCGGATCCAGGCCACTACCGGAGGCCGTGACCAGATCGACCGGCACCGGCGCAGGATTGTCCGGATCAGCCGCGCGCAGAGCGTCGATGCGCTGCTTGACGGCCTCGGCCAGTGCCGGATTGGTCGGCCCGATGTTCGACCCGCTCGACGCGGCGGCATTGTTCGCGAACGGCGCTGTCGCCGAGGGCCGGCTCCAGAAGTACTTCGGATCGGCAAACGGCTGGCCGATCAGTTCCGAACCAAGGGTCTTGCCGCCGCGCTCGATGATGCTGCCGTTGGCCGCGTCGCGGAACAACAACTGCGCCGCGCCGGTGACGAGCAACGGGTAAACGACACCGCAAAGCATCGTCATCGCGGCCAGCATCAGGATGGATTGACGAACGACTTTACTCATGGTGACTCCTTCAGACCAATTGCAGCATGACAAGCAGCATGTCGATGATCTTGATGCCGACGAACGGCACGATGATTCCGCCGATGCCGTAGATCAGCAGATTGCGGCGCAGCAGCGCGCCGGCGCCGAGCGCGCGGTAGCGCACGCCCTTGAGCGCGAGCGGGATCAGGAAAATGATGATCAGCGCGTTGAAGATGACGGCCGACAGGATCGCGCTCTGCGGCGTCGCCAGCTGCATGACGTTGAGCGTGTTCAGTGACGGGTAGGTCGTCGCGAACGCCGCCGGGATGATCGCGAAGTATTTCGCGATGTCGTTCGCGATCGAGAACGTCGTCAACGAGCCGCGCGTGATCAGCATCTGCTTGCCGATCTCGACGACCTCGATCAGCTTGGTCGGGTTGGAATCCAGATCCACCATGTTGCCGGCTTCCTTGGCCGCCTGCGTGCCGCTGTTCATGGCGACGGCAACATCTGCCTGCGCGAGTGCCGGCGCGTCGTTGGTGCCGTCGCCGCACATCGCGACGAGGCGGCCTTCGGCCTGGATGTCGCGGATCAACTTGAGCTTGGCTTCTGGCGTAGCTTCTGCGAGGTAATCGTCGACGCCTGCTTCGGCCGCGATCGTGGCGGCTGTCAGCGGGTTGTCGCCGGTGATCATGACCGTGCGGATGCCCATCGCGCGCAGTTCGGCGAAGCGTTCGCGGATGCCGCCCTTGACGATGTCCTTCAGTTCGATCACGCCGAGGGCGCGCGCGTTCTCACTGACGACGAGCGGCGTGCCGCCCTTGCGCGCGACCTCCTCTGCCGCGCGCCGCACTTCGGTCGGCACCGCCGAATTCACCGAGATCAGTTGCTTTTCGATGGCGTCGAGGGCGCCCTTGCGGATCGTGCGACCCGGGAGATCGACGCCGCTCATGCGCGTGTTCGCGGAAAAAGGCACGAAGCGCGCATCGAGTTCGCTCAAGGCGCGCTCGCGCAGGCCGAACGCTTGCTTCGCGAGTACGACGATGCTGCGGCCCTCCGGTGTTTCGTCGGCCAGGGAAGCCAGCTGCGCGGCATCGGCGAGCGCCCTCAGTTCGACGCCGGGAGCAGGGTGGAACGCGACCGCCTGGCGATTGCCGAGCGTGATCGTGCCGGTCTTGTCGAGCAGCAGCACGTCGACGTCGCCGGCGGCCTCGACCGCGCGTCCGGACATTGCGATGACGTTCGCCTGGATCATGCGATCCATGCCGGCGATGCCGATCGCCGAGAGCAGGCCGCCGATCGTGGTCGGAATCAGGCAGACCAGCAGCGCGACCAGTACCGTGATCGTGACCGGCTCGCCATGACTTGAAGACGCGACCGCGTACAACGAATACGGCAGCAGCGTCGCGCAGGCGAGCAGGAAGATCAGCGTGAACTTCGCCAGCAGAATCGTCAGTGCGATTTCGTTCGGCGTCTTGCGCCGCGACGCGCCTTCGACCATCGCGATCATGCGATCGAGGAAACTCTCGCCGGGATTGCTGCCGATGCGCACGATGATCCAGTCCGACAGCACGCGCGTGCCACCGGTGACGGAACTGCGATCGCCGCCGGATTCGCGGATTACCGGTGCGGATTCGCCGGTTACCGCGCTTTCGTCGACCGTGGCTGCGCCCTCGAGCACGTCGCCGTCGCCGGGAACGAATTCGCCGGCACTGACGATGACGAGGTCACCCCTGCGCAGGTCGTGCGCCGAACCGACGCTGATGGCATCGCGCCGGTCGAGGGACGGAATCTTGTTCGCGACGACGTCGCGCCGTGCGCCGCGCAGGGAGGCCGCCTGCGCCTTGCCGCGCCCTTCGGCGAGGGCTTCGGCGAAATTCGCGAACAGCAGCGTGAACCACAGCCAGATTGCGATCCAGAGGATGAAGCCGGTCGGCGCTTCGCCGTGGCCGGCAAGCGCCTGGGCCCACAGCCCCGTCGTCAGGATGCTGCAGACGAAGACGACGAACATCACCGGGTTGCGGAATTGCTGGCGCGGCGACAGTTTGCGGAACGCGTCGGCAATCGCCGGCACGATCAGTTCGCGGCTCAAGGCCGAGGTACGAACAGTGGAGGCAGTCATTTTATCAGTGTCCCAAAGCCATCAGGTGTTCGGCGATCGGCCCGAGCGCGAGCGCCGGCAGGAACGTCAGCGCGCCGATCACGATCACCGTGCTGGCCAGCAGCACGAC
>DASRTK010000336.1:0-19373 GCA_035655975.1 Rudaea sp.
TTCAGACACCCATTGTACGATCAAGTCGAAGTGGCTGACTGCGCTATCAGCTCGATGTTTTCAGGAGCATACGGCGGCATCGGCACGAAATCCGGAACCGCGCGCACACGATCCAGCCACGTCTGCACGTGCGGATAGGCGTGCAGATCAAATCCGCCATCCGCGGCGCAGTGCGTGTAGGCAAACAGCGCAATGTCGGCAATGCCGTAATCGGCGCCGCTAAACCAGGTGTTCGCCGCGAGATGCTTTTCCATCACCGCCAGCGCCTGATAGCCGCGCGCGCGCAGATTTGGCAGGTCGGCGCGCCGCGGCGAATCGAGCGGTGTCCAGCCGCAGATGAAGCGCGCAACCGCGATGAACGGCTCATGGCTGTACTGTTCGAAGAACATCCACGACAGGGTCTGGGCACGCTGCCACGCATCGCCCCCGAAATAACGCGTGCCTTCTGCCAGCCAGCACAGCATCGCGTTCGACTCGGTCAGGATGCGGCCGTCATCGAGTTCGAGCAGTGGCACCTTGCCGTTCGGATTCTTCGCCAGGTATTCGGGCGTGCGCGTTGCTCCGTGCGCGCTGTCGGTCTCGATCCAGCGAAAATCATGATCCAGACGGCGCTGCAGGTGCGCGAGCAGCATGCGCAGCTTGTGGCAGTTGCCCGATGGCGAATAGCCGTGAATCGTGATCATGGTGCTTGCCTTTGCCTGCGCCGCGCCTGCCACTCCTCACGCGACTGGCCCCAGACGTCGACCGCCATCGTTTCGAACGGGGCCGGCAGATGCGTGCTGCGCAACGGACGCGAGCCAAGCCGGCGTCCGACTGCCTGCGACGGCGCATTGTCCGGCGCGATGCAGTGGATCACTTCGCTCCATCCGAGTGTGTCGAAGGCCCAGTCGATCGCTGCCGTAGCGCCTTCCGTCGCGTAACCCTTGCCCCATGCTTGTCGTGCAAGACCCCAGCCGACCTCGGTACCCGGCCAGCCCTCCGGCACCCATGGACCCAATCGGCCGACCCAGCGGCCGCTCGATTTCTCGATGACCGAAAACATCGCATAACCTTGCATCGCCCAAGCTCCGGCCATCGACAGGAAGCCGCGCCACGCGACCGCGCGCGGCTGCGGGCCACCGACGAATTTCGACGCTTCGATGTCGGCCATGAACGCCGCCCAAGATTCGAAATCCTCGGGCGCCGTGGGGCGCAGGATCAGGCGTTCGGTTTCGAGTTGAAGGTTCGCGACGGGCACGGTTCAAAGAGAAGGTGAAGATCCAGATCCAAGTTCGGGATACGGAGAACGCTGAATAACCACTGTTGAGATTCCCTAGAACGCGTTGATGCCTGTCACCTCGCGGCCAACCACGAGCTGATGCACCGTTTCGGTCCCTTCGTATGTGATCACCGATTCGAGGTTCAACGCATGCCGGATCGGGCAATGCTCGGTCGTGATCCCGGCGCCGCCGAGGATGTCGCGCGCCTCGCGCGCAATGTCGATCGCCATGCGGCAGTTGTTCCATTTCGCGAGCGATACCTGGGTCGGCTGCATGACACCTTTGTCCTTAAGGCGCCCGAGTTGCAGCGACAGCAACTGCGCGAGCGTGATCCGGCGCGCCATGTCCGCGAGCTTGAGCTGCACCGCCTGGTTCGCGGCGATCGGCTTCTTGAACAGGATGCGCTGCTTCGAATATTCGGTCGCTTCGGTGAAACAGGCGATCGCAGCGCCGATCGGACCCCAGGTGATGCCATAGCGTGCCTGCGTCAGGCAGCCGAGCGGTCCCTTCAGGCCCTTGACGTTCGGCAGGCGGCTCGAGTCCGGCACGCGCACGTTGTCGAAGAACAGCGCCGACGTGACCGACGCGCGCAGGCTCATCTTCTTGTGGATTTCCTGGGCGGCGAATCCCTTCGTGCCCTTTTCCACGATGAAGCCTTGTATACCTTCATCGGTCTGCGCCCAGACGATCGCGATGTCGGCGAGGTTGCCATTCGTGATCCACATCTTGGCGCCATTGATGATCCAGTCGGCGCCGTCCTTCTTCGCGTTCGTCTTCATGTTGGCCGGATCGGAACCGCCGTGCGGCTCGGTCAGGCCGAAGCAGCCGATGACCTTGCCGGCGGCCATGTCCGGCAACCAACGTTTGCGCTGATCCTCGTTGCCGTAAGCGTAAATCGGGTACATGCACAGCGACGACTGCACGGACGCGAAACTGCGGATGCCCGAATCGCCGCGCTCGAGCTCCTGGCAGATCAGGCCATAGCTGACGGCATTCATGCCGGCGCAGCCGTATTCGGTCGGCAGCGACGAGCCCAGGAGCCCCAATTCCGCCATCTCCGGAATCAGGTCCCTCGGGAACACGCCTTTGTCGAAACAGTCGCCGATGATCGGCAGCACGCGCTGGTCGGTAAAGCGCGCCACGGTGTCCTGCACCATGCGCTCTTCTTCGCTCAGCAGCGAGCGGACGTCGTATAGGTCGGACGGGTTGAGCGGCGCGGCAGGCATTGCTTACTCCAGAGGAATGGCACGGATTTCAGTGGGCCGCGTATTCTACTAGAGGAACGCTGCCCCGTTTCACATGCCGTGTTCCGTGAGATAATTTCACAAGTCCACTCACACTTCGCCCGCGGACTGCGTCCCTGCCCTCGATCATGCGCGTTCCGGTCCTCACCTATCACTCCAACAACATCGCTGGAAACGATTACACAGGCAACGATCATGTCGCCTTCGCGGCAGATTTGCGCCTGATCGACGATCTGGGGCTGCGCATCGTGCCGTTGCAGCACGTCGTCGACCGCCTGCTCGGCCGCCATGCGGACGACCTCCACCGCTGCGTCGCCCTGACCTGCGACGACGGCACCGACTTCGACCACGTCGATATCGACCACCCGACCGACGGCCTGCAGCGCAGCCTGTTCAACTGCCTGCGCGATTTTCGCAGTCTGCGCGGTGACGAGGCCCAGCCGGATCTGCATCTGACCAGCTTCGTGATTTCCGATCCCGGCGCGCGCGAACTGATGGACAAGGCGTGCATGGTCGGACGCGGCTGGATGAACGAAGCGTGGTGGCGCGAAGTCGACTCCTCGGGCCTGATGGCGATCGAGAACCACAGCTGGGACCACAACCATCCGTGCCTGCCGACGCCCGGTCCGCTCGGCTTGGTCCGTGGCGACTTTTTCGCGATCAAGACCGAAGCGCAGGCCGAATTCGAGATCACGCAGGCGCAGGACTACCTGCAGGCGCGCCTCGGCCGCCGGCCGCGCCTGTTCTGCTACCCGTTCGGCCACATCAGCGAATACTTATACAAGGACTGGCTGCCAACGCGCGGCCCGCAGGTCGGGCTCGATGCCGCATTCGGCGACGGCGCAACGCCGGTCACCGAGTCGGGAGACCGCTGGAACCTGCCGCGCTACATCTGCGGCTGGCACTGGAAGACGCCGGACGAATTGCGCGCCATCCTCGAAGCGTGAACCAGAACGGTTCAAGTCCACCGTAGCTACGTCCCCTTTTTCGCGCCGCGGCGGTCCGCTTGAGCGAATTGTCAGGCGCCGCTGCGACGGTACTCATAGCTCCTGGCCGAACATCAGTCTGTGGCCGTCTACGGTGCGAACGCCAAACTCTCGCATGCCCCACGGCTTGTTGGTCAGCGCCTGGATGAATTGCACGCCGGACTTCTGATATTCACCATACAGGGTATCAATATCACTGACCGTGATGTATCCATAGTAGGAGTGATCTCCAAGCTCCGCCGGCGGGATGGCATCAGCACACTCACCCAGCATGATGCGAAAATCGCCGCGAGATAGGAACGACCAGCCAGGCACTTCGAAGTCGATCGCCAGTCCCAACACCGATGTGTAGTAGTCCGTTGACCTCTTCAGATCGAGAACCGCAAGCACGAACCTGGCCTGAGTGATTTCCGGCATGCGCGCTCCTTGGCCTGCGAGCAATATCGGTCGAGGCCTAACGCTTGAGTCAAGCGGCCGCTGCTGACCGCCACATGATGGTACCGCAACCACTCGCAGCGGTCCGCTTGAACGAATGGTTGGGTGGCGGACAGTTCACTTGGAAAACATGCCTGAGAGCGCGAAATTCACAGCGGCATCTGCATGAATGCGAGTTGTGTCGAAAACAGGAACCGGCACATCTCCTGGAGCCAATAGCAACGGAATCTCGGTGCAGCCAAAAATGATGCCTTCGGCCCCGCGGGAAACCAGCTGATCAATTACTCGCAAGTATGCGGTTCTTGTCGCTTCTGTTGTTATCCCGCGGCCGAGCTCCTCCTTCAGGGTCAGCTGAATAAAGTCGCGCACTTCTTGCTCGAGGGGAACAATGGCTTCAATGTCATAAAGCTCGAGCTTTTCACGATAAAACGGCAACTCCATCGTGAATTTTGTTCCGAGCAGCCCGACCTTTTTCAGATTACGCTTTTGTATTTCGACTGCTGTGGCCGTGGCGATATGTACCACCGGCAATCCAACGTGGGCCTCGATCTGGTCTGCGACAACGTGCGCCGTATTTGCGCAAAGTACCAGGGCTTCGGCACCGGCAGCTTTCAGATGCATGCATCCATTGGCTAGCGTGGTGAACGTGCGCTCCCAGTCGTCCCAGCCGAAGCGCTGAATGTCGTTGAAATTAACAGAGTAAATTACACATTCGGCGAAGTTGAGCCCGCCGAGCCTCTGATTGACGCCTTCATTGATGTACTTGTAATAGTCGAGCGTCGACACCCAGCTAAGGCCGCCTAAAAGTCCTAATTTTCTCATCTGCGACTTTCCTATGAAGCGACGTTGCGAGCGCTGCCGCCACCCTACGCCTGTGCACAGAACGGTGCCAGGTTCACCCATCCGATCAGTCAATCGAGTTGTCTGCTTGCACCGGCGCCCTCGAACAACGTAGTCTCGCGCACTTTGGCACGACCGCCACTACGCTCATACAGGGGAGCTGCATGCACGGTATCTTCGGCCTTGAAACAAACTGTCGTGGCGCTTCGACGCGATGGCTCGCGCGAACGTTCGCCGCCAGCCTGCTTGCCGCGGGCATCTCGGCGAATGCGTCGGGCGTCATCTATGTGACCGACGCCGGCGCCCCTTCGAGCACGACCTGCACGTTGGCGCAAGGCATCGCCGCGGCGAATGCAGCAAACAATGCCGCCGTCGTCGGCGCCGCTATCGGTTCGGCGACGGTCGAGCTTGGTACCTGCGACAACGCGCCTTCGTTTCCGATGGCCGGAGACAACACGCTGATCGTCAGCGTCTCGCCGATTACGCTGACCACGATCGACAACTACTGGTACGGCGCCAACGCACTGCCGCCGATCGCCAGTCCCATCACGATCGCTCACACAACGCCGATCCTCGAACTGATCGCATCCCACACTGGAGATCCGACGCCGGCGACCGCCAATGCATTTCGCTTCTTCTATATTTCCGGCGGCTTTGCCGGCGAACTTCCCGGCGGCGCGCTGACCCTGCTCAACGCTACCTTGCGCGGTGGCTACGCGAAAGGCGGTGACTCCGGTTTCGGTGCCGGCGGCGCCGGCATGGGCGGTGCCATCTTCAATCAAGGCACCGTGGCGTTGACCAACGTCAGCCTGATCCGCAACACCGCGCAAGGCGGATCCACGAACGGCAACCCCCTGACCCTCGGCGGAGGCGGCATCGGCCAGGACGCCCCCACCGGCTATCCCTGGGTCGGTGGCGGCTTCGGCGGCGCTCTCGGAGCAAGCTACGGCGGCAGCGGGGCTGGCGGCAACCCCAATTTTTTTGGCGGCGGCGGCGGCGGCGGATTCATCACGGGCAGTAACGGCACAACGGTGAACGTGGGCTTCGGCGGCGGCGCCGGCGGCGGCTTGGGCGGTTTGGGCGGCCCTGGCTTGTACTTCAGCGTTCCGGTAGCGGCGGGCGACGGCGGCGGAGGTGGTGACGCCAACAGCGGCAGCGGCAGCGGCGGCGGTTTCGGCCAAGGCGGCGGGCCTGGCGGCAGCCAGGGCGGCGGCGGCGGTGGTGGTGTGGGCGGCGGCGGCGGCGGTCAAGGCGGCGGCGGCGGTTTCGGCGCCGGTGCCGGCTGGTATTCTGCCGCCGGCGGTTTTGGCGGCGGCGGCGGCAAGACCGCAGGCTTCGGCGGCGGCAACAGCGGCAGCGACAACGGCGGCGCCGGCGCGGGCATGGGCGGCGCGATATTCAATCACACCGGCACGGTTGCGCTGCTCAACGTCACCGCGAATGGTAATGCGGCGAAAGGCGGCACCGTCAACGTGACCTATTGCAGTCAACCCACCTGCCAGGGCAGCGGCCTCGGCGCGGTGCTGTTCAACCTCAATGGCACGGTGACGATCGACTTTTCCACGCTGGCCGGCAACGTCGTCGCCGGCACCAACGCGCACGCCGACGCCTTCGGCCCCGAAGATGCTTCGGTGTACTCGCTCGCCTACGGCAACAAGATCCAGGACGGCTCGGCGAGTTCGGCGTCGCTGAAGATCCACAACAGCATCGTCCACGGCACCCACGCCGACGCCGGTGCCGGCAACGACATTCTCGTCAACATCGTCGACGGCATGCACGCCAATGCGTCGAGCGTCGTTTACACCGGCAAGAACTTCGTCCAGTTCTCGACCAACCTCGGCACCGTCACGCAGACTGGCAGTTCGCCGACGCAAGCCGATCCGCTGCTTGGCGCCCTGAGCATCTACTCCAGTTCCACTTACGCATTGCCGGTCATTCCCATCGGTTCGAACAGTCCGGCGTACAACACCGCGACAAGCTGCCTCGACAACAACAACGCGGCAGTCGGCCTGGACGAACGCGGCGCGGCACGTCCCTATGCCGGTCTATGCGACGTGGGCGCGTACGAGTTCGATGAGGATTATATTTTTGCGAATGGGATCGAGCCGGGGATGTGAGGCAGTCTCGTCCGAGCAGGCATCATTTTCCGGTGGTAGCCGATAACGATCGAGCCATGGGGATTGCGCACAGGGCCAATTCAATGCGCCCGATAGTTTCGTTACGGGAAGTCGAGCAACCAGACGACAGAAACATCACAGGCCGACATCACCAGGGCAACTCGGTGCCGTTGCTGTGCCAGAAGGTCCCGGTCTGCGCCGGATCGCGCGAATCGAGCGTCTGCACGAGTTGCTTCGCCGCTTGTGCCGGGCTCAGGTCGCCGCGGCCGCCGACCATCTCGGTCGCGACGAAGCCCGGATGCAGCAGGAATACGGCGATGCCGCGCGGCCTCAGATCCACCGCCAGAGACTTGCCGATCGCGTTCACGGCCGCTTTCGACGCGCGATAGCCGTAGGAGCCGCCCGAACCGTTGTCGGCAATCGATCCCATGCGGCTCGTGATGATGCCGACTTTGCTGCCCTCGCCGAGATTGGGCAGCAGCGCCTGCGCGACGCGCAGCGGTCCCAGCGCATTGACCTCGAACTGCTGCCGCGAGCTGGCGAATCCGGCCGCGTCGATGCTGCCGAGCGCGTTGCGCGCCATGATGCCGGCGTTGAGCCATAGCACGTCGATACGCTCGCCAGCGAGGCGGCGCGCCAGATCGGCCACCGCGGCGTCGTCGCCGACATCGACAGCGTCTTCCACGCGCGCTCCGGTTTGCGCGAGCGCATCGCTGCGGTGGCGGCACGCGGCGATGACGCGGTCGCCGCGCGCGATATGCGCCTGCACGAGCGCCAAGCCTATGCCGCGGTTGGTTCCGGTAATGAGTACGGTCTTCATCTGGGGTCTCGCTGTTCGAATACGCAAAGAGGGATCAGAGTACACGTTCCGAAATAGTACTCTGACTCCTGTTTGTTGCGGTCCAAAAACACCTGCGTATCGATATTGATCCCTCTGATGTGAGCATATTTATTGAGGCTCGCAACAAGCTCAACCATAAGGCAACATTCTTGCGTAACCTTCCCCGTCAACCGGACAGCGACTTGACGCCAACCGAATACCGTCAACGATTCGCTGGAAGTTCTATTTCTGCAGTGTTCTCTGCTTCGAACTCCTTGACCCGCTTCAGATCCGACGCCTCCATCCCGCCGTACTTCGACTTCCACTGGTAGTAGGTCGGCGTGCTGATCCCGGGTTGCCGGCAGACATCCTTCACCGGTATTCCGGCATCAGCCTGCTTCAAGATCGAAACGATCTGCGTCTCGGTGAATCGTGACTTCTTCATGGGAACCTCCTGGGCTTTAACATCCAGAAAGTTCTACTTTTGACTTGTCCGGAGATCGGGGAAGCTTACGCATGAACAGTTCTTCGTCGTTCAGCGCCGACGTCAACAATCATTGCCTGGAAGCCGACGGCGTGACGGACGTGGGCGTGGACGAACGCGGAACCGGAAGGCCCTACGAAGGGATGTGCAACGCCGGTGCGTACCAGTTCAACGGAAATTACATCTTCGCGAACGGTTTCGAGCCGACTCTTTAATCAATCCCCTTTTCCACACGCCGCCAGATGTCGCCCCGGATTCTGCCGCTACGCGGCTGCATCGGGGCTACGGCGCTACGCACAACTTGGGCTGAGCGCCGCTCAGAACTTTCCGAGCGCGACGACCTTCGCTGTCAATGCGCGCTTGAAGTTGTCCTGCAGCGGCTTGTGCCAGTTGACGATGATGTGCTCGTGCGCGCTCTGGATGAAGCCGGCGGCGAGCGCGACTTCCAGAGCGCGCTTGTCGCCGCAGTGGCCGAAGAACGCGTCGCAACAGTCGGCGTATTTCCGGAACGCGTACTTCAATATCCAGAACCAGATGCCGCCCGCCGCGCGCAGTGCGTCGCGATCCTGCGGCTGCATGCGCGCAATCGCCTCGCCATCGCTGCACGACCCGCCGGAAAGATACACGTCGCCGAACGGCATCATGTGCGAATAGCCGATCAGATGCATGCCCTTGTCCGGCGCGCGATACAGCGCGACGAGGTGGCGCGGAAAATCCGGCGGCGGATGGCCGAACTTGCGCGTGAAAAGGTCGGTGATGAAGAAGTCGGCGCGATCGACTTCGGTGATCGTGATGATGTCGCGCAACGACGCCGGCAGGATTTCCTTCGGATCGAAGATCTCACCGCTGGGCATGGTCGTGCTCATCAGAACGGCATGAATGAGGCAGCTTTTGCCGTCATCTCGCGGCGACGGCGCGGACTCGCATCGCGCAGGAAGTTCACGAGCAGGTACTGTATTCCAGTTTCGACAAAGCCGAGCTTCGGCGTCGTTTCCAGTGCGCGCTTGTCGCCGCAACAGGTGAAGATCGCCTCGCAGCGAGGCCCGTACAGCATGAAACCATGGCGCAATGTAGCGAGCATCAGCCCGCCATACTCGTTCAACGCAGCCTGCTCCTGCGCGCTCATCGATCGCAGGATATTGCCGTCGGTCGCGGCGCCGCCAGCCAGGAACATGTCGCCGCAGTCGGTGAAGTGCACATAGCTCACCGGCACCTGCGCGCCGTCGGTGCGGCGGTAGAACGCGACGATGTGATGCGGGAAGTCCGGCGCCGGTTTCTTGTAGGCGCGCTGGAACAGCGCGTCGGCAAAGGCCGGGCCTTCGTCGACTTCGGTGACGGTGATGAACTTGTCGATGCTCATGGCATTAGCTTACCGGACTCGACCCAAGATTTACCGTCCGAGCCCCTGAGGACCGGTGTTCTCTTGCTCGTCATTCCGGCGAAAGCCGGAATCCAGCGTCTTCCAGTGCAAGGAAAAGGCGCTGGATCCCGGCTTTCGCCGGGATGACGAATGTTGGGGCACTCCCCAAGCGTTGGTCCACTGCAGCGAGCAGATCAAGGGGGTCGATGACGGGATTCCGCTTTCCTGCGCCAGATTCACGCCGTAGGTTTCTTCCGGTTGCGCACCCCATGCGGCACGTGCCCAGTCGTCACGTGCTTGCGCGCCGATTCGACATTCGCATGCGAATCGTCGAAGAAGATATCCGCGCCGAATGCTTCGAGGAACGGGCCCTTGTCGCGGCCGCCAAGGAACAGCGCCTCGTCGAGGCGCACGCCCCAGCTGCGCAAGGTCAGGATCACGCGCTTGTGTGCGGGTGCCGAGCGCGCAGTTACGAGCGCTGTGCGAATCGGCGACGCATCGGCCGGATACGCTGCCTGCAGGCTGTGCAGGGCTGAGAGGAAACCGCGGAACGGGCCGCCCGACAGCGGGCTGTCGACGAGTTCGATCTCGTTGCGATGGAATGCGTCTATGCCCTGCTCTTCGGACACGCGCTCGGACTCGTCGCCAAAGATGACCGCGTCTCCGTCGAAAGCGATGCGCAGCTGGTCCGACGTTGCCCGAGGCGCCTTCGACGGCAGGATCGTGGCCGCCGCTATGCCATCATGCAGCGCGCGCGCGACGCTTTCGGGATTTGCCGACAGGAACAGTTGCGCGCCGAATGATGCGACGTATGGTGCGGTCGGCGCGCCGCCGGTAAATGCTGCGCGCGCGATCGACAGGCCGTAGTGCTCGATCGAATTGAAAATGCGCAATCCGGTATCGCTTGAATTGCGCGACAGCAGGATGACTTCGACCCGCGGCTCGGCCGGCGGCGCTTCGTTCAACTTCAGCAGCTTCTGCACGAGCGGAAATGCGATCCCGGGCGCGAGCAGTTCGTTTTCGCGGCTCATCTGGTAGTCGCGATACGCTTCGAGACCCTCGCTTTCGAACAGGTCGTGGCTTTCGTTCAAGTCGAACAACGCGCGCGCGGAGATCGCGACGACGAGTTTGCTGTCGTCGCCGCGCTCCGTCTCGCCGACGACTTCAGGTGTCGAAGCCATCGATGAAGATGACCTCGAGAAAGGCATTCTTCGCATCGAGCCGACCATGACCTGACATGTAGTTTGGCCACTGCGTGATCGGCGTGCCGCCGCAGCTCTGGGTCACGCCGGGCGTATTGGTAATCCCCTGCGTCGTCGCTGTTGCCCGCAGTATTGCGGCGACACTGTCCGGATGGCCTTTCAACGTCGGAAATGCGGACATCAGGAGCGCAGCGGCGCCGGCAACGTGGGGCGCCGCCATGCTCGTGCCGCTAGGGTCGCAGCTGTAGCTGTCCGTCGGAATACTGGAGCACACGCTGACGCCGGGGGCCGACAGGTCGGGGCGCATCTGCGTGCTGCCGGAAACCGGGCCGCGCGATGAAAAGGAGGCGAGTGCGTCATTGCTGTCGGTCGCGCCGACGTCGAAGCTTACGGCCTGGGTCGCCGGCGGATCCAGGATCGTTGCACACGAGGGGCCGGAATTTTGCGCGGCGACAACATAGAAGATACCGGCGTCGACCAGGGCACTGACGGCAGCCTGGATCTCGTCGCCTAACGTGCAGCCTTCCGAAGGCGTGCACGACCACGAATTGCTGACGACGTCCGGCGCAAGGTCGGGGTTGGGGTTGTTGCCATTCAAATCGGTCGGCGCCAGCATCCATTGCATGCATTCGATGTAGCGCGCGGGTGTGCCGTTCCCGTTCTTGTCCATGTTGCGGCAGCCGATCCACTTCGCGCCCGGCGCAACACCAACCTGATGGCGCGGCGTCGCGCTCGCGCCATCGTCCCCGGCAAACGTACCTGCCGTGTGCGTGCCGTGACGGTTGGGATCGCAAGGCACGGGCGAATCGTTGCCGCAGACGGGTTCGCTCGCCGCATCATGCACGGCGTCGTGCCAGTTGAAATTGTGGTGTGCCCTCGTGCCGTTCCAGCCGCGGTACTGCGGTTTCAGGGCTGGGTGTTTCCACTGGATGCCGGTGTCCTCGCCGCCAATCACAATACCCTGCCCCGTGACGCCTGCGGACCAGACAGCGGGCGCTTCGACCTTGGCCACGCCCCAGGCGATACCTTCCGCGATGTCGATTGCTTGCGGCGCCGCGACCAGCCCGCCTTCCGGCTCCGGCAGGCGCATGGCAATCTGCGGATTCGGCTCGATGCGGACGATATCGCTGCGGGCAGCAAGTTCCTGGAGCGCCGAAGCCGGCAGGCGCGTCTGGATCAAGTTCACGATCCAGAACTCGCGATGGGCAATCCCGCGCTCTGCAAACCACTGGCGCAGGCCAAGCTGTGTCGCCTCCGCCCGCGCCTGCAGCGCGTCGACCAGCGCGCGACGACGAATCTGCGGGTCGCTGTCATCACGCAAGGGCGCGAGCATCGGTTGCGTCTGGTCAGCAAGCACGAGGATGGCATCGACGCTGCCCTCGCGGCTGGCGCTGTCGAGCACGCGCGGATCGACCGTCGCGGCACAGGCAATCGCGGACGCCGCCAGCATCGGCGCGAAAGCAAAGCGTGCCGCGCGCCGGGCGATGAAGCTGCGCTCAGTAGGCAAACTGCTCATTGAGGATGCGATCCTCGAGGTTGTGCTCGGGATCGAACAGCAGCGTGACTGTCTGCTCGCGCGACTCCCCGATCGTGACTTCGACGACGTCGCGAACTTCGTTCGAATCGGAGGTCGCGCTGACCGGCCGCTTGTACGGGTCGAGAATCTCGAATTTCACTTCCGTTCCCGCGCGCAGGATCGCGCCGCGCCAGCGCCGCGGCCGAAACGGGCTGATCGGCGTCATCGCCAGCACGTCGGCGCCGAGCGGCAGGATCGGCCCATGCGCCGACAGGTTGTATGCAGTCGACCCGGCCGACGTGGCGACCAGGATTCCATCGCACATCAGTTCCTCGATTTTGGCCACGCCATTGAGCGATACGCGGATATGAGCGGCCTGCTTGGTCTGGCGCAGCAACGAGACTTCGTTGAATGCGAGTGACGTAACGGTGTTGCCCGATTCGCTGACCGCCTGCATGACCAGCGGCTTGAGTTTCGTCGGTTGCGCGCGCGCCAGGCGGTCGATCAGGTTATCGGCATGGAACTGGTTCATCAGGAAGCCGACCGTGCCGAGCTTCATGCCGTACACCGGACGGTTCACGGCCATGTGCCGATGCAGCGTGCGCAACATGAAGCCGTCGCCGCCAAGCGCGACGATGATCTCCGCTTTGTCGAGCGGCGCCTCGACGTAGCGCTGGCGCAGGGTGGTGAGTGCGGCCTGCGCTTCACCGGTCTTGCTGGCGACGAACGCGATGGCAGGGTTCTCGGCGGACATGGCCCGATTCTACGCGACGATGGTCGCGCCCGCACATCGCGATGCAACCGTGACCATCGTAGGGTGGGCCTCGGCCCACCGTTCCTGGGTTTTCCGGCAAAAAAAAACGGTGGGCCAAGGCCCACCCTACCAGACACGTAACCCCGGACCTCGCGACGTTGCGTTGTATCGCGCAACTTCCCGAGGAGATGACCCATGTACCGACCGCTCGCCGCCGCCATCGTCGCCGCCTTTGCCACCTGTTCGGCCACTGCGGCCACCGCATCCGACTACTCGCTCACGGTGTACAGCGCCGCGCAGCCGGGCCAACTCAGCACTGCGAACCTGGCCCAGTACGGCGCGAATCTCCCCGGCTATGCACTGGTGCGCGATTCGCGCCGCATGGAGCTGACGCCGGGCATCGGTGATTTGCGCTTCACCGATGTCGCCAAACGCATCGATCCGACCACAGTCGCGTTCGAGTCGTTGTCCGACCCAGCCGGCACGCGCGTGATCGAGCAGAACTACCAGTACGACCTCGTCGACAACGCCAAGCTGCTCGACCGCTACATCGGCCAGACGATCAAGGTCGACCAGGTGCATGGCGACAAGACCGAGACGATCAGCGGAACGCTGCTGTCGGCCGGCGGCGGACTGATCCTGCAGCGCGAGAGCGGCGAAGTGATCACTCTCGGCAGCTACAGCAACGTCCAGTTCCCGGCCCTTCCCGGCGGACTGATCACGCGCCCGACCCTGGTATGGAAGGTCGACAGCAAGCGCGGCGGCGCGCAGGACTCGCGGGTCAGCTACCAGACCCAGGGCGTGACCTGGTGGAGCGACTACAACGTGACGATGCGCGAGCAGAACGGGGCCTGCGACATGGACCTGGCCGCGTGGGTGACGCTGGTCAACCAGTCGGGCGGCAGCTATCCGAATGCCCAGCTCAAGCTCGTCGCCGGCGAGGTCAATCGCGCCCCCGCGGCAGCGCCATCGCCGATGGTGATGGCGAGACTCGAAAAGCGCGCGGCGCGCGACGAAGCCGACGCCGGTTTCGCCGAATCATCGTTGTCCGAGTATCATTTGTATACATTGGGACGGCGCACCGACCTGCCGGAGAACTCGACCAAGCAGCTCGAACTGTTTCCTGCCGTGCACGCCGTCGCGTGCCGCAAGCAACTCGTGTTCACGGCAGCACCACCTCCTTGGAGTTGGTGGTCCGGTCCGATCCAGGACCAGGGCTATGCGGCGACGTCGCAGGGCAGCGTCGGTTCGTACCTGGAATTCGACAACAAGGAAGCGAACCGGCTCGGCGTGCCACTGCCGGCCGGCCGCGTACGCGTGAACATGGCCAACCAGAGCGACGGTGCGCTCGAGTTCGTCGGCGAGGACGTCATCAAGCACACGCCGCGCAACGAGACGCTGCGGATCAAGCTCGGCAACGCATTCGACATCGTCGGCGAGCGCAAGCAGACGAACTTCCGCATCGACACGAGCGCAAAGACAATCGACGAGAGCTTCGAGATCAACGTGCGCAACCGCAAGAAGGAAGCAGCGACCGTCGTCGTGCGGGAATACCTGTATCGCTGGAGCTCATGGGAAATCATGGCGAAGAACCGCGCGTTCGAAAAACGCGACGCACAGACGATTGATTTCCCGCTCGACATCGCCGCCAACGGCGAAGCCAAGCTGACCTACACGGCGCATTATCATTGGTAGGGTGGACCTCGGCCCACCACTTTTTTCGGCACATTATCATTGTAGGGTGGGCCTCGGCCCACCGCTTTTTTCCCAGCATCTCACTGTAGGGGGGCCTTGGCCCACCGCCTCGTTGCGAAAGGATTTTGAAATCTCTCCCGGCCGGCCCAAACGTTTTCGCAGGTCGCGGCGGGCCAAGGCCCACCTTACGTTGGTCCGCACCAGTCTGGTGGGTGCCAGCCACGCTCAACAAACCGCTGGAATGACGAATATGGCCAATCGGCTGGTCGCGATGCCCAGCCGTGCTTCACGGGGTTGTAGTGAATGTAGTCGACATGATGCACGTAATCCGCCTCATTGCGAATAGCGTGCTCCCAGAACCGTCGCTGCCAAATACCCCGTTCGCGCCTCGCTGCGCGCGAATCGCAGACAACTTCGCCACGTGCGATATTCCTCGAGACCGCGCCCTTGACGTGTGCCCAGCGCGTCGCAAAATCCGCGTCACCCGGAGGCAGCGTCCAGATGCAGTGCAGATGATCCGGAAGCACGACCATCGCATCCACATGAAATGGACGCGCCCGTTTTGCCGCACGCATTGCATCGCGCAACGAATCGATCCGATCGGACAGTAGCGAAGACCGTCAGTCAGCTAGCGTGACGGTGAAGAAATAGCAGCCCCCTTCGATGCGGGCGCGGCGGTAATTCGGCATGCCTCATCGTCAGCGCTCTGAGCATGTCCGTCCATCCGGCAGATCTCCCTTCGACTTGTAGGAAAACTGCGCAATGTAGGGTGGGCCTTGGCCCACCGTGGCGGTTCAGGACTCGGAGTCTCCACCAGTCCAATGCTTTCCCAGGGTGCGGTGGGCCAAGGCCCACCCTACGAAGCCGATCGTTTTTCCTTGTTGCGGTGGGCCGAGGCCCACCCTACGGGAGCTTGCGCTTGCGCGACTTGCCTTCTTCCGGGTCGTACTCCCACAACTTGTCCGGATCGCCGAACACCGCGCCCAGCACGCGTTCAGGCCAGACTTCGAAATAGGTCAGGAGCAGCGACATCAGCGGCACAAGAACGAATGCCAGGCCGTGGCCTGCCATCATGAACATCGCCAGGGCGCGCAGGATCAGAAGGTAGATGTCCCAGCGCGCGCGTTGCTTGAGTTCCTTCTCGGGCATCGTGTCGTAACCGACGTGGAACGCCTTCCAGAAATGCTGGCCGGCGAGCAGTCCGAAGGTCAGCCACAGCGCCGGCGAATGCAGCAACTGCGCGCGCAGCTCTTCGCCGAGCAGCAAATCGTTCAGCGGAATCAGCACGATCCAGTAGGGCACCCCGACGATGCCGACGAGAAACACCCAGGTCAGTACGCCGCCGATCACGCGCTTGACAGGTCCATCCTCGGGTTTGCGCGTCTCGCGCATCGCGCGCGGCACCATCGCCGCCGTGATTGCGGCGAGCGCGGTCAGGCCGTCGAACCAGTAGTTGAACACGGCCAGCGCCGCCGACCAGCCGAAGGCGTAGATGCCGACGACCGGAATCAGGTTGCGTCCGAGGATGAGCCACGCGTCGCGGCGTGCGGCGAATTCGCGCAGGTGCTGCGACACCGGCGGCAACGGAATCTGGCGTGATGGTGTCTTGCCCACGGATTATCTGCTCCCCAAAGCACCCCAAGCTCTACGCATTCTAACCGTGCCGCGTCCGGGTCTGGGGTGGTGGTGTTTTGCCATGGACGATCTGCTACCCAAAGCAACCCCAATCTCCACGCACTCTGACCGTGCCGCGTCCGTCGTGACTGATCGCCGCTGGTCGATGTCGTACTCGACCTCGTTTGATCGTTTGTCGTGCTATGGACGACAAAAAGATCTGTGGATTCTTCACCGGCCTCGACGCAGCGACGCGTGCCCGTGCAAGGCATTTTTGTGCGCGCTTGGTACTTATGGCGCTGCTGGCAGTCAGTTCGACGGGCGGCGCTCAGGAACTGATCCTCAATGGCGACTTTGACAGCGACTTGTCCGGCTGGACCGTGTCCGACGCGCCTGGGACGACATGGGTCGCATTCGATTATGCCGGCGCTTTGTCAGGCTCGGCGCAGTTTGCGAACGACATGACGACGGCGGGCGGCGCAACGATAAACCTCACCCAGTGTGTAGTGCTGGCCAAGGCCGGACGCTACGTCATCTCTGCGAATGGCTTCCTGCCTGCAGGTCAAGCGTCCGGCAACCTTTACGTGAACCCCATTCTGCACATACCCACTACCACGTGCCAGGGCCTTGGAGGCGGGATTGGCTTCCTTCTTCCTGCCACGATTGGTTCCTGGTCGCAAGAAATCAGGAGCATCGAAATAGATGACATAGATGCACTTGCGGGCGCGTCCCTCGAGGTGCGCATGGGCATCCAGAAAACGCCCGCCGACGGCAGCATCCAGGGTTTTATGGACGCCGTGCGCGTGATCTACGACCCCGTATTTGCCGGCGGCTTCGAGCCTCCTGCTGGCGCCGGCAACTAGCCCGGCTTCGATCCGGCTTGCACCAACTGCGCCAGTCGCCGCACGGCAACCGAGACGATCGGATAGTCCGTGACGACCTGCGTGCGCATGTCGGCGAACATGTTGAGCGTGAATTTCAGCGCTGAGTCGTCACGGGCGATCCAGGCAGCGACGAGATCGGCGCCCTTGCCTTTGCCGCCTTGTTCGATGATCTGCGCGGTCAACGCCCGATGCTGCGTGTACAGCTCGTCCCGCAGCGATCCGCGCGCCTGCGCGTGCCAGCGCGATTCGACCGTCAACTCCTCCACCTTGCCCATCAGCCAGGACAGGTGCAGCGCCTCGCCAAGCGCGAAATAGACCTCCGCGGCGCTCTCGATGTCGAGATTATGCTCGGCGGCAACGTGGATGATGTCGAGCGCCGAGCCGGGTGTCGGCAGCGTGGCCAGTTCGCCGCTGATCGCATCGGGATACCCGGCCTCGATCCAGCGCCTCTTGTCGGCGTCGTAGCGCTGCCGCTCGCGTGGCGTGATCGCGCTGGCCACGCAAGCGCGCAGCGTGAGCATGCCGGTGTAGTAGCGGTTGACGGCGTTGGCGATGTCGATCGCCGTGCCGGCGTGATTGAGCAGCCAGCGCGTCATGCCGCGCAGCGTTGACCAGATCACCAGCAACGCATCGATCTGGGTATTGCCGTCGACCTTGCCGTCGAGCGCCTCGATCTGCGCCCACATCTCGCGCGCATCGAGCACTTCGCGCGCAATGTTGTAGGCCTTGGCGACCTGGGCCGGCGTGCGGCCGGTGTCCTCGCCCATGCGCATCACGAACGTCGCGCCCATGCGGTTGACCATCGAATTGGTCACGGCCGTGGCGATGATCTCGCGCTTCAGCCGATGCCGCTCCATGTGGTCGGCGTATTTTTCCTGAAGCGGCTCCGGAAAGTAACGGCGCAGCTCCTTGGACAGATACCAGTCCTCGGGCACGTCGGAATCGAGCAGCTGCTGGAAAAGTACAATCTTGGAATAGGACAGAAGTATAGAAAGCTCGGGCCGCGTCAGACCCAGGCCGCGCGACTTGCGCTGGGCAAATTCGGCGTCGCTCGGCAGGAATTCGATCTGCCGGTCGAGCAGGCCCTGCTCCTCGAGCACGCGGATGAAATGCTGCTTGGAGCCCAGGCGCGCCACCGACATGCGCTCCATGACGCTGATTGCCTGGTTCTGGCGGTAGTTGTCGGCCAGCACGAGGCGTTCGACCTCGTCGGTCATCGCCGCCAGCTGCACGTTGCGCGCCTCGACCGTCAGTTCGCCGCGCTGCACAGCGTCGTTCAGCAGGATCTTGATGTTGACTTCGTGGTCGGAGGTGTCGACGCCGGCCGAGTTGTCGATGAAGTCGGTGTTGAGCAGAACTCCGGCCGACAGCGCCGCTTCGATGCGGCCGCGCTGGGTCGCGCCGAGGTTGCCGCCCTCGCCCACCATCCGGCAGCGCAGGTCCTTGCCGTTGACGCGGATCGCGTTGTTGGCGCGGTCGCCGGCGTCGGCATTGGTCTCCGTTTCCGCCTTGATGTACGTGCCGATGCCGCCGTTCCACAACAGGTCGACCGGCGCCTTGAGGATGGCGCGCATCAGGTCGTTCGGCGACATCGAATCCGCTTCGCCCTCGATGCCGAGCGCGGCGCGGACTTCCGGCGACACCGGGATCGCCTTGGCCGTGCGCGGATGGATTCCGCCGCCCTTGCTGATCAGCTTGGTGTCGTAATCCGCCCACGACGAGCGCGGCAGCTTGAACATGCGCTCGCGCTCGACGAACGTTTTCGCCGCGTCCGGGTTCGGGTCGAGAAAGATGTGGCGATGATCGAATGCGGCGAGCAGGCGCGTGTGCTTCGACAGCAGCATGCCGTTGCCAAATACGTCACCGGACATGTCGCCGATGCCGACCGTGGTGAAATCCTGGCTCTGGCAATCACGGCCCAGCGCGCGGAAATGTCGCTTGACCGATTCCCATGCGCCCTTCGCGGTGATGCCCATGCCCTTGTGGTCGTAGCCGACCGATCCACCCGAAGCGAAAGCGTCGCCGAGCCAGTAGCCGTGGTCGGCCGAGATCGCATTGGCGATATCGGAAAAGGTCGCCGTGCCCTTGTCGGCCGCGACCACGAGGTACGGATCGTCCGCATCGTGACGCACGCAGTTCTGCGGATGCACGACCTTGCCATCG
>DASRTK010000337.1:0-7213 GCA_035655975.1 Rudaea sp.
GCCGGAAGGGCAGTCGTGCCGTCGCCACATCCCAGATCCAGTACCTTCATCCCCTTGGTGACTTCGAGATTCCCGACGAGGGCTTCGCCGCTCGTGCGCATGCTTTGCGCAATCCGCGTGAAGTCGCCTTTTTCCCAGAGTGCCTTGTTCGGATTCATCCAACGTCTCCTCGTTATTTGGTCAACCGTAGAACGCAAAATCGCGGCAAACTTCGTCATGCCATCTGATCGCGAGAGCCGGTATTTCGTCGCCGCACATGGTCGATGACAGCCTGAAGCGCCGAGCGGATCGCCGGCGCGAACTGCGCCGACTCCGCGATGGCATCCGGGTCGACCCGGGATCCGATCACCGGGATGCGCACGCACGCGTCCGCGACCAAGTCGGCTGCCATGGTTCGCAGCGTTTCCTTCAACGCCTCGTCGGCGTGATGCGACTGGTACGAAGGATTGAAAACGGCGACGGCCTTGTACGCGAACGGTATGTGGCCGACGAGCCAGTCGAGCGTGTTCTTCATCGTGCCGGTCACGCCATGCGCATATTCCGGGCTGGCGATGACGATGGCATCGGCCCAGGTCACGGCATTCCACAACGACCAGACTGCCACGGGCGCATCGGGCTCCAGGTCGGGATTGAACAGCGGCAGTTGTCCACCGCCCTCGAAGATGCGGAAATCCACGCCGGCCGGCGCCAGCGTCCTGGCCGCGCGCAGCAGGCCGGCGCTGAACGATCGGGCGCGCAGGCTTCCGCATAACGCGAGTATCTTCATAAGTGGGTCTGCAGACGTTCCCAGGGAAGCTCTGGATAAGTCGTCATTCCCGCGAAAGCGGGGCTCTCAACAGCGGAGCTGGTCATCCACTTTGCCTTTGAGCGATGGAACAAGATCAAGATGGATTACACGCGACTCCTGTCGCGTGCCCTTCGGGCCATTCGCTGCGCGAATGTTCGCTCCGGCATCCTGCCTCCGCAGTCCCGCTTTCGCGGGAATGACGGCCAAAATTTGAGTCGCCGACCTCTTCCTTGGAGGTGTCTTCGTCAGAGATGTCATCGTCGGTCGCTGCGCAAATACCTACCCGACCAGTTCTTCCAGCGCCTGCACGAGCCGATCCACGTCGTGCGCGTTCACGTGCAGGTGCGAAGAAAAGCGCAGGGAATTGCCGCGCTGGCTGATGTAGATATCGCGATTGCGCAACTCGGCCACGATATTTCCCTTGTAGCTATCCGGCAACTGCGCGCCGAACATGTGCGGCGAACGCTGGGCTTCCGCCGGCACCTTGAAACCGAGCCGCTGCAGATGCGCTGCGATCGCCGCATTCGTCACTGCCGCTGTCTGCGCTATGTTCGCGACGCCCCACGCCTGTATCTGTTCGAGCGCGGCGATCGCGCCTGGCAGGATCGTCGAGGAGCATTTTTGTCCGCCATCGAAGCGGCGCGCGCCGGGCTTGTACGTGTCCGAGTACTTGACGAGGTTCGCCAAGTCTTCAGCGCGCTCGCGCGCCAGCCACGACTCCTCCAGCGGACGGGCGTTGCGCCACTGCTCGGACACGTACATCACCGCGTATCCGTACGGACATAGCAGCCATTTGTACGCGGCGGCGACGAGAAAGTCCGGCTGGATCTGCGCGATCGAGAACGGCATGGCGCCGAGCGACTGGCTCGCGTCGACGACCAGCATGCTGCCGTTGTCGCGGCAGGCTGCGCCGATGGGCTGCAGGTCGATGCGCGCGCCGTTGGTCCAGTGGCTCGGCGAAACCGAGACGACCTTGATGCTGCTGTCGATGCGTCCGAGGATTGCCTGCGTCCAGTTTCCGTCGGCAGGCGTCGGAACGGTGACGACGGTTGCCCCGGTTTCCTGGGCGACTCGCTTCCACGGCAGCACGTTGCTCGGAAACTCCTCGTCGATGACCAGGATCGCGTCGCCTGGTTTCAACTGCGGTTCCACCGCGCGCGAAGCCGTGCTGATGCCGTAACTTGCGGCGGGGACCACGGCGTAGCCATCCGCGTCGCCGCCGAGCACGCGCGCGCACAAGCCGCGGACCGTTTCGGCATCGTCGAAGAAACTCGCGGCGCTACGCTGCCATGGATAGCTGCGCGTGCGGATGCCGGCCAGCTGCCGCTCGCGCGACGCGATCAGCTGCGGCGCGAGATAGGCGTTGTTGAAGTAGGCGATCTGGTCGGGAACGTCGAACAGATGCCGTTGCGATGGAAGAATGGACATTGCGCAATTTTCCGACAAAGCAGGAATACGGTTTTCGAAATCTTCGCCGCGCGCGACGTCGCGGCGCAATTCGAACCGCGAACGCAGGTTCGCTCGGGCCCGCGGCTGGTGCAAAGTTGGTTCAGAGAACCGGGGGCAATCCCTCGAACTCGCCGTGAAACAGCACGTCGGAATCGGATACGCAGAACAGCCTGTGAGTCCACTCTTCCGGTTGCGGGGCGGCGCAGGAAACCGTGGCGCCACTGAGCCAATTGTGCCCGTTGGAGTTGAACAAGGCGATCGAATTCACCAGTGCGGACGTTGCCTGGGAATTGCCCGTCGACGTCCAGTCACCGCAGTCAAATCCCGATGGAGCACCGAAGTCGGTTGCTCCGGTCAGGGCCACCGAGATCCCCACGTAGGCGCCGGACTCCGTCACGTTGAGCGGCAACGTCACTGCGCCGGCCGTCAATTCGGCCTTGTCGTGCGCGAACAGCAGGCCGTCGTGACGGTACCACGGGCCGTCGAACTCGATGCGACTGGTCAGCTTCGAGCCAAGTGTCGACGAAGCAAGCAGCGCCTTGAACGTGCTGGGAGCGTACACGTTCGCAGCTGCGGCCAGTGACTGGCAAGTCAGGTCGGCTCCGGCGACTCCGCCGAGATTGCCAGTCACCAGCGCGCTCGTCACGAATGCTTCGCGATGGCCGAATTGCGTGTGGCCGCTCAAGTCCGGCGCCGAGCCTTTCTGCATGCAGGTCAGGCGCAGGCGCGAGTTGCATCCGGAGCCACCGTCAATGTCCGTCCAATCGCCACCTGATGACACGTTGGAGCCCGACTCTGGTATTGGCAGCAATCCACTGGACGAGGACCATTGCGCACAATCTGCGTCCGCTTCTCTCGTACTGAAAACGCCAGCGATGTCCGTCGCCGTATAGGACCGATCCGATGCAAAGAAGCGATTGCCGGATTCGTCGACATTCAACGACGAATAGACCACGTTGTCCGCGAGCGCGTGTTCGATGGTCGCGGCAAACGGTACTTCGTCGGTGCGCAACCAAGGTCCCGCACCGGTTGGAAGTGCGTCCAGCCCGCAGTTGTCGGCTTTCTTGCCGGACAGGCCGAAAATGCGGCAATACGCATCGTCATTGCGGTCCGACAGCCACGCAACATAGGTGCCGGGGTCCGGCAGGTTCGCCGCGGTTGCACGAACTCCGCAAATCCCATCCGCTGCTGCGAGACCCTCAAGATTGGTGCCGACGACTTCAGCCCAACTATGCATGTCCCCCTGCCCGGTCGTTGACGTCGCGAAGGCGTGCAGTGACGTCGTGTCGGCAAACGGCGTGGCGCACGCGGCGCCGGGACCGCTCCACCAAGGCGTCAGTCCGCTCGCGCTGTTCCATCCGGCATCGATCGTCGGGTCGGCGCTTGGGCGCGTATCCAGCTGATTCGGACACAGCGCGGTGCTGAAGGCGGTCAGAGTCGCCGGCGCTCTCGGCACACGCCCGGTGAGCTGGTTGTTGTCGACGACGAAGTATTGCAGCTGCGGCAGATCCGACACCGAAGACGGGATGTGGCCGGTGAGTGCATTGTGGTCGGCAGCAAAGTAGCCGAGGCTGGTCAGTCCGGCCAATGACGGAATCGGACCGGTCAACTGATTGTGCTGGACAAACACGGCTTCCAGCTTCGTGAGGCCCTCCAGCGGTGGAAGCGGGCCGGAAAGTCGATTGTTGTCGACGACGAGGTAGCGCAAGTTCTTCAGCGTGGCCAGATTGGCGGGCAACGAGCCACTCAGGTTGCCGCCGCCAAGATCGAAGCCGGTAATGTGCTCATGCGTGGCATCGCAGCCAACACCGAACCACGAGCACGGGTCCGTGTCATCGGCAAACCACTTGTTCACGTTGGCCACGGTGGCGGACCAGTTGTCGCCGCCCGTGGAAGCATAGAAGTCCTTCAGCACCGCCAATTCCGAGTCAGGAATGGCTGCGCATGCATGTCCGGCAAAGACGCCGCCGGCCAGAACGCCGACCAGGAACAGATGTTTGGTGAAGCGCATGTGTAACTCCTGCAATCATCTTTGCAATCAACTGGCCGCGGGAACGCACGCCCGATGGACGACCTGCTCGCCCACCGGCCGGACGCCGCGCAGCGCATTGCGTTGCGGCGTCGGGCCGGACCAGTGCCAGGTCGTCGGCGCGTGCGTCAGCAAGCCTTCCGCCGGCGGGAGCGAAACACCGATGGTCCGGATGGGTCTCGAATGCGGATGGCTATGGACTCCAGATTGCGGGTACCCGTGGAAGAAAAACGAACTTCGGTACCGCCGTGCGCCTTGCGCAGGCACGCGCTGCTGCCACGGCTCGATGTTTTCGACGACAAGACGATTGTGCGCGCGACGACGTGAGCGGTCGCCTGTCATCGGACAGGTACCCCGGTCTTTCCAACGACAGTGGCCGCGCGACTTGCACGACGGCATTGTCCTACGTGCGCCATCCGCCTCGTGACGCTCGCGCGCCCGCTTTCGGCTGGATGGCATGAACGCGCGCGGAAACTCGTTTTCCGCCGTATCTCCACGCTCAAGGCCACACGGAGTTCCTGCATGAACATGACGAATCTTTCGCGCTGCATCGCTGCGTTGGCGCTTGTGGCGGCGGCCGGGAGCTCAGCGGCCAAGGTTGTCATCAGGCCGATCGTTCCCGAAGCGCTCGATGTTTCCGCGAATCAGGAGCTGGCGTTGCGGGCTCGCGCCAGCGGCGTGCAGATTTACGAGTGTACGGCCGGCAGCGACGCCACGCAGTTCGGCTGGAAGCTCAAGGCACCTGAGGCCGACCTGTTCGACGCTGGCGGCCGGAAGATCGGCAGGCATTACGCCGGCCCGACCTGGGAAGCTGCCGACGGCAGCAAGGTCGGCGCGACAGTGAAGGCGCGCGTCGATGCACCCGACGGCAAGGCGATTCCGTGGCTACTGCTCGCTGCAACCTCGAACGAGGGAAGTGGCGTGCTCGGGCGTGTAGCGAACATCCAGCGTCTCAACACGGCGGGCGGCGATCCGCCGGCGCAAGCGTGCGATGTCGCGCACGCCGGAACACAGAGCCGTGTGCGATATACCGCGACCTACTATTTTTACGCGGCAAGTCCTTAGCAATGTCTTGCGATCGCTCAAGCGCGCTGCGCGTAATGGGCGAATGCTCTGCCGACCTTGCCTTGCGCGTCGAGCAAGAAGACTTCCGCGGCCATGCCGCTCCTGCCGCGATAGTAAATGACCACGCTGTCGACGCCGGCCAATGTGTCCACCAGTTCGAAGCGCAAATCGGGCATGCGCTCGAGCGCCGTGGCCCAATAGGCACGCACCGCGCCCTTGCCTTTCAGCGAGCCCGAAGGCTGCGCGGCAATCGACACGATATACGGCGAGGACATTTCGAAGTCTTCGCGATAGTGCGCCAAAACACGCTCGAGATCGTGGCTGTTCCAGGCCTCGATCCATTCGCGGGCGAAGTTTGCGGCGAAATCCTGACTGATCATGGCTGTCCCGGGATTGTCACTTGAAAGAACGAACTCGAGCGGCACGCTGCGCCAGCGCATTGCCAACGTGTCCCGCGCGCCGGGCCATGGGCAGCCCGGTCAACGCTGCGCCAGCATGTCGCAAGCGTGCGCGAAAGCCCGTTATCCGAGCGTAAGTCGTCCGTTCGTCGAGGAGCCCGGTCTTGTCGCACCTGTCCGTGTCGAAAATGTCCAGCATCAGCATCCGATCCGTCAAGGCAACCGGTCTTCAGGAGGTGCTTGCGCCGCTCGTCGCGCTTCTCATCGACACGGTGGATGGCGGCCACTCGATGGGTTTCCTGCCGCCGCTGACCCGCGCCAGGGCTCGTCGTTACTGGTTGTCGCTGCGTCGGGACCTGCGAGCCGGTTCGCGCGTTCTGCTGGTCGCGAGCAGCGGCGAAAAGATCGTCGGCACCGGCCAGCTCGTCCTGTCGCCGTGGTCGAATTCGCCGCATCGGGCGGAAGTGCACAAGGTGTTCGTCGACCGTTCCCTGCGTGGCAAGGGTATCGGCAGAACCCTGATCGCTTCCTTGCATGATGCTGCCCGGGAACATGGCCGCTCCCTGCTCGTACTGAACACGCGTCGCGGCGAGCCCGCCCAGGAGCTGTATCGCAGCCTCGGCTACCGCGAAGTCGGCATCCTTCCAGGATGGACGCTCGGTCCGGCGGGGCAACGCTACGCGCACGTGACCATGTATCAGGACCTGTCGGCGTAACAGCAGCAGCGCTGCGGCCGTTCGCCGCGCGCGCGAATCAGCGTGGCGGCACCAGGGGCGCAGCGCACGGATACGACAACCGATATCGGCGGTCCCGCGGGTCCTGCGTATGAACGCAGATGGGCGCAGAGCAAGGCAGACGGGCATCAGTTTGCGGCGCAACCCGTGACCTTGACGTCGTAGATCGTCCAAGCCGGATTCGGCCAATGCGCGCGTCTCGGCGCCGGTGTCATGGCGGTACATCTGCACGACCACATCGACTTCGTCGTTCGCCTTCGCATTCGCGACGCGCGCGCCGAGGCGCGGATCGACCTTCAGGAAACCGTGGAACGGCGCCGAGAACTGCAGCCAGGACGAACGACTACTCATCTCCGTCAGCCGCGCCTGCGCGTCCGCTTCGGTCCAGACGATATACCCATTGCTGGCGACGTACTGGACCGGCTTGATGCCGCGTGCGGACAGCGCATCGAGCCACTCCTGCTTGATCGGGCCGACAAACTGCACGATCTGCAGTCCCGGACTCGAAGACGCCTGCATCGAGAACGCCGCCGGCGCGCTCAGCGTATCGCGTTGCGTGTCGAAGCGATGCGCCGTGAACTGCAGTACGTCGGCTTCGTTGTCGATGCGTACATCCGGCGATGCGTTGGCGACTGCTCCGGCATCGACCTTGTACAACGCGAAGCTTCCGTAGTCCTGGAGCAGTTGCGCACCGGCCTGTTTCGGCGCGAACGCGCCCTTGGGCGCAATGGCCTTTGCGTAGCGACCCGAC
>DASRTK010000338.1:0-4693 GCA_035655975.1 Rudaea sp.
GCCTTGAGCGGCAAGGGCGAGGTCTGGTCCGCCCATCTGCTGCACGCCCTCATGCAAGCCGACGGCGCAAACTACGACCTGCTCGACGCGCGCGAGCTCCTCGTCGTGCGCCACGAGGAACTCGGCGTCGCCGTCGACTGGGACGCAACCGCACAGCTGCTGGGAGAGTGGCGGCAGCAGCATCGCGCGCCGCGCACGATCGTGACAGGGTACGTCGCGCGCGACGCATCTGGCCGCGCGACCGTGCTCGGCCGCAACGGCAGCGACTACTCGGGCGCGATCTTCGCCGCCTTGTGGGACGCGGACGAACTGCATATCTGGACCGACGTCGACGGCGTGCTCAGCGCCGATCCGCGCGTCGAGCCCGAAGCCGTGACGTTGGCGGCGATGACCTACGAGGAGGCCTGCGAACTGGCCTACTTCGGCGCCAAGGTGATCCATCCTCAGACGATGGCGCCGGCCATCGCACGCGGGCTGCCGATCTTCATCCGCAACACGTTCAGGCCCGAACTTCCCGGCACGCGCATCGATGCCGACGGCGACGATGCCGGTCCGGTCAAGGGCCTGACGCTGGCGCACGACCTGGCGATCGTCAACGTCGAAGGCACCGGCATGATCGGCGTGCCCGGCACGGCCGAGCGCGTGTTCGCGGCGTTGCGCGCAGCACAGGTCTCCGTCGTGATGATCTCGCAAGGCTCCTCGGAGCACTCTATCTGCAGCGTCGTGCGCGCCGCACAAGCGCCGGCAGCGCAAGCGGCGCTCGAAGGCGCGTTCGCGCGCGAACTCGCGGCCGGCCAGATCAATCGCGTGCAGTTGTCGGACGGGATCGCCGTGCTCGCCGCGGTCGGCAACCGCATGGCGGGTGTCCCGGGCACCGCCGCGCGGCTGTTCGATGCACTGGCCCGCGCGCGCGTGAACATCCGCGCGATCGCCCAGGGCGCCTCGGAGCGCAACATCTCGGTTGCGATCGAAGGCGCAGAAGCGGCCAAGGCGTTGCGTGCCGCCCATGCGGCATTTTATCTTTCTCCACAAACTGTGTCGGTCGGCGTGATCGGGCCGGGCAAGGTCGGCGCCGCGCTGCTCGATCAGATCGCCGCGGCGTCGGCGCGCCTGAAGCGCGAGGCGAATCTCGACCTGCGCCTGCGCGCGCTGTCGTCGAGCCGGCGCATGTGCCTCGAAGATCGCGGCATGACCGGCGCAAGCTGGCGCGAGCGCCTCGGCGCCGCCGGCGACGGCTGCGACCTGGACCGCTTCGCCGATCACGTGCATACCTCGCACCTGCCGCACGCAATCATCGTCGACTGCAGCGCCAGCGATGCCGTCGCCGCCCACTACGCACGATGGCTGGCCGCCGGCATTCACATCGTCACGCCGAACAAGCAGGCCGGCGCCGGACCGGTCGAACGCTATCGCGCGATCCGCGAGGCCGCGGCCAAGGGCATATCCCGGTTCCGCTACGAAGCAACGGTCGGGGCGGGCCTGCCGATCATCAGCACGCTGCGCGACCTGCTCGATACCGGCGACGAGATCTTCGCGATCGACGGAATCTTCTCCGGCACGCTGGCCTGGCTGTTCAACAGCTACGACGGCAGCGTACCGTTCTCGAAACTCGTGCATCAGGCGCACGCGCTCGGCTATACCGAACCCGACCCGCGCGACGACCTTTCCGGCACCGACGTCGCGCGCAAACTCGTGATCCTCGCGCGCGAAGCCGGCTGGGAGCTATCGCTGGCCGACGTGAACGTGGAAAATCTCGTACCCGAATCCCTGCGCGGCACTCCGCCGGACCAGTTCATGGCGCAACTCGACAAACTCGATCCGGCGATGGCGCAGCGTTACGCCGCCGCGCGCGCCAATGGCAATGTGCTGCGCTACGTTGCGAGCCTGAAGCGCGACGGCAGCGCCAGCGTCGGACTCATCGAACTGCCGCGCGACCACGCGTTCGCCAATATCCGCCTGACCGACAACGTCGTGCAATTTTCCACAAAACGCTACTGCGACAATCCGCTGGTCGTGCAAGGACCGGGCGCCGGGCCCGAGGTGACTGCGGCCGGCGTATTCGCCGACCTGCTGCGCGTCTCGGCTGCGCTTGGCGCGCGCGTATGATGCTGGAGCAGGCGACCGCCTTCGCTCCCGCTTCCGTCGGCAACATCGGCGTCGGCTTCGACATACTCGGCCACACGATCGTCGGGCCCGGCGACCGCGCAACGGTGCGCCGCATCGATGCGCCGAAGGTGCGCATCACAGCGATCCGCGGCTGCGCCGTCGAGCTGCCGCTGGAAGCCGAGCGCAACACGGCCGGCGCCGCGCTGATCGCGATGATCGAGGATCTCAAGCCGCCGTTCGGCTTCGAAATCGAACTCGACAAGGGCATTGCCTACGGCTCCGGCATGGGCGGATCGGCGGCGTCGTGCGTCGCCGCGCTGGTCGCCGCGAATGCGCTGCTCGACTCGCCGCTGACCCGCGAGCAACTGTACCCGTATGCGCTCGCCGGCGAGGCCGTCGCCAGCGGCGGCTATCACGGCGACAACGTCGGCGCGATGCTGCTCGGCGGCATCGTGCTGGCAACTCCCGACCGGCTCGTGCGCATTGCGGCGCCGGCCAAGTGGCATTGTGTACTTGTACACCCGGAAGCGACACTGGAGACGCGCCGCGCGCGCGAGGCATTGAAGGGCGCCTATGCGCTGACCGAATTCATCGCCCAGAGCACGAACCTTGCGCTCGTCCTCAGCGGCTGTCATCGCGGCGATGCGGACCTGGTTCGCGCCGGGCTGCGCGACGTGCTGATCGAGCCGCGGCGAGCCGCGCTGATCCCGGGTTTCGCCAAGGTCAAGCAGGCGGCGCTCGATCACCGCGCCCTCGGCGCGAGCATTTCGGGCGCCGGGCCAAGTGTGTTTGCCTGGTTCGAGACACTCGTTGCCGCCGAACTTGCGGCGCCGGCGATGCGCGGCGCTTTCGCGGCAAGCGGCATAGCGAGCGAAACCTTCGTTTCGCGAGTCAACGGCCCGGCGGCGGGACTCGTCCCTTGAAATATCACAGCACGCGTGGGGACGCGCGCGAGGCCGGCCTGAGCGAGGCGATCGCGGCCGGCCTGGCCAGCGACGGCGGACTGTTCGTGCCGAGCGAGTCGCCGAAACTCGTTATCACCGGGTTCGATGCCGATGCCGCGTTGCCCGTCACCGCGGCGCGCTTGCTCGCGACATTTTTTTCCGGCGATGCGCTCGCCTCGGACCTCACCGCAATCTGCAACGAGGCATTCACGTTCGCCGCGCCCTTGCGCGAACTGCCGACGGCGCACGATCTCGTCCTCGAACTCTTCCACGGCCCGACCGCGGCATTCAAGGACTTCGGCGCACGCTTCCTTGCTGCGGCCATGCGCCGCCTTCAGCGCGACGCGTCGAAACCGCTGACGATACTCGTGGCAACTTCCGGCGACACCGGAGCGGCAGTCGGCGCGGCGTTTTCCGGCGTGCCGGGTTTTCGCGTCGTAATCCTTTACCCCGACGGCCGCGTCTCGCCGCGCCAGGCGCACCAGCTTGGCTGCCTGGGCGGCAACGTCGCCGCCCTGCGCGTCGCCGGCTCGTTCGATGACTGCCAGCGCATGGTCAAGCAGGCTTTTGCCGATAACCAATTGCGCGCCGAGGTGCCGCTGAGTTCCGCCAACAGCATCAGCCTCGGCCGCTTGCTGCCGCAGATGGCGTACTACGCGCACAGCGCGCTCGCCCATTGGCAGCGCGGTCACGCACTCCTGAATTTCGTGGTGCCGACAGGCAACCTCGGCAACGCCGTTGCCGGCGTGCTTGCGCGCGGGCTCGGCTTTCCGATCGGCCAGATCGTGCTTGCCTGCAATGCCAATCGGGTGCTGCCGGAATTTTTCGATGGCGCCGAGTACGCGCCACAGGCCAGTGTCGCAACGCTGGCGAACGCGATGGACGTCGGCGCACCGAGCAACTTCGAGCGCCTGCGCTGGTTCTATCCCGACGCGGCTGCGCTGCGCCGGGAATTTCGCGCGTTCAGCGTCAGCGACGACGAAATCCGCTCGACGATCCGGCAGCACTACGAGCGCTTCGGCGACATCTTCTGCCCGCATACGGCAACGGCAGTTCACGTGCTCGATCGCCTGCGCTCGGCCGGACGGGAGGGCGACTGGGCAGTCGTTGCCACCGCACATCCGGCCAAGTTCGACAGTGTCATCGAACCGTTGATCGGTCGGCCGGTCGACGTTCCCGGGCCACTGGCGGCATTGCTGGCGCGACCTGCCCATGCTGAACCGCTGCTCCCCACCTACCCCGCCCTGCGCAGCCGCCTTCTGGCCATCTGAGCGACCGGCGTACCGCGGGCTTGGCGCGCTGCACCACACGCGGTATCATGCGCGCCCCGTGCCGGACCAGACCGGCACTGTTTTTCGCGTGGGGCGGTAGCTCAGCTGGGAGAGCGCTGCGTTCGCAATGCAGAGGTCGAGGGTTCGATCCCCTTCCGCTCCACCAACTCCGATTCCCGCAACCCCTGGCAGCGCCTCGAAACCGCGTTTTTGACACGGTTTTTTTTGGCGACGGGGTCTGGCAAGCTCCTTAGAAGGCGGACACCGCCTACCCGCTCGCGATAGCGGTAGACTTCCTCCACCTGAACGCAAGGGTGAGACGGGCATTGCACGAAAAGGCCGATTCCAACACCGAACTCGCACTGGAATACC
>DASRTK010000339.1:0-4827 GCA_035655975.1 Rudaea sp.
ATGGGCAAATCGCTGCCAGATGCTCGGCCCGGCGCCGTCGGCCAGCGGTGAACCTTCGATCTGGTACGCCGAGGTGGCGCTGCCCCACAGGAATCCATCGGGGAATTGCACAGGTTGCGACATCGTGTCTTGGGCTCGGCTGGCAGCGTGGGCGAAAATGTAAACGATTACATGGCAGAATACCCGAAGCATTCACCGATTTACAGCCGCATTGCGGCATAGTCCGACGCGCCGCCACCGCGGCTGAAAATCAGAGGTGCCATTGGCCAGCGTCAAGCTCGAAAACGTGCGCAAGGTCTATCCGAACGGCCAGGTCGCCGTGGCCGGCGCGACGTTCGAGGCACGTGATGCGGAACTGCTCGTGCTGGTCGGGCCGTCGGGCTGCGGCAAGACGACGACGCTGCGCATGATCGCCGGCCTGGAATCGGCCACTTCCGGCACGCTGTCGATCGGTGACCGCGTGGTCAACGACGTCAAGCCTGCGGATCGCGACATCGCGATGGTGTTCCAGAGCTACGCGTTGTACCCGCACATGAGTGTGGCCGAGAACCTCGCATTCGGATTGAAATTGCGCGGCGTCGCGACCGACGAAATCAAGCGCCGCGTCGCGGAAGCGGCGCAGATGCTCGGCCTCGGCGAGATGCTCGAGCGCCAGCCGCGCGCCCTGTCCGGTGGGCAGCGCCAGCGCGTCGCGCTCGGCCGCGCGCTCGTGCGCCAGCCAAAGGTGTTCCTGCTCGACGAGCCGCTGTCGAACCTCGATGCCAAGTTGCGCCTGTCGATGCGCGTGGAGATCGCGCGCCTGCACCGCCGCCTTGGTACAACCATGATCTACGTCACCCACGACCAGATCGAGGCGATGACCCTGGGGCAGCGCATCGTCGTGTTCAATCGCGGCGAAATCCAGCAGATCGACACGCCGATGAATTTGTATACAAAGCCGGCGAACCTGTTCGTCGCCGGTTTCCTCGGCAGCCCGGCGATGAACTTCTTCCGCGGCACGCTGCGCGCCAAGGGCCATCTGTACCTGGATTGCGGCGCGACGATTCTTTCGCTCGGCGAAGACGCCGGCGTTGCGGCGCGGCTGCACGACTCGTTGAACCAGGAAATCATCGCCGGCATCCGGCCCGAGGACCTGCGACCGGTATCGTCCGCGTCGCCTTCGGAGCCGAGCCTGACCGCGCAGCTCGATGTCGTCGAGCCGGTCGGCAACGAAGTGTTCCTGAACCTGTCCTGCGGCGGCGCCGAACTCGTCGCGCGCACGCCGCCTGGCAATCTTCCCGAGCCGGGCAGCCAGTTGAACTTGGCCTATGCGCCGACTGCGCTGCATTTCTTCGACGCTAAGACAGAACAGCGGATCGGCGCTTAAGGAACCTGCGCCGAACAAAAAAACTGTCGTCATTCCCGCTTTCGCGGGAAATGACGACTTGTAGAGGTTCCGCGCCGAATGCCCGGTCAGAGCCAAATTACCGCCGCGCAGATGATCGAGTGGCGCAATTCTGTCAGCGCAACATCGCCTCCTCGCAGGTGATTGGCTGCAGCCGCGCGCTGCCCATCAGTTTCGGATCGGGATTTTGCGAGGCGCAGAACGTTACGTCTTCGGCGACGTAGTCGCTGCTGCGCGCGGCTTGAAGTTCCGCTTCATCGAGCTGATGAAATGCGAAGTCGATCGTGCCCGCTGGCTTGACCGTGCCGGTCAAGTAACCGTAAACGTGTTCGCGGGCGTCGGGTCCAGCGGTGACGCCGGCCGGCAACCGGTAGCGTACTGCGCCGGCGGTTCCGACGACCCAGCCCGGCAGCACCACGCCACCGTTGGCCGTGTCGCGCCAGTGCGCGGTGTCGTAGACGTTCTCCAGATAGAAATGCGAATGGCTGCTGAGCACGTAGACGTGTTTGCTCCTGGCCTGCGCGTCGACCAGTCGAGCGTAGACGTGCGCGCCACTTTCTCGTCCGCTGAGCGTGCTGCACATGCTGTGGCCATCGGACTTGCTGTATGGCAACGACTCGTGCATGCCGACGACGAGCGTCTTGATTGCAGGATTGGCGAGGTCGGCGTCGACAACCGCATGGAACCAGTCGAGTTGCGCGACATCGAACGTGTCGTCGCCGGCATTGTCGAGATTGATGAAATCCACGCCGCGGTCGACCCAGTGGTAGTAGGTTCGCGGTAGCGGGCGCTGGCCGATACGTACCTGCAGCGGCGCGTCGTCGATGCGCTGGCGCGCAAGCTCGGGCCGGTCGAGCAGGCCCTGGAATTCGATCATGAACTGGTCGCGGGTTTTCGGCGCATACAACTCGTGGTTGCCGATGCCGAGGAAGAACGGCATATCGCCGAACGGCTGCACCTGATGCTGCGCAAAGTCAGTCCACGCCGTGTGCAGATAATCGCTGACCGTGGGAGGCAGCGAGTAAGCCTGGAAGCGCCGCTCGAGCGCGTAGTCTTCGTCGACTTTGAAGATCGCGCGCAGGTCGCCGAGGTGCCAGTAGAACGCCGCGTGGTCCTTGCGCGCGCCGGCGGCGATCGCCGGCATCACGATATTGCCGCAGTTGCGTGAATCGCCGGACACGGCGAATGTCCATGGCTGCGCACCGGGCTGGGACTTCGCGGTCGTCGGCTGCCGGGCGCATCCATCCGCCCAGAGCAGGCTCAGCGCCAAGGCGCCGGGAACGAGCCAATACTTCGAATGCAACTTCACCAAGTCCTCCGGTCGTCGACGGGACCGCCATGTGCCGAGCACAGCGCGTCGGCCCGAGTGTGTCTGGCAACACTAATGCGTGGCGGCATTGCTTGGCAACGCCCGCAACCGGGCACTGCCGCTGCGCAATCGTGTCGCTGCCTTTGACAGCGCACCTCGAACCGGCGGAAAGTCGCGACTGCGCGCAGGAGGAATTCGTCGTGAAAGTCATCGGCCTCATTGGCGGCATGAGCTGGGAGTCGACCGTGCCGTACTATTGCTGCATCAACGAACACGTGAAGCGCCGCCTCGGCGGACTGCACTCCGCGCGCGTCGTGCTGTACAGCGTCGACTTCCACGACATCGAAAAACTTCAGCACGCCGGAAGATGGGACGAGGCCGGTGAAATCCTGGCTGCCGCAGCGCGCGCGCTTGCCGCGGCCGGTGCGGACTTCATCGTCCTTTGCACGAACACGATGCACAAGGTCGTGGGCGCGATCGAAGGCGCCGTGAGAATTCCCGTTCTGCACATCGCCGATGCGACTGCGGCCGAGATCGAGCGCGCCGGCGTGCGCCGCGTCGGCCTGCTCGCGACACGCTTTACGATGGAGCAGGCGTTCTACCGCGGCCGGCTCGAATCGCAGCATGGCATCGACGTGATCGTGCCGGAACCGGTCGAGCGCGACCTCGTTCACGATGTCATTTACGATGAACTCTGCCTCGGCGTGATCAGTGACACATCGCGCGAGCGCTATCGTGAAATCATCACGCGTCTGGTCGAGCGCGGCGCCGAAGGGATCATTTACGGCTGCACCGAAATCGGACTGCTCGTGTCGCAGGCCGACTCGCCGGTGCCGGTGTTCGACACGGCGCAGATCCATGCCGCCGCCGCCGTCGACTTCGCGCTGGCCGGTTGATTCGTAGGGTGGGCCTTGGCCCACCGGCACTTTGGCGTTCAAGGGCAAGACGGTGGGCCAAGGCCCACCCTACAGATCGAATTCCGATTGCGGCAACAACTCGTCGGGCGCCCGAAAATTGCCGAGGCCAACGCCGACCAGGCGGTAGCGCGTATTCGCCGGCAGCAGCACGCGCTCGCGCAAGCTGAGCGCGATCTCGATGAATTCGGCTTCCGTCCGCGGCGGAACCGGCGGCGTGTGGCTGCGCGTGAGGATATGGAAGTCCGAGGTCTTGAGCTTGAGCACGATAGTGCGGCCGATGCGCTCGGTCTTGCGGCTTGCGGCCCAGGTCTTGGCGGCGAGGACGCGAATCATCGGCTCGATCTCGCCGAGCGCCACGTCGCGCGCGAACGTGTCCTCGGCCGAGATTGACTGCACGGGCTGGTCCGGATCGACCGCGCGCTCGTCGATGCCGACGGCCAGTTCCGCGAGGCGCCGGCCGTAGCGGCCGAAGCGCCGCTCGAGTTCGCGCACGTCGTGGGTGCGCAAATCGGCGCAGGTACGGATCCCGAGCGCTTCGAGCTTTGCGTCCATGACCTTGCCGACACCGGGTATTTTCGCGACCGGCAGCGGCGCGAGGAACGCTTCGGCTTCGTGCGGCCGGATCACGAACAGCCCGTTCGGCTTGCGCCAGTCCGAGGCGATCTTGGCGAGGAACTTGTTCGGCGCGACGCCGGCCGAGGCGGTCAGCTTCGTCTCATCGACTATTTCCTGCCGTATGCGCCTGGCGACTTCGGTCGCAGACGACAGCGCCGTCTTCGGCGCGGTGACGTCGAGATAGGCTTCATCGAGCGACAGCGGTTCGACCAGGTCGGTGTGGCGCAGCATGATCTCGCGCACCTGGCGCGATACCGCGCGATAGCGCGTGAAGTCCGGCGGCACGAACACCGCGTCGGGACACAGGCGCTCGGCGCGCCCGGCCGGCATCGCCGAACGCACGCCGAAAACGCGCGCTTCATAAGACGCCGCGCACACGACCGAACGCGCTCCGCGCCAGGCGACCACGACGGGCCGTCCGCGCAGCGACGGATCGTCGCGCTGCTCGACCGATGCGTAGAACTCATCCATGTCGACGTGAATGATCTTGCGTGGGGAGTTCATCAGTGTGCTTGCGACAAACCGTTCGTGTTGAGCGTAGCTCGCGCAGCGAGCGAAGTCGAAACACTTCGGACCCTTCGACTTCGCGCCTTGGGCGCTAC
>DASRTK010000340.1:0-2276 GCA_035655975.1 Rudaea sp.
TACTTCGTGCGGCGTCTCGCCGATCAGCAACTTGCCGAGCTGTTGCAGGTTCGGGAGTCCTTCGAGAAACAGGATGCGCTCGATCAATCGATCGGCGTGCTTCATCTCGTCGATCGATTCCTTGTATTCGTGCTCGGCCAGCTCCTTGTAGCCCCAATTCGCGTACATGCGCGAGTGCAGGAAATACTGATTGATCGCGGTCAGCTCGTTGAGCAGCGCTTTGTTCAGATGCGCGATGACTTTGCGGTCGCCCTTCATTGGTGCCACTCCCGACTTGGCCCAGGCCGCACTATAACGCGCTCAATGGCAGGTTCGCGCGGCCTGCGGGCAAGCGCGCGCTCTCGATTGTCGGTGCGACGGATAATCAGGCGGCTTGGGCGACGAGCGGCACGCGGAAGGACCGCTGCTGCCGCGCCTGGCGCAGGACCTGTTCGGCCAGATCGGCGCAGCTGCCGCATCCGCCGGCGCAACCGGTGGCGCGGGTCAGATCATCCAGCGACCTGGCGCCTTCGGAAGCGGCCGTGCGGATCATGTTTTCGGTAACGGCATTGCAGATGCAGACGTACATGGCTCAAGCGCGAAAGGGTTGCCTGATTCCCATTTAATTGCAAATGAGAATGATTGTCAACAACTTTCCATCGCCAGCGCTGAGCGGACCGTGGAGCGCGTGCCGGTTCAAAAAGTGCCTAAAAGCGGGGAACTAGCCGGCTTCGGCGGCGAAATCCGCCTCACCGGCGTCTTCGAGTTCGGCCAGTTCCAGGCCGAATGCCGCGGCCAAGGGCGCCAGATGACGCAACGCGCGCTGATAAACGTCGCGTTTGAAGGCCACGACGTGGGAAGCCGGGTACCAGAAGTCGACCCAGCGCCACAGATCGAACTCCGGGGTATCGGTCAGGTCGAGGCGCAGCTGGGACTCCTCGCCGATGAAGCGCAGCAGGAACCAGACCTGCTTCTGGCCGATGCAGGTCGGGCGTTCGTTGCGCCGCACGAAACGGCGGGGCAACCGATAGCGAAGCCAGCCGGGCGTGGCACCGATGACCTCGACGTGCTCGGGCCCGAGCCCGGTTTCCTCGCGCAATTCGCGATACATCGCCTCGAGCGGCGTCTCGTCGCTGTTCATGCCGCCCTGCGGGAATTGCCAGCCATCACGGAATGCACGCCGCGCCCAGAAGACGCGCCCATCATCGCGCACGAGGATGATGCCTACATTCGGACGGTAGCCATCCGGGTCGATCAACGCGCCAACTCCGCAGTCATTGCCGAATGATTCTTCCATAGCGACCGCGATGCGGCAAGGCGCCGCAGCCGCCGCGGGCGGAAAATTCGACGCGCGGAGCTTGACACCGGGGCGCCCAATACGAACAATCACGCCCCCTTCTGCGCGCCCTGACGGTTACGCAGCGCGTGGCTATGTAGCTCAGCCGGTTAGAGCGCGGCACTCATAATGCTGAGGTCGGTGGTTCGAGTCCACCCATAGCCACCACATTCCTGACAGGCAACTGCGCCTGCCGCCAACCGGGCCGCAACCGCACCGCCGTGGACATCTTCAAGGTTTTCCAAATCGAAGCGGCGCACCGGCTTCCGCATGTCCCGGCAGCGCACAAATGCTCGCGCCTGCACGGCCACTCGTTCCGGATCGAAGTGCATGTGCGCGGCGAACCCGATCCGCACTTGGGGTGGGTCATGGACTTTGCCGACGTCAAGCAGGCCTTCGCGCCGGTCTTCGAGCAGCTCGACCATCGCTGTCTCAACGACGTTCCGGGACTGGAAAATCCTACCAGCGAACGGCTTGCGCAGTGGATCTGGCAAGCGCTGAAGCCGGCCCTGCCCCAGCTGCACCAGATCGTTGTGCACGAGACCTGCACGGCGGGCTGCGTTTACGCCGGCACCTGACTGCGCTTGCGATTCTTGCGCCGATCAAATCGATCGTTTTGACGCGCTGCAAGGCACGCACGTCCTGCTTAAGTAATATAATTTTATCAGTTACTTAAGCAGACATATTGCTAGTATTGCGAACGATTCATAATTCATATGTTGCATCGCACCAATCGTTGGTGTAGAGTCGGATCACACTCCCAATCACCCATGAGGCGATACCCATGTACGAGCAGATCAATACGCAAGCACTGGCGCTCAGCAAGAGCTTGAGCGACACCGCGTTCAAGGCGAACAGCCTGGCCGTCGAAGGTTTCGAGCGCATCACCAACCTGCAGCTGAAGGCCCTGGAAAACCGCGTCGCCGCTGCCGTTGAATTCTGGTCCGAAGCCGCCGAAGTG
>DASRTK010000341.1:0-6709 GCA_035655975.1 Rudaea sp.
GCGAGCAGGTGGTAGTGGTAGAAGTCGCCGTAGCCGCGCGTGCGGCCGCAGCGTTGGATCAGGCCGGCCAGCGCGGTCCAGCCGGTGCCGCGGGACAAGGTCTTCACGTTGCCGATCGAGATCGCCGTGGCCGGGCCGAACCCGCTTGCACCAGAGACGCCGATGCGCTCGCCGTTGAGGAAGGCGCCGCCGCCGCTCCGAGCCCAGGCGATTTCTCCGAACTGCGCCGCGTTCGATACGCCGACGACCAGTTCACCGCGGTGCATCAGCGCGATCTGGGTCGAGAACATCGGATAGCCGCGCACGAAGCTGCGCGTGCCGTCGATCGGGTCGATCAACCACAGGAAATCGCCCTCGCCTTCGCGGCCTTCTTCCTCGCCGTACAGGGCATGGTCCGGAAACGCGCTGCGCAGCACCTGCTTGATCGCCGCTTCCGCTTCGCGGTCGGCCACGGTGACCGGCGTCTGATCGGCTTTCGTTTCGACGTTCAGAGCGGTGCGGTAGTGGCGCGCGATAATCGTCGCGGCTGCCTCGGCTGCCTGGCGGGCGACCGCTAGCGCGTTGTCCAAAAATATATCTGTCAGCATTTTATACGTTTCTCGAAAGTTGCCTGAGCACGTACCGCCAAAGCCGGCACCGGTCCTAGAACAGGCCCAGCTGGCGGCCCTCGATCAGGAGTTGGCGCGAGCCGTCGGCCTGCGCTTGTCCGACATATTGCAGGGCCTCGGCAACGCGCGGATCATCGCCGCGCGTGGCGAGTCTGACTTGCGCATCGTAGCGGCCGAGACTTGCTGTGAAGGTTCCATCGGCTTGCAGCGGTCCGCCGAGATCGTGGACTACTCCGGATATCGCGCCGCCGGCAGCCGACGCGAATGTCAGCTGCAAATCGCCCAAACGCGCCTGCGCTGCGCCGGCAACGGCAGCGTCGCGCCAGTAGGCGGCGCCGCTGGCGTCGGCGAGCCAGAGGCCGGCCAGGCGGGCTCGAGCCACATCGATCTCGATCGTGCCGAGCAGGTCGAGCGCCGGAATCGCCAATACCGGCGCGGCGATCCGGGCCGGCATGTGCGCGACGACATCGCGGAACCAGACCTGCCCGTCCGCATCACGGTCGACCAGGCCGCTCGCCGTAATGTCGGCGCCAGTCAGTGTCAGCTGCGCGATCGCCTCGCCGTGCAACAATGGCGCCGGCCGCAGATGCCATTCGAGCGCGCCGAGATTCTGTCCCAGCAGTTCGGCTGCCGTTGCGCGTCCTTGCCAGACCGTGCCGCTGAGATCGCGCAGTGCGAGCGGCGCAAGACGGCCGCCGAAGTAGCGGTACGCAAGGTCGGCGGGGCAGGTCCATGCGGCTACGCCGACAACGGCCGCCAGCACGATCGTGAACACGAGAACCCTGCGCAGCCACTTCATCGCGCCGTCACGGCTCCTCCAGCACGACACGCGCATTGACGGTTCCGATTGCCTCAACACGATCGGCGGAAAAGTCGGTGGTTTGCACGGCATAGTCGCGCGCGAGCACGTCGACCCAACCGATCAGCGCATCGAAATCCGCTGCTTCGAAACTCGCGCGCACGCTTCTGGAGCCGGTCGGCTCGACCCGCTTGAGCGCAGTGGCGAGTCCGGCGCCGCGCGCCGTGACGTCGGCGAGCGCGAACAGCGACTTGCCCTGACGGTCGACCTTTCCGCGCGCTCCTTTGGCGCGCAGTTCCTGCAGTTCCCCGCCGCTCTGGAGCATCCAGGCCAGATCCGTGCGTTCGTGTTCCACGCGTGATTCGAGTTGCGCGCGCGCGCGCGCCAGCGGATACCAGACGAAGGCCCACGCCAGCAGCAGCGCGACCAAAGCGGCGCCGACGGCGAGCACGCGCTGGTCGCGTTCGGACTGCTTCTGCCACCACCCGGCAATCACGGTTTGCCCCCGCTGATTCGCAGGCGGCCGTCGACGCCCTTGTCGCTCGTCGCGGCTGCCGTGACTTCGGCCTTCAGTCCGCCGAGGTTGGCCAGTTGCTCGCGGACCAGGTCCAACGTCGGCACGTCCGGTGCGCGCAGGCCGAGTTCGAGCGTGGCGTTGCGGTATTCCATGCTCTTGAGCGAGACGCGCGTCGTCGCCGAGAGCACCGGACCAATCCTGCCGAGCAGCGGCAGCAAGCCGCCGGTCGCTCCATCTCCGCGCATGCGCGTCAACGCACTCTGCATCAACTGGCGCGGATCGCCGGCGACATCGGCGAATTCAGGCAGGCTTGTACGCAGCGCGTCGTGTTGCGCCAGTTCGAGCCGATCCGATTCGCGCTTCAGGCGCAGGTAGTCTCCGCCGGCATACGCCAGCGCGAGCACCGCGCCGGCGGCGGCAAGCAGCGCGGCTCTGCGCCACAGCGTCCGTGCCGGCGCATGGCGATGGTTCGGCGTGAATTCGCCCTGCAGCAGATTGATTGCCGGTTCGCGCGCAAGCACTTGACCGAGCAGTGCCAGCGGATCGGATTGGCGTTCGTGATAGCGCGCGACTTCGACCGGCAGGTCCAGGCGTGGCGCCTGGCGGAAGTCGTGGGCCTGCACGGCCGCCGGCGCGACCACGGCAAGCCACTGGCCGAGCGCGGCAGTCTCGCACACGCAGGCATGCGCTTGGCCCCAGCGCAGCAGGGTCCGGTCCGGCTCGATGAGCACCGCTGCGGCGTCGCCCGGAACCGGCAGAGCCAGGAAATCCGGCACGATCGCGTCGGCGCGGACGCCCAGTTGTTCGAGCGTCTGGATCCAGTCCCGCAATACCGTTCGCGCGACGACCGCAACGCCAATGCGCGTACCAGCGGCATGTTCGGAAAGCGCGAAATGCAGTTCCTCGACCGGACTGGCCAGCTGGTCCTCGAGAGCGAACGGCACGGCTTTGGCGAGCTGCGCCCGGCGCGAGGAAACGGCATCGGTTTCCAGAAGGACGACCTGCTCGGACGGCACCAGCGCAATGATGTGCCGCGCGCCGGCGATAGTCGCCGGAGCCGGAGCGCCGGCATTCGCCCCGGACAGCGCACGGCCTTGCGCGTCCTGGGCGAGCCAGGTCAGCTGGCCATCGGCCTGAAGTCGAATCAGCAGTCTGTCGGACATGTCTTAAGGCAACGCGCGCGTCGGCGGCATTGTAGCAGCGCGGCGGAACTGACCCGCAGGCAGGCAGCGCCGGGCTGTGCATCGGTTCTCAGCCATCGCTGCCGCGTCCTCGCGCTATCACGCGCACGCCACTGTCGGCGCCGCTGCCGAGGCGGCGCTCGATCAGGCTGAAGAACGTGAACGGCTGGCCGTCGAGCGTGATGTCGCCGCGTGCCTGGAAATAGCTGCTGCTGACGGCGAAGTAGAGGCTCTCCGCCTGGATGCCGGGAACGATCGATTGCAGCGCGGCGAGGTCCGGATAGTTCGCATGCCCTTCCTGCCACACACGTTGCGCCAGCTGTTCGGTCGTGACACCGGCCAGGGTCATCAGCACCGGCACGGTGGCGGTATTGACGTTGATTTTCGTGCCGCGCGGCAACGCGCAGACATGCGGCTCCAGCGCGGCGTAAACGTCACCGCTAATTCCCTTGACCAGGCGCAATTCGGATACATGTATAAATTGCCGCTTGGCCGCACGATACGCGACCGGCTGCGCCAGGTAGTACGGATCCTCGTTGCCGGGCCGCGAGTCCTGCCAGGCGCCGACCGCGTCAGCCAGGCTCGGATCGAGCCGCAGTGCAGTCAGCAGCCGGCGGAATTTTTCCACCCATTGCGGATTCGGCGCGCCGCCGGCATCGGCCAGATTGTTCAGATTGAAGCAGCCGTTGCGGTCGCGCATGGTCGCGGCAATCGTGCCCATTGGAACCGGCGTCGGCGGCAGCGGCACGGCCCACATGCTGGCGTTCGAATCGGCGCCGCCGTTGGTCGACGCCCAATCCTGCTGCAGGACGCGCGCCGCGTACGCCTCGAGGCCCTGCGCGTAGGCGCTGGCCTGCGCCTCGAGCGATTGATTGCGCGTGCGCGCAAGGCCGAGTTCGCCGCGGTCGAGCAGGCTTGCGATCAGCATCGTGGCAAGCGCAACGACGAGCAGGGCGACGAGCAGCGCGACACCGCGCTGGGACGAAGCAGATTGCACTGTCCGGCTCATGGCACGGCCTGCCTCGGCCAACTCGAAACGAGCTCGACGACGCCGGCGACTTCGCCATAGTCGCGCGTGCCGATGCGGAACTCGACGGCGCGCGGAAGTTGCGTCAACAGATCCGGCGCGCCTGCATCTGCCTCGCGCTGCGGTGGCCATGCGTCCCCCCAGCGGTTGCTCGCGTCGAGATAGCGCAGGCGAAACGTCTCGACATTGCCGCGCAGCGTCGTGAGCTTCGGGGCGGTTGCCGGAGCACGATCGAGCGCCGGGTAGACGCCGCGCTTGAGCGCATCGTCGTCGAATTCGTAGAGCACGCGTTCGAGGTTCGAGCGCGGCTCGCTTTGCGGATTGGCGAAACCGGTTCGCGTGAATTCGATGTGTCCGCTGTTGCCCATCAGCGCCGGCAACGGTTCGCCGTAGTTGCCGCGTACCGGGCGTGCAATCGCCTGACGCAGGTCGCGCTCAATCAGTCCGACACCGCGCATGAGGTCGCGAAAAGAGTCCTGCTGACGGCCAAGCTCCGCGCGCGTGCGCGCGATCGAGTCCAGGCCGCCATAGGCCAGCGCCGCCATCGTCGCGAAGACCGCGAGTGCCACCAGCAATTCGACCAGGCTGAAGGCGTGTTGCCGACTGCTCGCGCGAAGCTGTCGTGGACTCATGGCAACAGGTCCTCGCCGGCCAGGCCGCTGAGCTGCGCAAGCGCCGTCTTGCGGTCGGCGTCGGCGAAGATGCGAACATCGATGCGCCGGATCGTCGCGACCCGGGTCGGCTGCACGTTGACCTCCCAGCGAAATTCGGCCGGACCGAACCGGCGTGTGCCATTGCTTGTGCCGACAGGCGGAAACGGGCTGGCGATTCGCGTCTCGGCGAGCAGATTCTGCGCCAGCCAACCGGCCATCGTGCGATCGCGCAGCTGGCCAAGGCCGTCGACCTGCAGCGCAGCCGTGCGCGTCAGCGCGAGCAGCGCAAGGCTCAGCACGACCAGGCCAATAAGGACTTCGAGCAAGGTGAAGCCACGCGCGCGCCGGCGCGCCGGAAGCCGGTCAGCGGCCACGGCTTTCCACGCTGCTGGTGACGACGTCGCCATTCTGCGCGGCTTCGACGCGGAAAACTGCCGCCGCGTCGGGCAACGCGAGCTCCAACCGGAACGCAGTCAATTCGCCGGAGGAAAAGCACGCGAGCTGCGGTTTGTCGGGGAATTCATCAACGACGCCGACAGAATTGCCGTCGCGCGCCAGCGTGATGATCGGGCTGATGCTCCACTTGCGCGGCCGCAACTCGCCGTCGCGCAGCGGCAGCCACTCGGTGTGCTCGCTGCGGCTGAAGCGATAGCCGCCGCGGCTCAGGCTCAGGCCGATATCCCGCCCGCTCAGCTCCGCCTGCTCGCACGCGTAACCAACCAGCGCGGCGACGCGATCCGCGTCGCGTGCGAGCTGTCGTTCGCCGCCCGCGCCGGCAAGGGCCAACGTCACGGCAGCCGCGACAACGGCGAGGATCACCGTCACGACCAGGATCTCGATCAGGCTGAAGCCTGTGGAGAGCGGGGGCCAGGGGCCAGGAGCCAGGGAACAGGGAACTTCAAGAGCGGCGGAGTCCTCCGCAGGCTTCATCCGCGAACGTTGAAGTGTCATCTTCCGATTCCGATTCTCAATCTAGTCCCTAGTCCCTCGCCCCTCGTCCCTAGCCGCTGCTCTACTCCCAGTTACCGACGTCCGCGTCTTCGCCATCGCCGCCGGGCTTGCCGTCGGCGCCGTAGCTGAACACGTCGATGTCGCCGTGGCTGCCCGGATGCAGGTAAAGGTAGGGGCGTCCCCACGGATCTTTCGGCGCCTTGTCCAGATACCCGCCCTTGCGCCAATTCGGCGCGTCCGGCGCGCCGCCGGGCTTGCTGACCAGCGCATCGAGTCCCTGTTCGGTGCTGGGGTAGGTAAAATTGTCCAATTTATACATATTCAAGGCCGTGGCGATCGCCTGGATGTCCTGCTTGGCGCGAACCTGGCGCGCCTCGCCGGGATGTTCCATGACCTTCGGCACGACGATCGCGGCGAGAATGCCGAGGATCACGACCACGACGAGGATTTCGATCAGCGTGAAGCCTTTCGGTGGAGCGAGGGCCGAGGGTTGAGGGCTGAGGGCCGAACGTCGGATCGCCGTCGACATGTGCATGCCTTGTGCTGAACTGTAATGCCGCCGATCATAGCAAAGCATGAACGCCGTTCCCGCACCCGACAGCAACGACGCGCGCGCCGCCGCCGCGTGGCAGGCGCGCGACCTCGCGGTCCTGTGGCATCCGTGCACGCAGATGCAGGATCACAGCGAGCTTGGTCGGCCGCGGGTGCCGATGATCCCGGTCGCGCGCGGCGACGGAGCGTGGCTGGTCGGGCATGACGGACGGCGTTATCTCGATGCCATCAGCTCGTGGTGGACGAACCTGTTCGGTCACGCGAATGCACGCATCGCGGCCGCAATCAAGGACCAGCTCGATCGCCTCGAACATGTCATCTTCGCCGGCTTCACGCACGAGCCTGCGATCGAACTGGCGGAGGCGCTGCTGCGCGTCGCGCCGGGCAGGAGCCCAAGTGCCTCGGAGGCCATGGATGGCCG
>DASRTK010000342.1:0-3704 GCA_035655975.1 Rudaea sp.
AGGTCAGGCGCTTGACGCGGTAGTCCGACGTCATCGCTGCCCAGGCGATCGCCGGCATCGCCGGAATCGCCAGGTAGAACAGGTTGCGCATGCGCGCGCCGCCGAGCCAGACCATGCCGACCGTGACTGCGATGATCAGCGCGGCGCTGCCGAAGTCCGGCTGCATCAGCAGCAGCCCAACGAGAATCAGCGCCACGCCGAGCGGCTTGATCACGCCAAACATGCTCATCTGCACGTTGTCGCGATGGCGCACGAGATAACTGGCGAGGTAGACGATGAACATCAGCTTCACCGCCTCGACCGACTGGAAGCCGGCAAACCCGAGGCGAATCCATCGGCGCGCGCCATTGATGCGCAACCCCAGGCCCGGAACGAACACGAGCAGCAACAGGATGATTGCCAGCAGCAGCAGGACGAACGCATTGCGCTCGAGCAATTCGAGCTCGATACGCGTCATCAGGATCGCGAGTCCGACGCCGAGCCCGAGAAATACCAGATGGCGCGTCAGGTAGTAGAACGGCCCGACGTGATGGCCATCGGCGACCGCTATCGAACTCGACGCGACCATGATCACGCCGAGGCTCGCGAGCGCGCCGGCGGCAAGCATGATGCCGAGATCGTATTGACCCGGAAGCTCGTGGCGGCGGCGGGCCTGTGCGCTCAGGTCAGTCATCAGCGCACCTTCAACGTGGCAAGGCCGATCAGCACGAGCACCACGCTGATGATCCAGAAGCGCACGATCACGCGCGGCTCCGGCCAGCCTTTCAATTCGAAGTGATGATGGATCGGCGCCATGCGGAAGATGCGCTTGCCGGTCAGCTTGAAGCTGGCGACCTGCAAAATCACGCTCGCCGTTTCCATGACGAACACGCCGCCCATGATCAGCAGCACGATTTCCTGGCGCACGATCACCGCAACGCAGCCGAGCGCCGCGCCGACCGCGAGCGCGCCGACGTCGCCCATGAACACCTGCGCCGGATAAGCGTTGAACCACAGGAATCCGAGGCCCGCGCCGGACAGCGCGCCGCAGAAAATGCACAACTCGGCGGCGCCGGGCACCGCCGGAATCTGCAGATAGGTGGAAAAAACGCTGTGACCCGCGGCGTAGGCGAACACGCCGAGCGCGGCGGAAACGAGCACGGTCGGCATGATCGCCAGGCCATCGAGGCCGTCGGTCAGGTTCACCGCGTTCGAAAATCCGACCATGATCAGGTAGCCGAGCACGACGAAGGCCCAGCCGAGTGGAATCGCGACCTGCTTGAACAGCGGCACGTACAGCGCGACGGCGCCGGGGGAGTCTTCGCCGAGCACGTAGTACAGCCCGATCGCGGCGCTCAGCCCGAACACCGACTGCCACAGGTATTTCCAGCGCGCCGCGAGCCCGCGGCTGTCCTTGAGCACGAGCTTCTTGTAGTCGTCGTAGAAGCCGACTGCGCCGAATGCCAGCATCACCGCGAGCGTGACCCAGATGTAGCGGTTGTGCAGGTCGCCCCAGAGCAAGGTCGCGACCGTGACCGCGAGCAGGATCAGCGCGCCGCCCATCGTCGGCGTGCCGGCCTTCGACAAATGCGATTGCGGACCGTCGCTGCGAATGACCTGGCCGGCCTTGACTGCGGTCAGGCGGCGGATCGCGTCCGGACCGAGCAGCAAGGCGACGGCGAGCGCGGTCAGTGCGCTCATGATCGTGCGGAACGTGACATATTGGAACAAGTGGAGAACGCTCACTTGTCCACGCAGCAGGTCGGCAAGCTCAAGCAGCATTGCGCGTGCCTCCGCCGTTGCCGCCGCTGCCTTCGAGCAATGCCCGCACGACGCGGTCCATCGCCGAGCCGCGCGAACCCTTGACCAGCACGCTGACGCCAGGATGCACATCCGCCGACAGCGCGGCGATCAGCTCGGACTGGTTGGCGAAATAGCGCGCCTTGCTGCCGAACGTACCGGCCGCGGCCGCAGCGAGTCCGCCGACCGCATAGAGCCGGGAGATGCCCGCGGCGCGCGCGACGCCGCCGATGCGCGCGTGCAACACCGGCGCCTGCGGACCGAGCTCGCGCATGTCGCCGAGCACGAGCCACGCTTCCCCGGGTTCGGCGGCGACAGCGGCGATCGCCGCTTCGGTCGACGCGGGATTCGCGTTGTAGCTGTCGTCGATCAGCGTCCAGCCGCCCGGCAGTGAGTGGCGTTGCAGCCTGCCCTTGACCGGTTGCGCGGTTTCCAGGCCGCGCTGGATCGTCGCGACCGGCACGTCGAGCGCCAGCGCGATCGCCGCTGCGGCGAGCGCGTTCATGACATTGTGACGCCCGCTCAGCGGCAGCACGATCTCGGCGCGCGCACCGGGCAGGCTCAGGGCAAAGCGCATATGCGCGCCGCTTTCGAGAATCTCGCCGCGCACGTCGGCCGCATGATCGATGCCGAAATGCAGTGTGCGGCGCGTTCCGGCCAGCGTCGCGAACAGGCCGGCGAACGCGTCGTCGGCGTTGATGACCGCCACGCCATGCGGCGGCAGCGCGGCGTACAACGCGCCCTTGGTCTCGGCGATGCCTTCGACTGTGCCCATGCGCTCAAGATGAGCTGGCGCAATGTTGTTGACGAGACCGATTTCGGGCCGTGCGATGGCAGCCAGATAGGCAATGTCGCCCGGCTTGCCGGCGCCCATCTCGAGCACGGCGTATTCAGCGTCTTCGGGCATCGCCAGCAGCGACAGCGGCAGGCCGATCTCGTTGTTGAGGTTGCCGGCGTTGACGTGGGTTCTGCCGTGCAGGGCAAGGACCGACGCGAGCAGGGTCTTGACCGTCGTCTTGCCGTTCGAGCCGGTGATACCGACGACCCGTGCGCGGCGTTGCGCGCGTACCGCGCTGGCGAGGTCGCCGAGCGCGAGCATCGTGTCGACGACGACGACCTGCGGCAGATCGACCGCGATCGGCCTCTCGACCAGCGCTGCAGCCGCTCCAGCGGCTTGGGCCGCTGCGACGAACTCGTGCGCGTCGAAGTGCTCGCCCTTGAGCGCGACGAACAGCGCGCCCGGCTGCGGACTGCGGGTGTCGCTGAATACGCCACGCACGTCGACGTCAGCGCCACGCAGCGTGCCGCGGGCCCACATCGCCACGTCGGCCAGCTTCAGGCTCAGCATGGCCGCGCCTCCAGCGTGCGCCGTGCGACATCGAGATCGTCGAATGGATGCCTGACGCCACGGATTTCCTGGTAAGGCTCATGGCCCTTGCCGGCAATCAGCACGGCGTCGCCGCGCCGGGCTTCCTTGAGCGCCATCGCAATCGCGCGCGCGCGGTCGCGCTGCACGATCACTTCGCGCGGACGCGAAAGGCCGGCGACAATCTGTGCAACGATGACGTCGCCGTCTTCGCCGCGCGGGTTGTCGTCCGTGACGATGATGCGGTCGGCCAGGCGCTCCGCGATCGCGCCCATCTGCGGACGCTTGCCCTGGTCGCGCTCGCCACCGCAGCCGAACACACAGACCAGGCGCCCGGCGCAATGCGCGCGCAGGGAAGTCAGCGCCTGTTCCAGCGCATCGGGCGTGTGCGAATAGTCGACGACGACGAGTGGCAAGCCGCCTTCGCCGCCGAGGCGGTTCATGCGCCCGGGCACCGGCCGCAACTGCGTCAGCGCTTTGTGGATTTGTGCAAACGTATAGTCGAGCGCGCCGAGGCAGCCGGCGACCGCGAGCAGGTTGCCGACATTGAAGCGCCCGA
>DASRTK010000343.1:0-3373 GCA_035655975.1 Rudaea sp.
CGAGTTAGATCCGTCGCCGAACGTCCAGAGATATGCGCAGCTTGCCGTGTCGCAGCTCGAGCCGTCGATGAAGGTTGCCTTCAACGCGCTGGTCGTGAAGCTGAAGCTCGCCGTCGGACCGCCGCCGCCACCGCCGCCGCCGGTCACGATCGGATGCGAGATGTCGCAGCGATTCGTGTCATTGGACCACGTGCTCTGCATCGCAAACGTGCCCGTTGCCGTCACGACATTCGCGCTGGCGCCCTGGCCGGATGAGATCCAGGCACATTCGTCGGCATTTTCCTGGCCGCTCGAGGCAGTCCAGCCTCCTGCCGGGTTCTGATCGGTGATCGTCTCGGCGTATTCATGGCCGTTGACGATCGAGAAACCATCGAGCGTACCTGCCGTTCCGGAATTGACGAAGTTCTGGCCGCAACTTGGACCGAGATCCAGAACGAACGGCATGTTCGTCAGAGCGATGTCGCCATACGACGATGCGACGCCGAGGTCGCCGTTCCAGTCGTGCCATGCGCAGAAGTTACCGCTCGCGGTGTTGAAGCCATCCGGATGCGTTCCCGAAGGCGACAGGATCACGTATTGGGCGTAGCGATTCGACGCGGCGGTCTTGTTGCCGAACAGCCCGGCGGCCTTGACCGCCTCCTGACCGAGCTGCACGTAGGTCGCGTTCGACGGCGAGGCGACCGAGTTGTCGTAGATGATTCCGGCAAATGTGCCGCCGGCCGGATAACCAACGAACGACGCGCCGGCGGGGCATGACGTTGCGCCCGCGGAAACCGCGCCGTCGCAGTACTGTGTCATCACGCCCGACCACAGTTCGCCATTCGTGCCGATACCCTTGAACAACTTCTGCAGGTACGGAATCACGCCATGCGTATCGTTCGACAGCGTCATGTTGCCGTCGCTGTCGGTGCCCTGCGTTCCCCACTGGCTGCCGTATACGACCAGGTAGGTCTTCGGCGTGCCGCTCGTGACGCCGATGCCGTCGACGCCGCCGCCATAAAGTAGCGTTTTCGTCCCCGCGGGGCCGCCCGGAGTCGCGTGCTGGCTGGCGTATTCCTTCATGTGCTCCCACGCTTCGCGCGTCGGAACGACGCCATGCCGATAAGCATGTCCGTACGCCGGGGAGAAAGGATTGTCGGAGCTGTCGTTGGCGAGCGCCCCGGCCGCCAGAGAGGCCAGCGCGAGCACCGCCATGGATGCGGCCAAACTCGAGGCCCTTGAAAAATATGCAAATCTTGATTTGATCACGGGACTGTCTCCTTCAGTTCGCGATAGTGGGATCGCGGCAGCGAGGTCTCAGCGCTCGGCTGGTTTCCGGCTGTCGCCGTGGAGTCGCAGGGAAGGCCGACTCGGCCACTGGCAGTGGCCGGGCGTATCGAACAAAAAAATTGCCTACCCCGCACGAAGTGCGCGCGAAGCTAGCACCGGAAACGGCAAGACTGCGTGAAAGAGAGTCTGAACGAACGCTAATGCGTGATCAGGGCACGACGTGGCTGTTTCCCAGGTCCTTCCAGCTGTAGCGCTCGATCTGCACCCACTGGCCGTTCTTCTGTTCCGGCACCTTGTGCACCTTGACCTGGTCGACGGTCATCTTGCCGTCCTTCTCGCTGATCCAGAAATCGACGTCGTAGATCTGGTCCTTCGTGCCGACCGCGCGAAAATCGGTGCAGGCAAAAAAATGCCCGTTCTCGTCGAGCTGGCGGATCGGCTGGTGCGTGTCGATGAACTGCAAGTCCAGATCCTTGCCGGTCTTGTCGTCCTTGAGCTTGAACACGCCCTTGTTCTTCATGCTCTGCGTGAGCGCGTCCTGCTCGACCGCCGACATGACTTCCCAGCTGCGCTTCTGCGCGACGTGGCCCGGATGCTCCGAGGCCGGAATCCACCACCACGGAATCGGCTGGCGCGCCGTGGTTACCCACTTGCCTTCCTGCTGCTGCGGTGCCTGATAGATTCGTGTTTCCTGAATCACGAGCTGGCCCTTGGCCGGCACGACCCAGAAGTCGACCAGGTATTTCTTCTGCTCGTCCTTCGAGTCGTGGAACTTCACATCGGGGAAGAAGCCGTAGCCGTCGATCGTGCGCGTGAAGTCGACGCCGTCGAACTTGAGCTTGAGTTGCTCGCCGTTGAGTGGATCTTCGAGTGGGAAAACGCCGCCATTGGCCTTGAGCAAGTCTTCGACATGCGCCTTGACGACGGTCTCGGCGTCATTGCTGTCGAAATTCTGCATGGCCTCCTCGGTCGACTGCACGTTGCTCGCAGCAATGAACGTGCGCGCGCGTTCCAGATTGCCCGGCGCATCCTTGAGAAATTCGGCCTTGGCCGCCTCGTTGCTGAAACAGTAGATCTTGCCATCCTTGTCGGTCCAGTTGACCGAGCAGTTCGTCATGACGTGGCGGCCGACGGCAAGACCCTCGGCACATTGGCCGCCGAACTCCGCTTTCGCCACCGATGCGTCCGGAGTTTTGTCCGCGGCGACGGCGCTGCCGTTGAGGAGCGCGAGGACCAACATGAATGCGAACGCGCGAGACGTCATGACTGTTCTCCTGGCCGACCTGCGATCTCCAATCATACTCCGCAGCCGCGCGCATGTTTCGTGCATGCGAGCACGGCGGATCGCCAGACCTAGGCGTGGATCATCGCCAACCAGCCGAGAGGATTGTGCGACAGGGCGACGCCGACGATCGAGGCAAACACGGCCAGCGCGGCTACATAGCATATTGCCCGCATGCGCCGCGTGTGGCCGCGGCGCAATGCGAACACGCCGAGCACGATGTAGACGACGAGCAACAGCACCTTGACCGTCAGCCACGCCTGCACGAACGGGTACTGGTGCAGGATCGTGACCAGCATCAGCGCGGCCGTCAGCAGCGCCGTGTCGATTGCGTAGGACAGATAGCGCAGCGCGCTGTGATTCGCGAAGCGCGAACCGGCGAGCATCATCATTCCGCGCAGTGCGAACAGGCTGCCGGAAAGGATCACGCACATCACGTGCACGAACTTGACCTGGGGGTAGAGCTCGATCATGGGGTTGTTGCTTGTGCGCGAGCGCGGTGAAGTCTACCCCGGCTTGCCGTCGATGCGCGGCGTGACATAGATCCAGAGCGAGCGCAGAACCCACGGCGCGAAGGCGATCAGCCAGCCGGCTGCGGCGACGACAAGCCACAACGTGGAATTTGCCGCAGCCTCGGCGAGAATTCGCGTCAGTGCGACGAGTTGCAGCAGCGCGAATGTCAGCCACGGAATTGCGCCCATCGCCAACGGCCGGCCTGAGTGTCCCTGGGTCACGCGCGTGACCATTGCCACGAGCATCGAACCGAAGAAGCCGATCGTCAGTGCGTGCACCGGCGCGCGGCCGAGAATGAAGTCACCGGTC
>DASRTK010000344.1:0-8205 GCA_035655975.1 Rudaea sp.
GCCGGCTACCGTCCGTGCCTGCGCTGCCGGCCGGAAGCGGCACCGGGGACGCCGCTGCGGGCGCGCAGCGCTCTGGTCGCGGCCGCATTGCGCCTGATCGAGGGCGGACTGCTCGATCGCTCTTCGGTGGCCGACCTGGCCGCGCGCATCGGTGTCGGCGAACGCCACCTGCGCCGCCTGTTCGTCGTCGAGATCGGCGCCGGACCGCTCGAGATCGCAGCGACGCGGCGGCTGCTGTTCGCGAAGAAGCTGCTCGGCGAGACCAACTTGCCGATCACGCAGATCGGCCTGGCCGCCGGCTATCGCAGCCTGCGCCGCTTCAATACCGCATTTCGTACGGGCTACGGTCGCTCGCCGCGCGCGTTGCGGCGAACGCGTGTCGACACGGCGGCCGGCGCATTGACGCTGCGCCTGCCATATCGCGCGCCGTACGATTTCGCGGCGCTGCTCGCGTTCTTCGCGCGCCGCGCGATTCCCGGCGTCGAAACGGTCGATGCAAGCGGCTATACGCGGCGCTTTTCGCTCGCCGGCGAAGGCGGCAGCTTGCGCGTGACGCAAATGGCCGGCGCCGATGCGCTCGCGCTGACGATTGCGTTTCCGCACGCCGCGCCGCTGCAGGACATCAGCGCGCGCGTGCGTCGCATGTTCGATCTCGACGCCGACATCGCCGCGATCAACAAACGTCTGGGCGCGGACCGGACATTGCGTGCGTTGATTCGCCGCCATCCGGGCCAGCGCCTGCCCGGCGGATGGGACGGTTTCGAAATCGCAATCCGTGCCGTGCTCGGCCAGCAGATCAGCGTCGCCGCGGCGCGCACGCTCGCGCAGCGCCTCGTCGAACGATTCGGCATCGCAGTCGCGGTGGAAGGTGGCGCGCGCGTGCAACTCTTCCCGGCGCCGCAGACGCTTGCGGACGCCGACCTGACCGGCATCGGCCTGACCCGTCAGCGTGCCGCAACGCTCGGCGCGCTCGCCCGCGCCGTGTGCGATGGAATCGTGAGTTTTCGCCCGGAGCAGACGCTCGATGAGTTCGTCGCCAGCTGGACCCAACTGCCGGGCATCGGCGCATGGACCGCGCACTACATCGCGATGCGTGCGCTGAGCGAACCCGACGCGTTTCCTGCGGCCGACCTCGTGCTGCGCAGGGCGGTCGCGCGTGACGGCGAGACGATGTCGACCGCAGCGCTCGAACGCATGGCCGAGAATTGGCGGCCTTGGCGCGCCTATGCCGTGCTCCACCTGTGGCGCAGCGCATGAGGGCGTGGGAAAATCCGGCGCATTCGCGGCGGCCGGCCGTGACGACCGGATCGCTCGCGGTTGCGGGTGCGCGGATGATCTACGACTACGTCGAATCACCGATCGGACAGCTGCTGCTCGCGGCAGACGAGGGCGGTTTGCGCTATGTCGGCTTTGAGCTCGGGCGCCATCCGGTCTGGATCGGTGACGACTGGCAGCGCGACCCCGGCGCGCTGGGTGCCGCGCGCGCGCAACTCGATGCCTACTTTGCCGGCGAGCTGACGCAGTTCGACCTGCCGCTCGCAGCGCAAGGCAGCGAATTCGATCTGCGCGTCTGGGACGAGCTGCGGCGCATCCCATACGGCGCGACGCTCAGCTACGGCGAACTGGCGAACCGTGTCGGTGATCCCCTTGCGGCACGCGCGGTCGGCGCCGCGAACGGCCGCAATCCGTTGCCGATTGTCGTGCCGTGCCATCGCGTGATCGGCGCGAACGGCAGCCTGACCGGTTTCGGCGGCGGCTTGGCGACGAAGAAATTCCTGCTCGAGCACGAACAGCGCTACGGTACGTTTGCGCTGACGCCGTAGCGTTGCACGCTGCTAGCGAGTGGGCGTTGAAGCGGTAGTACGGTTTATGCTTTTGCGCGGAGCGCGCCCTTCCGGCTGACGCCACCTTCCCGCGCGCGGGGGAAGGATCCCAGACTGACGCCTCATGCTTCCTTCCCCTGCGAAGCGGGGGAAGGTGCCGAAGGCGGATGCGGGCAACCGTGGCCAGGGACTCACAAACTGCTACCGAGCAAGCATTACAGCCCGCTAGTTCGGACAGCCGCCCAGATCGCTCTCGATGTCTGCGACCTCGGCGCCGAGCTTGGCCTGCTCGTCCTTGAAGCGCGCGCGGCCGAGTTTGTCGCTGACCTGGTCGTACTGCTGGTGCAGGACTTCGCAGGTCTGCTCGGGATTGAGGCTCACACATTCGTCCTGGACCTGCGTGTAGCCCGCCCCGATCGATCCGCGCGCGGATGTGTCGACCGGTGTCTTGCTCATCTCCGGCGCAGACATGCGGTTCGTTGCGCCCGGAGCATAGGCCTCGGAAAGCGTCTTGGGCGGATAACCGAGCACGCCCAGAGGCACCAGGCGCGGCGGCGGCGCGCCGTTGCGGCTGATATAGCGCGAACCGTCTTCGGCATTCATGCACACCCACAACGGCGGCAACGGCTTCAATGGCGGCTTGAGCCGGGCCGGCGTCGGCTGTGGCGGAGGGGGTGCGGCAGGTTCGGCGACAGGCGCCACAGGCGCCGGCGCGTATTCCGACTCCTCGGCAACGTGCACGGTGAGCTCGGTCGTGCCACGAGCGCACGGCTTGTCCTGGAACGCGACGTCGCCTTGCGCGTTTGTGCATTTGTACACTTCGCGCGCGGGCGCGGACGCGCACAGGGCGAGCAGCAACGCGAAGCAGGCAAGTCGGATCGGCATCGGCGTGCCACGATTGTAGCGCAGGAGACTCTGATTGCTGTCTGATCTGTCCTGTTTTTCATCTGGAATGTTCATTGCTGCTTCGACTTCGCTCGCCGCACCCGCTACGCTTCCGGCTCCGCCATCAACACAGTGCCGGCACGATGATCGACCTGTTCAGCGACACCAAGACCCGCCCGACCGCGGCCATGCGCCAGGTCATGGCCCACGCAGAAGTCGGCGACGAACGCGCCAACGAGGATCCGAGCGTCAACCGCCTCGTCGAGCGTTGCGCAGCGCTGCTCGGCAAGCCGGCCGCGCTGTTCCTGCCGTCGGGCACGATGTGCAACGAGATCGCGCTGGCCGTGCATTGCCGGCCCGGCGACGAGGTCATCTGCGATGCAACCTCGCACATCATCAGCGCCGAAGGCGGCGGCCCGGCTGCGCTGGCCGGCGTCATGCTCAATTCGATCACGAGCGCGCGCGGCGTGTTCAGCGCCGCGCAGCTGCGCGAGAAGATCCACGCCGACGTTGCTTCCGCGCCGCGCCAGCGGCTGGTCGAAGTCGAACAGACCGTGAACTTCGGGGGCGGCTCGATCTGGCCGCTGGCCGCGCTGCGGGAGATCGCCGACATCGCGCACGCCTCAGGCCTGGTCACGCACATGGATGGCGCGCGCCTGTTCAATGCGTGCATCGCCAGTGGCGTTGCGGCCGCCGACTTCGCCGATCGCTTCGACTCGGTCTGGATCGATTTTTCCAAAGGGCTCGGCGCGCCCGGCGGCGCCGTGCTCGCGGGGCCGCGCGACTTCATCCATGAGGCAACACGCCTGAAACTGCGCTGGGGCGGCGCGATGCGCCAGAGCGGCATCATCGCGGCGGCGTGCGAGCACGCGCTCGATCATCATGTCGCCCGGCTCGCTGACGATCATGCGAATGCGCAGCGATTGGCTGCCGGCATCGCCGCGATCGAGGGCTTGCAGATCGATCGCGCAAGCGTCGAAACGAACCTCGTCTATTTCGACGTTGTCGCCGCCGCGTGGGATCCGGCAACGTTGTGCGCCGCGTTGCTGACGCATGGCGTGCGCATGAGTCCGATGGGCGGCCCGCGCTCGATCCGCGCCGTGACGCACCTCGACGTCAGCGCTGCCGATATCGAGACGGCACTCGGAATCCTTCGGGACACGCTGCAGCGCGGTTGAGGCGCGATCAGTACCAGCCTACGCGCAATTGCAGGTCAGGCGCTTGCGCGCCGTGGCCGCGGGCGAGCCACTCGTCGACACGCTCGGCCGCGTCGGCGCCCCAGAACAACTCGCTGCCGATGCGCACGCACGGCGCGTTACGCACGCCGATTGCCAGCGCCGCTTCGGTGTTGAGGCGCAACTGGTTGCCGGCCTCCGCGGATTTGATTGCGGGTTCCACATTGGCGATGCCGAGCGCGTGGCCGACATCGACGAGATCCGTCGTCATCGACCCGGCGCGGCCGTCGCGCCACAGGTGGCCGAAGATGACTTCGACTGCATTCCACGACGAGCCTGCAGCGATGCACAAACGCAGCGCAGCGGCGGAGTTGAAGGGATAGCCCGGCGGAAATTCGAGGGAGACGCCGGCGGTTTTCGCCCGCCATTTGATCAGGCGCGCGGCCGATTCGCTGATGTTCGTGGTTTCGGCCGACTGCGGACCCTGGCTTTTCAGCAGCGCACGCAGCGCGATCGGTACCGCCGTCACCGGCATGCGCGCACGCCACTCGCGCACCTTCGCCAATTGCAGGTACGAAAGCGGCGAACCGAAATCGAAGTACCAGTAGGCTTCCATCGAGTGCTGAGTCTACTCGGCGAAAGTGGCACTGAACGTTAAAAATACGTTACGCGACACTCGAACCGACAGGCGGAGGCGCGAGGCGACGAAAGGAAGTCGGCCCGCGCCTAACGCCGCCGCTGGACGCCGAGCGGCAGATTCGCAATGCGCCGGTATTCCTCGCTGTCGAAACGGGCGGGATTCGCCAGCCAGTCTTCGACCATCTCCGAGGCATCATTGCCCCAGAACAGTTCATGGCCGACGCGCAGCGTCGGAACGCCGAACACGCCGACCGCGAGCGCCGCCTCGGTATTGGCGCGCAGGCGGCGCTTGACGTCATCGGAATTTATAACATTTTCCACATTTTCCAAACCGAGCGCGGTTGCGACTTCGGCCAGCTCCGCAGCGTTCGCGCCGGCGCGGCCATCGCGCCACAGGTGGGCAAAGATCGCCTCGACCCCCGGCCAACTGCCGCCGGCGGCGATGCACAGGCGCAGTGCGGCGAGCGGATTGAACGGGTGCGCGGGCGGAAACCGCAAGGTCACGCCGGCACGCTCGGCCTGCCACAGCACGCTGCGATAGGTGAACTCGCGCTTGCCCGGAATCTCCGCCGGGCCGACGCTGCCCAGTTGTTGCAGGATCGCGCCGAACGCGACCGGCACCGGCGTGATGTCGATGCGCGCTCGCCACTGGCGGACGCGTTCGAGTTGCAGATACGAAAACGGCGAGATGAAGTCGAAATACCAGCTTGCTTGCATGGCGGGTGAGTGTTGAGTGCTAGCCAAAACCGAGAGCCCCGGCGACGCCGGGAGCAGTAGCAGTTTGACATCTACAAGGGTATTTCGCGCGAGTCAGATTCAGAAAAACTCGTCATTCCCGCGAAAGCGGGAATCCATTTTGATCTTCGCGCATTGTCCACTATTCCAGGGAGAGCAACATGGATTCCCGTTTTCGCGGGAATGACGGCGGTTTGGGATATTGCTGCTCTTCAGTCGCTTCGAGTCAGTCGTTTCGAGCAACTACTCGATCAAGCCTCAGGCTTTGACAAGGACTTACCGTGCGGAGAAGAGCTCGCGCCGCATCCAGCGCGCGCGCCGCGCACGGCCGGTGACGGCGGCGACGAGGTGACGCGGGCGGATCGGTTTGGTCAGGTAGTCGTCGCCGCCGATGTGCAGCGCGGCGAAGCGTTTCTCCGTGTCCGAATCGCCCGACAGCAGGACGACAGGCGTGAATGCGGTGCGCGGATGCGCGCGAAACAGCGCCAGCATCTCGAAGCCGGAAATCTGCGGCATGTACAGGTCGAGGATTATCACGTCCGGGGTGAAGTCGTGCAGGGCCTGCATCGCCTCTTCCGGCGAGGCGAAATCGCGCGTTTCCATCTGGTTGTGGCGCAGGACCGAGCCGCAGAACAGGCGCATCGAGTTGTCGTCGTCGACGATCAGCACGCGGTACGGTTCCGAGCGGTCGGCGATCAGCCCGGCCAGGCGTGGCGCGATGCGGTCGGTGTCTTCGGGCAGCACGAACACGACTTCGGCCGAGCTGCGCATCGCCGCGAGGCGCACGTCGAGCAGATCCTCGTCGCTGAGCACGCCGATCGGCACGCGCGCCGAGGCGCTGCCGCCGACGTCGGTTTGATGCTGGCTTAGCCAATCGGCGAGTTTTTCCGCGCCGATCACGAGCGCCAGCACGGTGCCGGCATCGAGCGCATTTTCGACGTCGCGCACGTTACCCGTCTCGACGACGCCGTAACCTGCGAGTCCGCAGCGCGCGCGCAGGATCTCCAGATGCGCCGGATTCTGTCCGAGGTAGTGGATCATCGGCTGAGTGGCCGACAGCGAGCGCGTGTCCGGGCCGAGCACCGCGACCGAAATGTGCGCGCGATAGCGGGCCAGCGCGTCGCCCGCGGATTCGGCCAGCGTTTGCAGCTGGTTGAGCTGGTCCTGGCTCGGCCGCATCGGACTGTCGACGAACGAACTCAGGTAGGCCGACAGTCCAAGCAGCGCCTCTGACAGGTCGACGATGCCCGCCTGCTGCGCACGCTCGGCAAGCTGTACGGATTCGTCGTAGAGGAACTGGATCTGGGAGTCATCCCAAGCCCGGCCGAGCGCAGCGCATTCGCGGCTGAGGGCCTGCACGCGCAGGCTCAATTCAGGATCGATGTCGATTGTCGGAGAAGCGGTTTCGGTCATTCTTGGCCAGTTCGGGTCAGTCGGGTCAGTGCAGGTTCTTGAACGTCTGCGGATCGAACGCGTCGACCGCAACGATTTCGTTGCGTGCGGCTTCGGCATCCTGCAGGAGGCGGTACTCCTCTGCACTTATCACGCCAGCTTTCAGGCCCATTTCATCGAGCATGTAGCCCGGCGCCCGGTCGAGTTTGCCTGCGCGGACCGCGTCGCGCAGCTTGGTTTCGACCGGAATCGAGCGTACTGCCTTGTCGAGGGCGCCTTCCAGGGCGCCAAGCCCGACTTCGGTCGGTGGCGGCACGAAGATGTCCTCGGTCAAGTGCAGGCGCGCCTCGCGATCTTCGAGGATATCGCGCGCGACGCGCGCGCCGAGCTTGTCCGACGGCGGCCGGAAGCGTGCGCCGAGCGGAAATATCGCCCATGACAGCAGAAACGCTACCGGCCGCATCGGCAGGTTTTCGAGCACGCCGAGCAAGGCTTCCTGCACGCGGTACAGGCAGTGCTCGGTGCTCCAGCGCACGAGGTTGTAATTCGCCGTGATCTTGGCCTCGTCGTGGTAGCGCTTGAGCGCGCACGAGGCCAGGTACATGTAGGCCAGCGCGTCGGCCAGGCGCCCGGAAATCTTCTCGCGCCGCTTCAGCGAGCCACCGAGCGTGCCCATGGCGACGTCGGAAAGCAGTTCGAACGCCGCCGAGAAGCGCGACAGGTGCTGGTAGTAGCGCCCGGTGTCTTCCGTGCGCGGCGCCTTCGCCAGCCGGCTGCCGGACCACGCCAGCAACTTGGCGCGCGTCGAATTGCGCGCGAGCAGGTTGATGTGGCCGAACAGCGCCTTGTCGAATTTCGCCAGATCGTTGTCGGCGATCGCCGTGATCTCGTGCTGCACGAACGGATGGCAGCGGATCGCGCCCTGGCCGTAGATGATCATCGAGCGCGTCAGGATGTTCGCGCCTTCGACCGTGATGCCGATCGGCACCGCGTCCCACATGCGCGCGAGCGAATTGCGCGGGCCTTTCTGGATCGCCGCGCCGGCGCGGATGTCCATCGCGTCGATCACGACTTCGCGCATGCCGTCGGTTAAATAGGCCTTGGCGATCGCCGACAGCACGGCCGGCTTCTCGCCGGCGTCGAGCGCGCCGCAGGTCAGCGTGCGCGTCGCCGTCATCATGTAGGTCTTGCCGGCGATGCGCGCAAGCGGCTCCTCGATGCCTTCGAAGCGGCCGATCGGCGTGTCGAACTGTTCGCGCACGGTCGCATATGCACCGCTGATGCGCGTGGCCATCTGCGCGGCGCCGACCGAAAGTGCCGGCAGCGAGATCGAGCGGCCGGCAGCCAGGCATTCCATCAGCATGCGCCAGCCGTGGCCGATGCCGGCGTTGCCGCCGATGATGCAGTCCATCGGCGCGAACACGCTGCGGCCGACGATCGGACCGTTCATGAACGGCACGCCCATCGGATCGTGGCGCTGGCCGATTTCCACGCCGTCGAGATCGTGCGGAATCAGCGCGCAGGAAATGCCGAGGTCTTCGACGTCGCCGAGCAGG
>DASRTK010000345.1:0-5085 GCA_035655975.1 Rudaea sp.
CGGCGCAACGTCGGCGAAGTTGTCCGCGAGCTGTTCAGTGGACAGCCGCCCGGCGGCGATATCGGCAATTTCCTTGCGCGGCATTCAGTCCCCTTGCAAACCTGAGCTGTAGGTTCGATTGACCATGCAAAAACGACGCCGGTGGGTCATCCGCTGGTCGGCATGACGTATTGCGCGCCGGCGCGAATGCTCGCGGGCCAGCGCGTGGTGACGGTTTTCTGGCGCGTGTAGAAGCGCACGCCTTCGGGGCCATAGATGTGATGGTCGCCGAACAGCGAGGCTTTCCAGCCGCCGAAGCTGTGGAACGCCATCGGCACCGGGATCGGCACGTTGATGCCGACCATGCCGACCTGGATGCGGCTGACGAAGTCGCGCGCCGCGTCGCCGTCGCGCGTGAACAGCGCGACGCCGTTGCCGTATTCGTGCGCGTTGACCAGCGCGACGGCCTGTTCGTAGTCTGCGGCGCGCACGATGCTCAGCACCGGCCCGAAGATTTCCTCCTTGTAGATCCGCATTTCCGGCTTCACGCCGTCGAACAGGCAGCCGCCGAGGAAGAAACCGTTGCCGCCGCCGTCGACTTTCACGCCGCGGCCATCGACGACGAGTTTCGCGCCCTCGGCCACGCCGATATCGACATAGCCTCTGACCTTGTCGCGATGCGCGGCCGTGATCAGCGGTCCCATGTCCTTGCCCGCAGCATCGCCGGGTCCGATCGCCAGCGCGCGCACGCGCGGGGCGAGTCGCGCGACGAGCGCATCGGCGACCTTGTCGCCGACCGCGACTGCGACCGAGATCGCCATGCAGCGCTCGCCGGCCGAACCGTAGCCAGCACCCATCAGCGCATCGGCGGCCTGGTCGAGGTCCGCGTCGGGCAACACGACCATGTGGTTCTTCGCGCCGCCGAGCGCCTGCACGCGCTTGCCGTGCGCGCAGCCAGTTGCATAGATGTAGCGCGCGATCGCGGTCGAGCCGACGAAGCTGACGGCCTTGATATCCGGATGCGCGAGGATCGCATCGACCGCGACCTTGTCGCCGTGCACGACGTTGAACACGCCATCGGGCAAACCGGCCTGGGCAAGCCAGTCGGCCAGCAGCAGCGACGCCGACGGATCGCGCTCGGACGGTTTCAATATGAAGCAGTTGCCGCAGGCGATCGCGATCGGCGCCATCCACAGCGGCACCATGGCGGGGAAATTGAACGGCGTGATGCCGGCGACGACGCCGAGTGGCTGGCGCAGCGAATGCGCGTCGACCTGGCTGCTGATGTTCTCGGTGACTTCGCCCTTGAGCAATTGCGGAATGCCGCAGGCGAACTCGACGACCTCGATGCCGCGCGCGACTTCGCCGAGCGCGTCGCTATGCGTCTTGCCGTGCTCGGCCGTGATCTGGGCGGCGAGGATTTCCTGATTTGCTTCCAGCATCTCGCGGAACTTGAACATGACGCGCGCGCGCTTGAGCGGCGGCGTCTGCGACCAGGCGGGGAACGCGGCCTTGGCGGCCTGCACGGCGGCGTCGACATCTTCCGGCGTCGCCATCGGCAAGCGTCCGGATTCTTCGCCGGTCGCCGGGTTGTACACGGGCAGGCTGCGCGCCTGCACGCTGCCGATGCGCTGGCCGCCGATGTGGTGGGGGATCATTACGGGTGCGAGCATGCAGATACCTTTCCGATCGTTGCCTTGCCAAATACGTTTTCTTTTATAGCCGTCATTCCCGCGAAAGCGGGAATCCATTTTTCCCGTGGCTGACGAAAATCAACATGGATTCCCGCTTTCGCGGGAATGACGGCAGAAATTGTTGTGCCGAACGGTCATCACGCCACCGCCCGAATCGCCTCGCCGACCGCATTGAACATCCGGTCCAGTTCATCCGGCGTCGTGATGACCGGCGGCGCCATCGCGATGATGTCGCCGGTGAAGCGCAACAGCATGCCGCGCTTCAAACCTTCCTCGAACACCTTCAAACCACGCAGGCCGACCTGGCCGGGAAGCGGCGAAAGCTCGATCGCGGCAGCGGCGCCGCAGTTGCGGATATCGATCACGTTCGGTTCGCCGCGCAACGCGTGCACACCAGCTTCGATCCGGCCGGCCAGTGCGCCGAAACGTTTCGGCACATCGTCCTCGTGCAGGATGTCGAGTGTCGCGTGCGCCGCGGCAACGGCGAGCGGGTGCGCCGAATACGTGTAGCCGTGGAAAAATTCGACCGCGTACTCCGGCCCCTGCATGAACGCATCGTAGATGCCCTGGCGCGCGATAACGCCGCCCATGGGCACGGTGCCGTTGTTCACGCACTTGGCGAACGTGATCAGGTCCGGCGTCACGCCGAACGCCTGCGCGCCGAACCAGTCGCCCATGCGGCCGAAGCCGCAGATGACCTCGTCGAAGATCAGCACGATGCCATGCTTGTCGCAGATCTCGCGCAGGCGTTGCAGGTAACCTTGCGGCGGCACGACGACACCGGTGGAGCCCTGCATCGGTTCGACGATGACCGCGGCAATCGTCGACGCGTCGTGCAATGCAACGATTCGCTCGAGTTCGTCGGCCAGGTGCGCGCCCCATGCCGGCTGGCCTTTCGAGAACGCCATCTCCTTGAGGTTGTGCGTATGCGGCAGATGGTCGACGCCGGGAATCATCGCCGGCGCGAACATCTTGCGGTTCGGGACCATGCCGCCGACCGAGATGCCGCCAAACCCGACGCCGTGATAACCCTTCTCGCGGCCGATGAAGCGCGTGCGCGACGCCTCGCCTTTCAGGCGGTGATAGGCGAGCGCAATTTTCAGCGCGGTGTCGACCGCCTCGGAGCCCGAGTTCGTGAAGAACACGCGGTTCAGGTCGCCGGGCGCGACGTCGGCGATGCGTTCGGCAAGGGTGAATGTGTCCGGACTGGCGACCTGGAATGCGGGAATGTAGTCGGCGCGATCGAGCTGGCGCTTGACTGCTTCGACGATCTTCGCCGGCCGGTGTCCGAGCGAACTGCACCAAAGGCCCGAAAGGCAGTCGAACAGCTTCTGGCCTTCGACCGTCGTGTAATACGCACCTTCCGCGCCCGCCATGAGCCGGTTCAGCGGATGGTGCTGCTTGAAGTAGCGGTTGTGCGTGAACGGCATCCAGTACGGATCCAGGTTCAGGTCCGTGGCGGACTGCAGCGTCGACGGCTTTTCTGCGAGGTTCATCGATGGCGGTTCCTGGCGGTCAAGCGGCTCGCGTTTGGGCGAAATGGCGCGCATCGACCCGTTGCACGGGCCAAGGGCCTCTATTGTCCATCCATGGCCTCCGAGGCACTTGGGCTTCCTGCCCGGCGCTGAATCTGTGCGCCCGGCAGCGTGCCGCGACGCGGGGCGACGAGACCGTTTCGTCGCGTTGAATCCAGGGGCCTAGAATTGCACTATGAGCATCCGGTTGCAACGGGTTCCCCACGGACTCGGGGCGCAAGTTTGACGCGGAACGTTTAGTTAACCGTCGTCCCGGCGGAAGCCGGGACCCAGCGCCTGTTCTCTTCGCAGGAAGCCGCTGGATTCCGGCTTTCGCCGGAATGACGAACTTTTGTTCGTAACTCCAAATCCAACCTAACGGCGGACTTCGATGGACCTGATCCTGCGCCACGCCAACCTTCCCGACGGCCGCCGCGATGTCGACATCGGCATCGCCGTCGGCCAGATCGTCGCCGTAGAACGCGCACTCGACGCGCCGGCAGCGCGGGAGATCGACGTGAGCGGCCGCCTCGTCTCGCCACCCTTCGTCGATGCGCATTTCCACCTCGATGCCGCGCTGTCGCTCGGCCTGCCGCGGCGTAACGCCTCGGGCACATTGCTCGAAGGCATTGCGCTGTGGGGCGAGTTGAAGCCGTTGCTGACGCAGGACGCGATCGTTGCGCGCGCATTGGCTTATTGCGACATGGCCGTCGCGCAAGGCCTGCTCGCGATCCGCTCGCATGTCGATATCTGCGACGACCGGCTGCTTGCCGTCGATGCATTGCTCGACGTGCAACGGCGCGTCGCGCCGTATCTGGACCTGCAACTCGTTGCGTTTCCGCAGGACGGCTTCTATCGCTCGGCAACGGCGGAACGCAATCTGATGCGCGCACTCGACCGCGGCGTGCAGGTCGTCGGCGGCATTCCGCATTTCGAGCGCACGATGGCCGATGGCGCCGCGTCGGTGCGGCGGCTGTGCGAAATCGCCGCCGAGCGCGGCCTGCTCGTCGACATGCACTGCGATGAATCCGACGATCCGCTGTCGCGGCACATCGAAACGCTTGCGGCGGAATCCCATCGGCTCGGACTGCACGGCCGCGTCGCCGGCTCGCACCTGACCTCGATGCACTCGATGGACAACTACTATGTCTCGAAGCTGTTGCCGCTGATCGCCGAATCCGGCGTCGCGGCGATCGCCAATCCGTTGATCAACATCACGCTGCAAGGCCGCCACGACACGTATCCGAAACGCCGCGGCATGACGCGTGCGCCGGAACTGATCGCCGCCGGGGTGACGGTCGCGTTCGGCCACGACTGTGTCATGGATCCATGGTATTCGTTCGGCTCGGCCGACATGCTCGAAGTCGCGCACATGGCGATCCATGTCGGCCAGATGACTTCGCTCGACGGCATCGCCGCCGCGTATGCCGGCGTCACGACGAATGCGGCGAAGATCCTGCACCTCGACGGTTACGGTGTCGAGCCGGGTTGCCGCGCCGACCTTGTCGTATTGCAAGCGGCCGATGCGTTCGAGGCGATCCGGCTCAAGGCCGCGCGCCTGCTCGTGATGCGCGCCGGCAAAGTCATCGCCCGCGGCGCGCCGAGGCAAAGCGAATTGTCGTTGCCGCAGCGGCCGCACGCGCTGACCCTGGAGTTTGCGCCGGGCAGCCTCTGATTGGCAGACGCCTGCTTCGGCCTCGCGCTGCCGCGACATCCGGATAGCGCTCCGGCGCGGCTGGTATAGACTCGCTGCGTTACCGACCTGGTGGGAATCAACTTCGCGTGGACAGCTTTTTCGAGCGGCTCTGGCAGCGCAAGATCGTGCAGTGGGCTCTGGCCTATCTTGCCGGGGCGTTCGCGCTGCTGCAGGCCGTGGACATCATCGGGCAGCGTTTCGG
>DASRTK010000346.1:0-3555 GCA_035655975.1 Rudaea sp.
CGCCGCGCCGAAATTACACAAGTGGAATTGTCCGCATTGGCGCTGGACCTCGCCGCCTGGGGTTCAGGCGATCTGCGCTGGCTCGATGCGCCGCCTTCAGGCGCGCTGGCGGGCGCGCACGAGTTGCTGACCGAACTCGGCGCGACCGACAGCGACGGGCGCCTGACCGAACTCGGCCGCGCGATGCTTGCCGCCGGCGCGACTCCGCGCCTGGCCGCAGCCGTGCTGCGCGCACGGCCCGCGGAACGCGCGCTCGCCTGCGATCTGCTTGCACTGATCGAAGCGCGCAATCCGTTGCGCGGAGAAGGCGGACGCAGCGATGACTTTCGCCAGCGCCACACGGCGCTGCAGGCATATCGCCGTGAAGGCGGCCGCGCCGCGCGCACGTTCGGCGCCGATGCCGGCGCGCTCGCAGCGATCGAGCAAGCCACGGCCGGCTGGCGCCGCAGGTTTGCCGCGCATGAAGGCAGCGCGATGCACTCCCAGTCCTCAGCCCGCAGCCCGCAGCCCTCGAGCGCGGCGCGCGACCACGGCTCGCACAATCTCGCGATCGGCAACATCCTGATCCACGCCTTTCCCGACCGCATTGCGCGCCAGGATCCCGGCAACCCGCGCCGCTATCAACTCGCGAACGGCCGCGGCGCGCGCCTGCACGAAAATACACTTTTATACGGCGAGCCGTGGCTGGTCGTGCTCGACCTGCGCTTCGAAGAGCGCGACAGCCTCGTGCTCAGCGCGGCGCCATTCGATCCGGATCTGCTCGAGCGCGATTTTCCGCAACTGTTCACGCGCGAGCGCGTGGTGCGCTGGAATGGCGAGACCCGCGCGGTCGAGGCGTTCGAGGAACAGCGCTTCGCGGCAATCGTGCTCGCGCGGCGCAGCGTTCGCGCGAATGCCGACGACGCCGTGCCTGCGCTGCTCGCGGCCGTGCGCGAAATCGGGCTCGACACATTGCCGTGGACCGACCACGCGCGCGCGTTGCGCCAACGCGTTGCGTTGCTGCGCGACGCGTGTCCGGAACTCGCGCTGCCGGATCTTTCGGATGCCGCATTGCTGGCGTCGCTCGACGACTGGCTCGCGCCGCATCTGGCCGGCAAGACGCGGCTCGACGCGCTCAGCGCGCAGCAGCTCGGCGAGGCGCTCGGGGCGAAACTCGACTACGCGCAACGGCGCGCGCTCGATGAACTCGCGCCCGAGGCGCTCGCCGTCCCGAGCGGCAACTCGAAGCGTCTGCACTACGAAACCGGCAAACCGCCCGTGCTCGCGGTGAAGCTGCAGGAGCTGTTCGGCCTGGCCGACACGCCGCGCATCGCGAAGGGGCGCGTGCCGGTCCTGCTGCATCTGCTGTCGCCCGCGCAGCGGCCGATCCAGGTCACGCAGGACCTGCGCGGGTTTTGGGAGCGCACGTATCCGGAAGTGAAGAAGGAACTCAAGGGCCGCTACCCGCGCCACCCGTGGCCCGACGATCCGTGGTCGGCCAAGGCGACGGCGCGGGCGAAGCCGCGCGGGACTTAGCGCACCAGAGGCCGCGCGTTTAATGAGGTCGCGAGGAGCGCGCTGACGCCGCTGCGACGCTGACGTTTCTTTCGCCTCTCCCCTTGTGGGAGAGGCCGACGCGCGCAGCGCGGCGGGAGAGGGGTAGGCGCCGCAGGCGCCTTGATTTGTAGCTCTAAGGGGCTAAGGATTGGTCGCATTCGGTGATGAGGTAACAAGATGATCACGCTAAAAGGCCCGGGCATCTTCCTCGCGCAATTCGCCGGCGACGAACCGCCGTTCAATTCGCTCGAGGCGATTGCGGAATGGGCCGCGTCGCTCGGTTACAAGGGAATCCAGATCCCGACGACCGACGAGCGCCTGTTCGATCTCGCCGAGGCAGCGCGAAGCAAGGATTACTGCGACGACGTCATCGGCATGCTGTCCGAACATGGTCTGCGCGTCACCGAGCTGTCGACGCACCTGCAGGGACAACTCGTCGCGGTGCATCCGGCTTACGATCAATACTTCGACGGCTTCGCTCCGGCAGCCGTGCGCGGCCGGCCCATGGAGCGCCAGCAATGGGCAATCGAGCAGCTCAAGCTGGCCGCGCGCGCCAGCCGAAATTTCGGCTTGACCGCGCACGCGACTTTTTCCGGCGCGCTCGCCTGGCACCTGTTCTATCCGTGGCCGCAGCGACCGAAGGGACTCGTCGCCGAAACGTTTGCCGAACTCGGCAAGCGCTGGCGTCCGATACTCGATGCATTCGACGAAGCCGGCACCGATGTTTGTTTCGAGCTTCATCCCGGCGAGGACCTGCACGACGGCGTGACGTTCGAGCGCTTCCTCGATGCAGTCGGACAGCATCCACGCGCGAACATCCTGTACGACCCGAGCCACTTCGTCCTGCAGCAGCTCGACTACCTCGCCTTCATCGACATCTATCACGAGCGCATTCGCGCCTTTCACGTCAAGGATGCCGAATACCATCCGAACGGCCGGTCCGGCGTGTATGGCGGCTATCAGGACTGGATCGACCGGCCGGGGCGGTTTCGTTCACTCGGCGACGGCCAGATCGATTTCAAGCGCGTCTTCAGCAAGTTTGCGCAGTACGACTATCCCGGATGGGCCGTGCTCGAATGGGAATGCTGCCTCAAGCATCCTGAGGATGGCGCGCGCGAAGGCGCGGCATTCATTCGCGACCACATCATTCGCGTGACCGATCGGGCGTTCGACGACTTCGCGAAGACCTAGTAGCACGCCCCTGTGGCGGACACTGCGCCGAAGTGGCAGCGCAGCGATCCGGGCACCGGATCGATGCGGTTGGCGCGGCCGTCCATATAAAGGTAAGGTAGTCGCCCGCTCGCAGCGGTGCCACCGCGTCCACTCAACAATCGGGCTGTTTATGTTGCTGATGATCGACAACTATGACTCCTTCACCTACAACCTGGTCCAGTATTTGGGCGAGTTGGGGCAGGACGTCCGCGTCGTGCGCAATGACGAGTTGTCGGTCGAGCAGATCCGCAAACTGGCACCGGAGCGCATCGTGATATCGCCGGGGCCGGGAACGCCCGATCAGGCCGGAGTGACGTTGGAGATGATCGCGAAGCTCGGCGCGCAGATTCCGATTCTCGGCGTGTGCCTCGGTCACCAGAGCATCGGCCAGGCGTTCGGCGGCAACGTCGTTCGCGCACGCGAGATCATGCATGGCAAGACATCGGTTATTCATCACACCGGCAAGGGCGTGTTCGCGGCGCTGCCGAATCCGTTCGTCGCGACGCGATATCACTCGCTCGTCGTCGACAAGGCTTCGGTGCCGACGGTGCTTGAAGTCACCGCGTGGACGCAGGACGCCGATGGCGGCATCGACGAAATCATGGGTTTTCGCCACAAGGCGCTACCGATCGAGGGCGTGCAATTTCATCCGGAGTCGATCCTGACCGAGCACGGTCACGCCCTGTTGCGCAATTTCCTGCACGAAGTGCGCAAGGCGGCGTAGCGTTTTGCTAAGCGCGGATGGCGGCGTAGCCTCTGCGCTCCCTCTCCCCCAACAGCTTCATCGTTGGGGGAGAGGGCTGGGGT
>DASRTK010000347.1:0-10868 GCA_035655975.1 Rudaea sp.
CGCCCGCGCGCGTACTCGGCGGGGATCTCGAACGGCGCCTCCATTTCCTCGGACACCATGCCGGCCACGAGCCCGCCCCAGTCGCAGTGGCGCAGGATGATCTCGTTGGTCAGCACGTCGAGCGGCTTCTGCACTTCGCCCTGCACATTGTGCGTCTCGAGCGATCCGGTGTTGCCGTCGAGCGCGCCCTTGGCCGCGACCGCGCTGATCGCCTTGATCGCCGCGGCGACGTCGACGAGCAGCGCGGCGAGCGCTTGGCCATCGGGCGACGTCTTCAGTTGCTCGATCAGGAACTTCGACAACGTGGTGCGGCGGTTGAACATGGTGGCGTCTCCGATGCGATGCTGTCTGAAGCGTTCTTGTTCTTAGCTCGTCATTCCGGCGAAAGCCGGAATCCAGTGCCTACGTCTCTCATCGCGCAAATGCCCAAAAGCAAAGACGCTGGATTCCGGCTTTCGCCGGAATGACGAGCAGGAGGAAGGCGCGCACGCTCATCCGTTCATGTCTCCATCCAACCCACCGCGAAACACGCGACTGGCGCGAATGTCCTCGGGTGCGATCAACATCAGCTGGTCTTTTTCCGGCGACGCATTGTTGCTCGCGTCGGCGAACAGCCGGCTCGCATGGCGCAGGCGCGCGCGGTCGAGCGCGTTGCGGATCGAGCGCGCGTTGGCGAAATTCGGCTGGGTGATGCGGTGCGTGATGTATTCGCGCATCGCCGCCACGCTGGCTTCGTCGAAACGGTAGTCCATGCGCGCGGCGATCAGTTCGGCGATCTGCAGCAACTCGTCCGGCGTGTAGTCCGGAAAATCGATGTGATGGGCGATGCGCGAGGCCATGCCGGGATTGCTGCGGAAAAAGGTGTCCATGCGGTTCTTGTATCCGGCCAGGATCACGACGATGTCGTCGCGCTGGTTTTCCATGACCTGCAGCAGTATTTCGATCGACTCCTGGCCGTAATCGCGTTCGTTCTCCGGCCGGTACAGGTAGTACGCCTCGTCGATGAACAGCACGCCGCCCATCGCCTTCTTCAACACCTCTTTCGTCTTCGGCGCGGTGTGGCCGATGTACTGGCCAACCAAATCGTCGCGCGTGACGGCGATGAGATGATTGCCGCGCGTATAGCCGAGCCGGTGCAGGATGTCCGCCATGCGCATCGCAACCGTCGTCTTGCCGGTGCCGGGATTGCCGGTGAAGCACATGTGCAGGCTCGGCGAACCGGCATTCAATCCAACGGCATTGCGCGCCTTGTCGACGAGCAGCAGAGCTGCGATCTCGCGGATGCGCGACTTCACCGGCGTCAGGCCGATCAACTCGCGATCGAGCTGCTCGAACACCTCGGAGATGCCGCTCTCACGATACAACGCCGCGAGATCGCGGTCGCCGTGGTTGGCGGCGAGTTCGACGGGCGTGATTTCGGTGGCGGCGTTCATTGGGTTGGCGTCAATGGCATCGTTCAGCTGTAACGCTGGCCTTCGGGCTTGGCTTGCACGGCGTAGCTCTCGATCGAATAACGGATCGTCCGTCCCGGCTCCTCGGAGCGAACCAGGCGGAAACCCGGCTCCTCTTTCGGCCGATTGACGATGAAGCTCAACACGACCGACTCGGTCTGGTGCGTCGAGTCGAACGCGGTCACACGGATGTAGTGGTTCGGAAACGTCGCGCGGCAGTCGTTGATCTCTTTGAGAATCCCGGCTGGATCGCGGATGTCGAACATCGGATTGCCGAACATTTCCCAGAACGTGTTGCGCGGATGCGGGTCGTCGGTGTACTCGATGCCGATCGCCCAGCCCTTGTCGAGCGCGTACTTGAGCTGCGCGCTGATCTGCTTGTCGGTCAGGTCCGGCAGGAATGAAAACGTGCCTTGGGTGATGCGCATGTCGTGTCTCCAACTTGAACTGCGGTGTCAATTCTCTTGCTCGTCATTCCGGCGGAAGCCGGAATCCAGTGACTTTGCCCTCATGCCTTCCAACGAACAGGAAGGCACAGGATCCCGGCTTTCGCCGGGATGACGTCGTACGGGGCAGTACGCTCGTCGTCATGGTTGGCGCGCCTAAGCAGAAGCGGTGGGAGTAGGCACGAAGTCCGACGTATCGGTCGAGGTGTAGTTGAAGGTGATCTCGCCCCAGGTATCGAGCGCGGCCTGAAGCGGCGTGCACGACTTCGCGGCGTTCTTGAGGATGTCGAGACCTTCGTTTGCGATGTCGCGGCCTTCGTTGCGCGCCAGCACCATCGCTTCGAGCGCGACGCGGTTCGCCGTTGCACCGGCCTGGATGCCCTGCGGATGGCCGATCGTGCCGCCGCCGAACTGCAGCACGACGTCGTCGCCGAACAGATCGAGCAGCTGGTGCATCTGGCCGGCGTGTATGCCGCCCGAGGCAACCGGCATGACCTTGCGCAGTGCGCCCCAGTCCTGCTCGAAGAAATTGCCGCGCAGCAGATCGACCTTCGTGTGCGTGTCGCGGCACACGTTGTAGTAGCCCTGCACCGTCGGCGGATCGCCTTCGAGCTTGCCGACCGCGGTGCCGGCGTGGATATGGTCGACGCCGATCATGCGCATCCACTTCGCGATCACGCGGAAGCTGACGCCATGATTTTTCTGCCGCGTGTACGTCCCGTGTCCGGCGCGGTGCAGATGCAGGATCATGTCGTTGGCGCGGCACCAGTTCGACAGCGACTGGATTCCGGTGTAGCCGACGACGAGGTCGACCATGACGATGACCGAGCCGAGCTCCTTGGCGAATGCGGCGCGCCGGTACATCTCCTCCATGTCGCCGGCGGTGACGTTGAGATAGCTGCCCTTGACCTCGCCGGTTGCGGCCGACGCCTTGTTGACCGCGTCCATGACATACAGGTAGCGGTCGCGCCAGTGCATGAACGGCTGCGAGTTGATGTTCTCGTCGTCCTTCATGAAGTCGAGGCCGCCCTTCAGGCCCTCGTAGACGACGCGGCCGTAGTTGCGCCCGGACAAGCCGAGTTTCGGCTTCGTCGTCGCGCCGAGCAGCGGCCGGCCGAACTTGTCGAGGCGCTCGCGTTCGACGATGATTCCGGTCGGTGGACCGCGGAATGTCTTCACGTAGGCCACAGGAAATTGCATGTCTTCCAAGCGCGCGGCCTTGAGCGGCTTGAAGCTGAAGACGTTGCCAATGATCGACGCGGTGACGTTCGTGATCGAACCTTCCTCGAACAACGACAGGTCGTAGGCGACGTAGGCGAAGTACTGACCCGGGTTGTTCGGCACCGGGTCGACGCGGTAGGCCTTGGCACGATACATCTCGCAGGCCGTAAGGCGATCGGTCCAGACCACCGTCCATGTCGCGGTCGACGACTCGCCGGCGACGGCGGCCGCCGCCTCTTTCGGATCGACGCCTTCCTGCGGCGTGATGCGGAACAGCGCGACAATATCGGTCGGCTTCGGCACGTAGTCAGGCTGCCAGTAGCCCATCTGCGCGTACTTGAGCACGCCGGCCTTGTAGCGCTTGGCGGAACTCTTGATCTCGGTGGCCGATTCTTTGACGACGTCTTTGGCGAGTGCGTTCATTTCTGCCGCTCCTTACGAATCCACGTTTCGAGGAGCGAGGCTAGGCGACCGCTTTCAAAAGGTAAATTCAGTTTTTCTTTCGCACCTTTAAGGTATACCTTATGATTAGTCCGGTTCATGACCGCATCACCAGGCGCGGGACTAGCCCCAGAACACCTTCAGAATCGCAAAGAATTGCCGTCATTCCCGCGAAAGCGGGAATCCAAATTGATCTTTTGTAGTGCAGAAACAAAATGGATTCCCGCTTTCGCGGGAATGACGGCAGAAAAAGAATACCGAGGCCTACCGATGCTGCGACGCCTGAGTCTTCGCCAACTGACCGTATTCCTCGAAGCCGTGCGAACCATGAATTTCGCGCGCGCGGCCGAAACGCTGCACCTGACCCAGCCGGCGATATCGATGCAGATCCGCCAACTCGAAGGCGTCGTGGGGCTGCCGCTGTTCGAGCGCGTCGGAAAGCGGCTGGCATTGACGCCGGCCGGGGAACTGTTTCGCCATCACGCGGCGCGCGTGCTCGGCGAGTTGCAGGACGCCGAGCAGGCACTGCAGTCGATGAAGGGCCTGCGCAGCGGTCAGGCGACCGTTGGCTTGGTGAGCACGGCGAAATATTTCACGCCGAAACTGCTCGCGCAATTTGCCCAGCATCATCCGCAGATCGACATCCAGTTCCTGGTCGGCAACCGCGAGACGTTGATCAACGCGTTGCGCGACAACGAGATCGACTTCGCCGTGATGGGCCGGCCGCCGGAGAAACTCGACGCGAGTGCAGAACCGGTTGCCGAGAATCCGCACATGTTCGTCGCGCACAAGGGGCATCGCCTGCTGCGCGCGGTGCGCTTCGATTTGCACGAGCTGCGCAACGAAGCATTCCTGATGCGCGAACCCGGATCGGGAACGCGGCTGGTCATGGAAGCGGTGTTCAAGCAGCACCTGTTCACGCCGCAACGAATCATGACCCTCGGCAGCAACGAAAGCGTCAAGCAGACAGTCATGGCCGGGATGGGCGTCAGCCTGCTGTCCCTGCAGACGCTCGAGCTTGAATTGCGCACCGGCGAGATCGGCCTGCTCGACATCAACGGCACGCCGGTCATGCGCAGCTGGCACCTGGTCAACATGAACGCGAAGATGCTGTCACCGGCGGCGGCGGCGTTCCGGCAGTTCCTGCTCGAGCATACCCATAGGTACCTCGAGAAGACGTTTGCGCCGTATCGCGTGCGCGCGCGCAAAACAGCAGCGCGCAAAGCTCGATCACGGACGTCGTAATCGAGTCAACGCCGGACCAGTCGTTGCCGCGTAGGGTGGGCCTTGGCCCACCGTTTTTCTTTTTCGCCAAACCAGAGCCGGTGGGCCAAGGCCCACCCTACGGCAGGCCCGTGCGCCCGGCAGCGCGCAGCGTTTCGAACTCGGCATCCTCGAACAAGCGCGAGCGCACGAGGAAGCGCGAGCCGGTGCCGTTCTCGAGCGAGAACATCCCGCCGCGGCCTTCGACGACATCGATCGTCAGCTGCGTGTGCTTCCAATATTCGAACTGCGAAGGGCTGATGTAGAACGGCGCGCCGCCGATCTCGCCGAGCAGCACATCGCGATCGCCAACGATGAAATCGTTCTGCGGATAGCACATCGGTGAGGATCCGTCACAACATCCACCGGACTGATGGAACAGCAACGGACCGTGTTGGGCGCGCAGGGTTTCGATCAATTCGATCGCCTTCGCGGTTGCAGTGACTTGTAGTACGTCGACATTCATTTTTTTCGCGCAGGACAAAAACAGCGGAAAGCAAACTGCGTTCGCCCCCGGCTTTCGCCGGGGCAGGCTCTGAGCGTAGCGCCGGAGGCGCGAAGTCGAAGGGTACACCGATTCGATTTCCGGTGTTCCGACTTCGCGGAGCTTGCGCTCCGCTACGCTCAACACGAACGGTCAATTGAATCTCAATGGACTGTGTCCGTCCTTCCGACATCCGCTACACCATCCGCTCAAAAGAACCCCAGCGCCTTCGGTGAATAGCTGACCAGCATGTTCTTCGTCTGCTGGTAGTGATCGAGCATCATCTTGTGCGTCTCGCGGCCGATGCCGGATTGCTTGTAACCGCCGAACGCCGCATGCGCCGGATAGGCGTGATAACAGTTCGTCCAGACGCGGCCGGCCTGGATCTCCCGCCCGAAGCGGTAGCAGCGATTCGCGTCGCGGCTCCACACGCCGGCGCCGAGTCCGTACAACGTGTCGTTCGCAATCGACAGGGCCTCCTCGTCATCCTTGAATGTCGTCACCGAAACCACCGGTCCAAAGATCTCTTCCTGGAAAACGCGCATCTTGTTGTGGCCCCGGAATATCGTCGGTTTCATGTAGAAACCGTCCTTCAGTTCGCCCTCGAGCACGTTGCGCTCGCCGCCGATCAACACCTTGGCGCCTTCCTGCTTGCCGATGTCGATGTACGACAGGATTTTTTCGAGTTGCTCGCTCGAAGCCTGCGCACCGATCATCGTCGTCGGATCGAGCGGGTTGCCCTGCTTGATCGCGGCGACACGCTTGAGCGCGCGCTCCATGAACTTGTCGTAGATCGATTCCTGGATCAGCGCGCGGCTCGGGCACGTGCACACTTCGCCCTGGTTCAACGCGAACATCACGAAGCCTTCGATCGCCTTGTCGAAGAAGTCGTCGTCCTTCGCGCAGACGTCGTCGAAGAAAATGTTCGGCGACTTGCCGCCGAGTTCGAGCGTGACCGGAATCAGGTTCTGACTCGCATACTGCATGATCAGTCGGCCGGTCGTGGTCTCGCCGGTAAACGCGACCTTGGCGATGCGCGGACTCGACGCGAGTGGTTTGCCGGCTTCGAGACCGAAACCGTTGACGATGTTCAGCACACCCGGGGGCAACAGATCACCGATCAGTTCGGCCCAGACGAGAATGCCGACCGGCGTCTGCTCGGCCGGCTTGAGCACGACGCAGTTGCCTGCGGCGAGCGCCGGTGCGAGTTTCCACGTCGCCATCAGCAACGGAAAATTCCACGGAATGATCTGCGCGACGACGCCGAGCGGCTCATGGAACTGATAGGCAACGGTATCGTGGTCGATCTCGCCGATCGAACCTTCCTGCGCGCGGATGCAACCGGCGAAGTAGCGGAAGTGATCGATCGCCAGCGGCATATCGGCGGCGCGCGTCTCGCGCAGGGGTTTGCCGTTGTCCCAGGTCTCGGCATGCGCAAGCAGGTCGAGGTTGGCTTCCATGCGGTCGGCGATCTTGTTGAGGATGTTCGCGCGCTCGGCCGGCGATGTGCGGCCCCACGCCTTCTTCGCAGCGTGTGCGGCGTCGAGCGCGAGCTCGACGTCATCCTTGTCGGAGCGCGGGATCTCGCAGAACGGCTTGCCGGTGATCGGCGTGATGTTTTCGAAATACTTTCCTGCCGTCGGCTTCACCCACTTGCCGCCAATATAGTTTTCGTAGCGGTTCTTGAACGGGACTTGCACGGCGAGATGTTGTTGTTCGAGTTTGGTCATGGCGAATTGCTCCGAAGTGAATGGGCGGTCCAACCAGAGCAGGCTGTGTGCCAGCGCATCAGGTTGTTTTGCGGACGGCCAGACAATCTACGCCTATGTGCCTTAATTCCCTGTTGATCTTGATCAACTGCGCCGCTGAAATTGTGCACTGCAAGATGCAACTGGCTCGGTAATGTGTCCAGACTCGATTCACCCCGCTGCAACAGTGTCGCAAAATGCGACACATCGTCTGAACCCTATGGCACAGGCTTCTAGCGACCGCGTTCAAACGGCTCGCCGACGCTTCTTCGATGAAGGCGCCGCGCCGCGCGGACTCGTGCCCGAAACGATTCTTCGTTCATGGCAACGCTGTGCCGGACTTGGACTTTCGCAAAGCGCAAAGCCCGACGTGGAGCCTCTTGCGGCGCCGGCGCTTCGCGCAATGTGCGAGAAGCACGAAGACCTCAGGCGCATTTGTCTACCCGAGGTCAAGGCGCTGTATGCCGATGCGCGCGCGACCGGAAGCATCGTCATCCTGACGAGCCCCGACGGGATGATTCTCGAAGCGCTGGGCAGCGCGGACTTTCTCGACAAGGCGGCGCGCGTTTCGTTGCGGCCCGGCGTGCCGTGGAGCGAGCGACAGACCGGCACCAACGCAATCGGCACCGCGATGATCGAAGGACGCGCAGTCGAAGTGCGCGGCGCCGAGCATTTCTTCGCGCCGCATCGCGTACTGAGTTGTTCCGCCGTGCCGATCATCGATCCATTCGGCAAGATCGCCGGCGTCATGGACCTGTCCGGCGAAGCGTCCGTGCATCATGTGCATGCGCTCGGCATGGTGCGGCTGGTTGTCGACCAGATCGAGCGCCGCCTGTTCGAGCGCGAGTTTCCGGGCTGCCGCGTGCTGAGATTCCAGCGCGACGCGGGATTGCTCGGCACCGTGCACGAAGGCATCGTCGTGTTCGACGGCGAACGCCTGGTTGCTGCGAATCGGCACGGACTGGCGCTGCTCGGGCTCGAGCGTGGCGACATCGGCCGGCGCGAGTTCGAGGAGATCTTCGACGGTCGCTCCAGCGATGTCGATCGTAATGCGGCGCTGCGCGACGCACGCGGCAAGCCGCTGGTTTTTCATCGCGACTTTCAACCCGGCGCCTGGATAACCGGCGCGGCAACGAAACCGGTCCGGCGCGCGCCGGCCGATGCCGCCACGATCGCTCCGGTATTCGACGCCAACCTCGAGTTCGAACTCGAGCGCGCGCGGCGCGTGCTCGCGGCCGGAATGCCTGTGCTGCTGCAGGGCGAGACCGGCACCGGCAAGGAAGTGTTCGCGCGTGAGCTGCACCGGCGCTTCGCCAAATCGGGCGCGCCGTTCATCGCCGTCAACTGCGCCGGCTTGCCCGAGAACCTGATCGAGTCCGAGCTGTTCGGCTACGACGAGGGCGCCTTTACCGGAGCGCGGCGACGCGGTTCGCGCGGTTTGCTGCGTGCGGCCGATGGCGGCGTGTTGTTCCTCGACGAGATCGGCGACATGCCGCTGTCCCTGCAGGCGCGCCTGCTGCGCACGCTGCAGGAGCGCGAGGTCACGCCGCTCGGCAGCAGCAAGCCGGTCAAGATCGACGTCGCCGTGGTCTCGGCGACGCACTGCAATCTCGAAAATGCCGTCGCGCGCGGCGAATTCCGCAGTGACTTGTTCTTCCGTATCTCGCATTACGCCGTGCAGTTGCCGAGTGTGCGCGATCACGCCGATCGTGCCGGATTGATAAACGGCATCTGGCGCGCATGCGCGACCGATACCGGCATTACGCTCGCGGACGGCGTGCTGCCGGCGCTGGCGGCATACGAATGGCCCGGCAACCTGCGCCAGCTCACCGGCATGCTGCGAACAGTGGTCGCGCTGGCCGGACCCAACGGGTTCATCGGCATGCAGGATCTGCCGCCGCCCATACGTTCGCGGCAACCCGCGACGCCCGCGAAAGCAACGGCAAGCGGCGCCGTGAATACCGTCGCGCCCACTCCTGCAACGCTCGCCGGCATCACCGAGCAGGCGATACGCGCGGCGATCGATGCGTCGAACGGCAACGTCGCCGCTGCTGCGCGCAAGCTTGGCGTGAGCCGCAGCACCTTGTATCGCCACATGACGTAGGGTGGGCCTCGGCCCACCGCTCTTCGCTTTATGCCCAAGTAGGGTGGGCCTTGGCCCACCCCGCTTCTTCTACGCCAACAAAGCCGGTGGGCCAAGGCCCACCCTACGCGGCGTTACGGTGCGGCCGCGGCTGGCAGCCGCATCGACGCCGGATCAAGCAGGTAGAACCCGACCGCAATCACGATCAGGTAGGCGAGCAGCACGAGCGTCCAGCCCATGTTGTGGCGGATCACGTCGCCTTCCTTGCGCACGAACTTGCTCGTCGACACGCCGACACTCGCGGTCTGCGGCGCGATCGGCTTGCCGATCTCGGCGCCGACCGAATTGAATGTCGGCAACAGCAGCGGCGGCATGCCGAGTTGTGCGCCGACCAGCGCCTGGAACTTGCCGAACATCGCGTTCGTCGACGTGTTCGATCCCGACAGCGCGACGCCGATGAAACCAAGGATCGGCGCGACGATGATGAACGCCGTGCCCATCGACGCGAAGCCCTTGGCCAGCGACGAGGCCATGCCGGAGAAATTGAAAATGTAGGCGAGGCCGAAGATGAACACGCCGACGAGCAGCGCGCCCCACATCTGGTGGAACGTGCGGCGGAAGATTTCACCGATCTGGCTGGCCTTGAGCTTGCCCAGCGCGATCAGCAATACGGCGACGATGATCCACGAAGCAAGGATCGCGCTACCGCCGATCCACGGCGCGAAATTGAACTGCGCGGTGATCTTGGCGTCGGCGCCCAGTGCCGGCGCGCTGGCGACGACCTTGGTAAGAAACCAGCTGACTTTCGGCAGCGGCGACCAAGGACCGGTCCACGCGGCGACCACGATGAGCAGTACGACAAACGGCATCCACGCCTGCAGGACTTCGCCGGACTTCAGTCCGTGGCCCTTTTCCTGCGAGGCCAGCGCAGCCGCGTCCACAGGCACGCCGCCGTAAGCGAGCACGGTCTTCGGCTGCCAGAATTTCAGCAGCAGCAACAGTCCGGCGAAGCAGACGATCGCGCCGGTCACGTCGGGCAGGTACGGCCCCATGTAGACCGCGACCGGATATTGGCCGGCGATGTAGCCGAGCGAGCCGACGACCGCGAGCGGCCAGCCGCTGATCATGCCCTGCTTGCCGGAGACGAGGTACAGCAGCACCCACGGCGGCAGCAACGCCAGCACGGCGACGACCGTGCCGACCGAGCCCGACAGTGCCAGCAGCGGATAACCGGTCACCGCGGCCAGCGCAATGATCGGCGCGCCGAGGGCGCCATACGATACCGGCGCATTGTTGGCGATCGCCGCGACACGAATCGCGTTGAGGTCGGAGATGCCGAGCGAAATCAGGATCGGCGCGACGACTGCCCACGGATAGCCGAATCCGACCAGGCCTTCGAGCAGCGCGCCGAACGCCCACGCGAACAGCATCGTCTGCACGCGCACGTCGAGGCTGCCTTGCGCGATGAGCCAGCGCCGGAAGTTTTCGAACACGCCGCTGATCGACAGCGTGTTGAACAGGATCAGGCCCCAGAATGTAATCCAGTCGACGTTCCAGACACCGGTCGCCGAGCCATACAGATAGGCGCGGCCGCCGTCATCGAGCGGCATCTTCCACACGCCCACTGCAAGTGCGAACGTGACCGCAGAGCCGAGCAACGTCGCCAACCACGCCGGCAACCGGAAAACCGCCAGCAGCACGAGCAGGAACACGACCGGAATCAGCGCAACC
>DASRTK010000348.1:0-2961 GCA_035655975.1 Rudaea sp.
GGTCGCGAGGACCGCGCGCTTCTTCAGCGCGGCGATCGCGTCGACCAGCGCGACGTACGCGCCGGTGATCGCCGCGCAACGCGTGCCGCCGTCGGCCTGCAGCACGTCGCAGTCGAGGGTGATGGTGCGCTCGCCGAGCGCGCGCCGGTCGACGCAGGCGCGCAGCGAGCGCCCGATCAGGCGCTGGATCTCCAGCGTGCGCCCGCCCTGCTTGCCCGAGGCGGCTTCGCGGCCGGTGCGCTCGTTGGTGGCGCGCGGCAGCATGCCGTATTCGGCCGTGACCCAGCCTTCGCCCTTGCCGCGCAGGAACGGCGGCACCTTCTCTTCGACGCTGGCCGTGCACAGCACGCGCGTGTCGCCGCAGGCGATCAGGACCGAACCTTCGGCATGGCGCGTGTAGTTGCGTTCGATGCCGATGACGCGCAATTCATCGTGGGCGCGACCGCTGGGGCGGGGAGAAGTGGTCATTGGGGAATTCGTCGACTTGGGTGGGCAGTTTAGCAGCAGGGCTCAAGGCTGATTAGTAGCAGGGCTGAAGGCTGAGGGCCGAGGGCCGAACAGCGGCGCGCTACCAGCGTGATGGGTTTTTTGTTCCATCCCTCGCCAACGTCGCGTCGTGCAACGCCCTGCAGCCCTCAGCCCTCAGCCCTCAGCCCTCGCATGGCATACTGAGCACCCACAACGATGAGCGCCCTTCACCCATGATCCGCAGCATGACCGCGTTCGCAAGCGCGGAAACGGAAACCCGCTGGGGCGCGCTCGCTTTCGAGTTGCGCTCGGTCAATCATCGTTACCTCGAACTCAATCCGCGTCTGCCCGAGGAATTGCGGGCGATCGAGCCGGCGTTGCGCGAGCGCGTAGCGGCGAAACTCACGCGTGGCAAGGTCGATGTGAACCTGCGTTTCCGTCCCGTCGACGCGGGTGCCAGCGAAATCCGCATCAACGACGCGCTGCTCGATCAACTCGAACGCTCGGCCGTCATCGTCGGCCAACGCTTTCCGAAGATGTCGGTGGACTTCACCGGTCTGCTCGCCTGGCCCGGGCTGCTGCTGCGCGAGGAAGTCGATCAGGAAGGCCTGCGCCAGGCCGCGCTCGACCTGCTCGACCGCGCTCTCGACGACATGCTGGCCACGCGCCAGCGCGAAGGCGTGCGCCTCGGTGCGTTTCTGCGCGAGCGGCTCGATGCCGTCGAGCGCATCGTCGCCGACGTGCGCGCGTGGCTGCCGGACATCCGCGGCGTCCTGCGCGCGCGCCTGGTTGCGCGCCTGGCGGAAGTTGCCCAGGCCGCCGAACCGGGTCGGCTCGAACAGGAACTCGTGCTGCAACTGTCGCGCATGGACATCGATGAGGAACTCGATCGATTGTCGGCGCATATCGCTGAAGCGCGGCGCGTGCTGGCGCTGCCCGACGCGGTTGGCCGGCGCATGGACTTCCTCATGCAGGAATTCAACCGCGAGGCGAACACGCTCGGCTCGAAGTCGGTCGACCAGCGCACGACCCAGGCCGCGGTCGAGCTGAAAGTGCTGATCGAACAGGTGCGCGAGCAGGTGCAGAACATCGAATGACCGCGGGGCCGTCCCCCGGCTGCACCGTGTGGGTCAGCTTTCGCCAGCCGCAGTCCGTATAATTCACCGATGCCGGGAACGCTATACATCGTCGCCGCACCCTCGGGTGCCGGCAAAACCAGTTTGACCAAGGCGCTGCTCGAGCAGGAGCCGGGCATCGCGCTGTCGGTGTCGTACACGTCGCGCTTGGCGCGACCGAACGAGGTCGATGGCGTTCACTATCATTTCGTCTCGCGCGGCGTGTTCGAGGAAATGATCCGTCGCGGCGAATTCTTCGAGCACGCGGTCGTGCACGGCGATCTGAAGGGCACCTCGCGCGTGGCGGTCGAGCGCACGCTGGCTCAGGGCCGGGACGTGCTGCTCGAGATCGACTGGCAGGGCGCGCGCCAGGTGCGCGCGCAGATGAGCGACACCGTCAGCATTTTCATCCTGCCGCCGTCGCGCGCCGAGCTCGAGCGTCGCCTGCGCGCGCGCGCATCGGACAGCGAGGAAGTCATCCGCCGCCGCCTGGCCGATTCGCGTGTGGATATCTCACACGCGGGTGAATTCGACTATCTGCTGGTCAACGACGATTTTGCGATTGCGCTCAAGGAACTGCAGGCGATCGTCATCAGCCGCCAACTGCGCAGCGCGTCGCAGCAAGAGCGTTACGCGGCGCTGCTGGCCGACTTGCTGAAAGTCGAGTAGGGTGGGCGTTGGCCCACCGCTCCGCTCTTGCGCGAAAAGAAAAGCGGTGGGCCAAGGCCCACCCTGCGCGATGATGTCTCCACACGACGCGGTGCTGACGCTGCGCTTAACACAAGTGGCGTTACGCTACCGCGCGGGCGCGCGCATAAGGTAAGGTAGCGCGCCTTCGATATGCCGCCTTCACCGATATTCACGCACGCATGAGCGCGATTAAATCCGCCACCGATGTCAAGCAGAACTCTGATCCGCTCGTCTCGATCCGCGGCCTGCGCACGGTGCTGAATGGCAAGACGATTTTCGACGGCGTCGATCTGGATATCCCGCGCGGCGGCATCACGGCGATCATGGGTCCGAGCGGCACCGGCAAGACGACGTTGATGCGCCACATCACCGGGCAGCTGGCGCCGGATGCCGGCGCGATCCTCGTCGATGGGCTTGATGTCGGCCGTATCGACCGCGACGCGTTGTTCGCCCTGCGCGAGAAGATCGGCTACCTGTTCCAGAACTCGGCGCTGCTGACCGATTATTCGGTGTTCGAAAACGTCGCGTTTCCACTGCGCCAGCACTTGAAGCTGCCCGAAGAGATTCTGCGCAACATCGTGCTGACGAAATTGCAGGCGGTCGGCCTGCGTGGTGCGGCCGAACTGATGCCGAGCGAACTGTCGGGCGGCATGGTGCGCCGCGTGGCGCTGGCGCGCGCGATCGTGCG
>DASRTK010000349.1:0-8550 GCA_035655975.1 Rudaea sp.
AGGCGCGAGGCGCGCCGCTCGAGCACTTCGACGATCGCGCCCTGCTTGCGCCCACGCTTGTCGACGCCGACGATGCTGAGCAGCACGCGGTCGCCATGCAGGACCTTGCGCATCTCGGCCGGGGAAATGTATACATCGTCGCCGCCGCCATCGGGGCGCAGGAAACCGAAGCCCTCGGCGTTGGCGATGATCGCGCCGGGAATCAGGTCGAGCTTCTGCGCCACGCCGTAGCCGCCGCGGCGGTTCTGCAGCAGCTGGCCGTCGCGCAGCATCGCCGCGAGGCGCTTGGTCAGTGCCTCGAAGTCGCGCGGCGACGCCAGGTTCAGTTCCTGGGCCAGCGCTTCGGCGGTCAGCAACTGCGCGCGCTCGCCGAGATGTTCGAGGATCGTTTCGCGGCTCGCGATCGGAAATTCGTAACGCTGTTTCTCGCGTTCATCCTGGGGACTTGCATGCGGCCGATCGTGCCGCGCGGGCTTGCCGACCGGCGTGTACGCTTTGCCGGCGTTCGACGCGGGCGCGTTGCCACGAAGGCCGCGCGCACCGCGCTCCGACCCGGCTTTCGCAGCGCCTTTCGCCCCGCGGGACTGGACTTGCGCAACTTCGGGCAGCCAGCCCGGCAACTTGGATTTCGGCTTGCCGCGTCCTGCGGCCGGTTTACGGGGTTTGTTCACTGCTTTTCCTTGTAATACATGCGTGCAGGGTCGCTGAGCGGGCCCATGAATGCAAGTTCGGCGTTGACAGTCCGGCGCGCCGCGGTTATCGTTCGCGGCCCTGCGCACCCGCGCAGATTCCCACGCCTGCCCAGGTGGCGGAATTGGTAGACGCACTAGTTTCAGGTACTAGCGGGTAAAACCGTGGAGGTTCGAGTCCTCTCCTGGGCACCACTGATAAGTCCGCTGCAGCCCGCAGCCAATCACAGCGATCCGAAAGATCCTGTTCGAATCCGCGTGGACCCGACGTGCCGCTACTTGTTAGCGGCGGCGGGGAGGCCGATAGCTCACGCTCACGTGCCGCAATTTTTCGTGAGGCGCCTGTCGACTCACGGCCTTGCGGATGCGCCATTGATTACCGCAAAGCTGCCGTTCGCTGGAAGCACCGGCCGACCCAAGCGGAACCGATCAGTCGGGACGCGCCACCTTAAGGCTTCTCTGATACTTGCACGTCAACCGACGCAGGCAATTGACGTTGTGCTCATTGTCTGCGAAGTAAGCGGGACTTCCGTCACGTCGGCAATGCAAAACGTCGAGTAGGCTGGGTATCAGGGGCGCTGTGTCTGCCGCGTAGGCAACAGTCATCAAGGGAGCTTGATCTCATGAGAGTTTCGCGCCGGGTATTGGCAAGCGTGCTGGCGACAACGATCTGTGCGTTCCCCGTTCACGCTTCCGTCCACGATCAATTGTTCAAGGGCAGATTCGATGTCCCGTCGGACGCGCCTGCCAACGCCAACGAGGCAGCGCGCTTTCTGACGCAGGCGACGTTCGGCCCGGGCCAGGCCGACATTGACTATCTGATGGTGCAGGGCTACGGCGAGTGGATCGACGAGCAGCTTGCCAAACCGGCCACGTTGAGCGAGCCGACCGTCGAGGCTGTCATCAACGCGCGCATTGCGGGCACGCAAAGCATCGGGCAATCGCAGCGCCTGAATCGCTGGTTCTGGCAAGCCGCTTATGCACCGGACCAACTGCGCCAGCGCATGGCATTTGCCTTGAGCCAGATCTTCGTGGTCTCGGACCAGAGCAGCGCGATCAACGGGGACGTCGCGCCGATGGCGCACTATCAGGACCTGCTCGCAAGCGACGCGTTCGGAAATTACGGTGCGTTGCTGCAGGACGTCACCTACAACCCGACCATGGGCAAGTATCTCAACGCCTACCACAACGTGAAACCGAGTTCGAAAACGAGCCCGGACGAAAACTACGCGCGCGAAGTGATGCAGTTGTTTTCGATTGGCCTGGTCGAACTGAACATGGATCACTCGCCGGTGCTGGTCGGCGGTCAGCCTGTGCCGACGTACGATCAAGCGGTGATTACGCATACGGCGAAGGTGTTTACCGGCTTCACATACAGCGATGCGCAATTGAATCCCGCACGGTTTTTCAGCGGAGGCTTGAGTTTCACCACGCAATACGCGCCGATGGCTTGCTGGGGCACGGAGCTCGTGCCGCCGTTGACCATCAGCCAGACCCAGCACGACCTCACGGGTGACGACGGCACCACCGCAACGCCCAAGACGGTGCTCGGCGGGCAAACGATTCCGTCGAACCAGACGTGCGCGCAGGATGTGAGCGACGAACTCGTCATAATTGCCTCACACCAGAACGTGGCGCCGTTCGTCTCGCGACAGCTGATCCAGCGCTTTGTCAGCAGCAATCCCTCGCCGCAATACATCCAACGCGTGGCCACGGTGTTCGACACTGCCGGCAACGATCTCGGCGATGTGATCAAGGCGATTCTCACCGACTCCGAGGCACGCAGTCCGCCCGCGCTCACCGCTGGGGACAGTTACGGCAAGTTGCGCGAACCCCTGCTGCGCCTGACCGCGATGTGGCGCGCGTTCAACGCACAGCCCCCTGCGCCGGACGCGTATGGCGAAGTCAAGATGATCGGTTCGGGCGGCTTGGAGGGCAATTTCGGCCAGGCGCCGCTGGAGTCGCCGACGGTGTTCAATTTCTACCTGCCGGACTATCAGCAGCCGGGCACGTTCACGGACAACGGACTGTACTCACCGGAATTCCAGATCACGAACGAATCGACTGTCTACACCGCAGCCAACACCTACTACAACTTCACTGCCGGCGCGTATCTGGGCATGACCAGTCCGCCTGTTGATCGCCCGTTGATCGATCTGTCCACGCTTACCACCAACTCCAGCAGCCCGACGGCGATGGTGGCGACGATAAATGCGCACATGCTGTACGGGAGCATGTCGTCCGGGATGCAGTCGACGCTTTCGACGATGCTGGGACAGTTGGGAGGCGGCGGCACTTTGCCCGCAGAGATGGCTTGGTCGGCGATCTACCTGACGATGCTCTCGCCCGAATACGCCACGCAGCGCTAAAGGAAACGACCATGAGCTACTCGAGAAAATCACGGCGGGAATTCCTGCGCAACCTGGCATGCCTGGCCGCAAGCGGCAGCGCGTCGGCGCTGATTCCGCAATTGCGCATGATGGGCACGGCACTGGCATCGACGTCGTCGCTGAGCGGTTACAAGGCGCTGGTGTGCGTATATCTGGCCGGCGGCAACGATTCCTGGAATGTGCTGGTGCCTCATGATGCGACGCGCTACGCGTCGTACCTGAACTCGCGCGGCGGCACGTACAACTCCACGTCGAATCCCGGAGGTCTGGCGCTGACCAATCCGGCGGCAGGCGACCCCCAGATCGTTGTCGACGGCAATGACGTCAACACGGCGACGAATCAGTACTTCCTGCACCCGAGCCTGACGAATCTAGCAACGCTCTACAAGCAGAACAATCTGGCCTTGATCGTCAACGCCGGTACACTGGTCGAGCCGATCAACATGATCGACTACAACGCGAGTTCAGCCGTGCACCCGCCGCAACTGTTTTCGCACGCCGATCAGGAAAACCTCTGGCACCAGGCGAACACGATTGCGGGCTCGACGCTCGGCTGGGGCGGATTGTGCGCCGACGACCTGCAGGGGCAAGGCGCCAACCTGACCAGCAATCCGAAGCTGTCCCTGTGCGTCTCGATCTCGGGCGCGAATCGCTTCGAGATCGGCAATCTTGTCACGCCGTACCAGATGTCCTCGAGTGGCCTGACCGCGCTGAAGGCTGTGTGCAATCCGGCTTGCACCGGCGGCTCGAGCAATACGAGCGTGCGTAACACCGCCCTGCGCGATCTGCTGGGAGACACGACGGCGCCGAATCCGATCAGCTACGCGAACGATTTTGCCAGTGAATATCAGAGCATCTTCCAGCGCGGCCGCAATCTGTACGGCATGCTGAGCTCCGGCCTGGCCGCGCCTGCGACGCCGTTCCCGAACACTACGCTGGGCAACGAGCTCAAGATGGTCGCCGAAATGATCAAGCTGTCGCGCGCGGCGAACTATGCCTCCCGCCAGATCTATTACGTCCGGGTTGGCGGGTTCGATTTGCATTCCGGAATGTTTTCAGCGAGCCCCTCGGCGAACAATCACGCTGGTTTGCTTGGCCAGGTCGACGCGGCGCTCGGCGCGTTCTGGACCGAGTTGGGCGTGCAGAGCGCGCAAGGCGACGTCGTCGCGTTTACCGCTTCAGAATTTGCAAGGACGTTGCAATCCAACGGCGCAGGTTCCGATCACGGCTGGGGCGCGGTACAGATGGTCCTTGGTGGCGCGGTCAATGGCGGCAAGCTCTACAGCGACGGCAGCGGCAAGATCAAGGGCTTTCCCGATCAGACGTTCAACGACGGCGTCATGACGTTTTCGCGTGGACAATGCATTCCGGGCATCAGTGTCGACCAGTATGCGGCGACGATTGCGTCCTGGCTGGGCGTCAGTGGCACCAGTGTCGGCACGATCTTCCCGAACCTCGGGAATTTTGGCAGCAGCAATCTGGGCTTTGTCTGAGCCGGTCTATGCCGTGGCTTGCAAGACATCAGTTCCACATTTGCCTGTTGCTGATGTCCTGCGCGAGTGCATTGATGACGCTGGCGCTGTCGCGCATGGCCGTCGGACAAACTCCACCGAGTGGCTGCACGGACATTTCCGGAGTGCCTCCGACATTCAGCGGCATTCAGTACGGCGCGGCAATCCAGGGCTTCTTCGGGAATTTCGACGGCATGGGCAATGCGTGCACCGATTGCCATGTGGCCGTGGATCAGGGCCCGGCCGGCAATCTGGATTTGACCGCTGGCGTGTCGTGGGGGAATCTTGTCAACGTGGCCGCCGATGAGGATCCGAGCATCATGTACGTGGTCCCGAATCAACCCGAGCAAAGTCTGTTGTTCCGGAAAATAAATTGCGATTCCCCCGGGGTAGGTAGCCGCATGCCGTACGGATTTCCCTCCGGCACGCTGACTCCCGAACAAATGGCCGCGGTGTATGACTGGATCGCGGAAGGTGCCCCGGTCGGCACCACGGACGGCATATTTCGCGACACCTTTGATTTCAGGGGGTTTGAACAGTAACAACTAAGGAACAGCTGGCGTCCAGGGTAGACGCGTTTTCTTCCTTGCATCGGCCAAACCGGCCCTGCTTCCTGCGTCTTGCAAATTCCATGGTCCAACAGCGCCGTCGCCACTGACGCAGTGCGCGCGTTTGTGCAGCCGGTAGAGCCACCAGCATGGAGCCAGCTCGCCGACCGGCCTGCGATCGAGCATTTCAATGAATGTCATCGCCAGAAACAATTTCACCTGGCGGCCGGTCTTACATCATCATGCAGGGACTGCCTGGTAGAATTTCCTGAGGAGAGAAGGATGACAGCCGAATCGAATTGCCCGTTCCCCGGCGCCGCGCGCAGGGGACCGACGAATACGCAGTGGTGGCCGAACCAGCTCAATCTGGGCATGTTGCATCAGCATTCGTCGTTGTCCGATCCGATGGTCGAGGATTTCGACTACGCGAAAGAATTCAAGACGCTCGATCTCGATGCCGTCGTCAAGGATCTGCACGCGCTGATGACCGATTCGCAGGACTGGTGGCCGGCCGACTACGGCCACTATGGCCCGCTGTTCATCCGCATGGCCTGGCACAGCGCCGGCACGTATCGCATCCATGACGGCCGCGGCGGCGCGAGCGCCGGCGAGCAGCGTTTCGCGCCGCTCAACAGCTGGCCGGACAACGGCAATCTCGACAAGGCGCGCCGCCTGTTGTGGCCGATCAAGCAGAAGTACGGCCGCAAATTGTCGTGGGCGGATCTGATGATTCTCGCCGGCAACGTCGCGCTCGAATCGATGGGCTTCAAGACGTTCGGCTTCGGCGGCGGGCGCCGCGACATCTGGGAACCGCAGAACATCGACTGGGGCCCGGAAGCCACCTGGCTCGGCGACGAACGCTACAGCGGCGATCGCGAACTGGCCAATCCGCTGGCGGCCGTGCAGATGGGTCTGATCTACGTGAATCCGGAAGGTCCGAACGGCAAGCCCGATCCGCTCGGCTCCGCGCGCGACATCCGCGAGACGTTCAAGCGCATGGCGATGAACGACGAGGAAACGGTCGCGCTGATCGCGGGCGGTCATACTTTCGGCAAGGCGCACGGCGCGGGCGACGCGAAACTGGTCGGCCCCGAGCCGGAACGTGCGAACATCGAGCACCTCGGTCTGGGCTGGCAAAGCGCGCATGAGAGCGGCAAAGGTGCACACGCAATCACCAGCGGACTGGAAGGCGCGTGGAAGCCGAATCCTACGAAATGGGACATGGGCTACTTCGAAACGCTGTTCGGTTACGACTGGGAACTGACCAAAAGCCCGGCCGGCGCGAATCAGTGGAAGCCAAAGGGCAATGCCGGCGCCGACACGGTGGAAGATGCGCACGACCAGAACAAGCGCCATCAACCGATGATGCTGACCAGCGATCTCGCGCTGCGCCTGGATCCTGCCTACGAGAAGATTTCGCGCCGCTTCATGGCGAACCCGAAGGAATTCGCCGATGCGTTTGCGCGCGCCTGGTTCAAGCTCACGCACCGAGACATGGGCCCGGTCTCGCGCTATCTCGGCAAGCTGGTGCCGAAGAAGGACCTGATCTGGCAAGACCCGATTCCGGCGGTGGATCATGCGCTGGTCGACAGCCAGGACATCGCCGCGCTGAAAGCAAAAATCCTCGACGCCGGCATCCCGATCCCGCAACTCGTGAGCGCGGCGTGGGCGTCGGCCTCGACGTTCCGCAAGAGCGACAGCCGCGGCGGCGCCAACGGCGCGCGCATCCGCTTCGCGCCGCAGAAGGATTGGGAGGTCAACAGCCCCGCCGAACTCGCCACCACGCTCGCGGCTTACGAGAAGATCCAGAACGACTTCAACGGTGCGCAAAGAGACGGCAAGAAGGTCTCGCTCGCCGATCTGATCGTGCTCGGCGGCGGCGCCGCGATCGAAGTTGCGGCGAAGAAGGCAGGTCATGCCATCACCGTGCCGTTCGCGCCGGGCCGCATGGATGCCCTGGTGGAGCAGACCGATGTCGAATCCTTCGCCGTCCTGGAACCGATCGGCGATGCATTCCGCAATTACGTGCGCAAAGGCTTCGAGAAGCGGACCCCCGAGTTGCTCGTGGACAAGGCCGATCTGCTGAACCTGACGGCGCCGGAAATGACCGTGCTCGTCGGCGGCATGCGCGCGCTCGACGCGAACGCCAGCCACTCCAGGCACGGCGTATTCACGAAGAATCCTGGCGCGCTGACCAACGATTTCTTCGTCAACTTGCTCGACATGCGCACGACGTGGCAGCGGTCGGAAGGGGATGCGAACGTGTTCGAAGGGTGCGACCGCAGGTCGGGCGAACTCAAATGGACGGCCACGATCGCCGATCTCCTGTTCGGCTCGAACTCGCAACTGCGCGCACTCGCCGAGGTCTATGCATCAAGCGATGGAAAAGCCGCGTTCGTATACGACTTCGTCGCGGCATGGAACAAGGTGATGAACCTGGATCGCTTCGACCTTGCGTGATCGAAAAGCTGTCAGTTGGGCGTCGTCCCGACGCCTCGATTCGGCTGCGATCGGTGTCGAGCCGAGTCGAGGTTGAGCAATCCGGTTCCAGCAAGGAAGACCACGGCGAGAAACAGTCCGCGGACGGCGCCAGTCTCAGCGCGAACGGCTGCTTCGCGGTGGAGTCTCAGCCTGCAGAAGCACGAGCGGCGCGCCGCCGCGCCACGGAGGCTTCGCCGCTCGAGGTGATTCCGAAGGACCCAAGCTTCCAGCGCGCCAGGCCCTTGGCGATCAACGAATCGCGAACGACGTCGGGCACGCGTCGATCAGCCGCCTCCTTGCTGAGAGAACCGCGACTGATCGCCAGGAGCCACTGCATTTCTTCGCTGGTCAATTCGTGCGAATCGAGCATACGGATAGCCTCGTCAATCCGGCAGGGGCGGTCGCCGCGCCACCAGATGGATTCCCTCGAGCGTAATTTCCATCACGCCGCGCTTCCACTGGATCAAACCCTTCTCGAACAAGGCGCGATGCACCTCGTCGGGCATCCTGACGGGCCCGGTGGCATTCCTCTTCGGCCGGCTCTCAAGCAGAGCCCTCAACCAACGAGCCTGCTCGTCGGTCACCCCATCTGCATCAGACATTGCTCGCCCCCTGTTGGCGATAGAATCGTGCAGGTTACGAAGTGATGTTTGCTGCGACGCAGATCACGTTCCTGAGTAAACAAGTGGTAACGGCGCTCCCGGTCGACCCGGCACAGTCGACCGGCGGGTCTTCCTCGACAACCCAGTGGCGGTAACATGTCGCATCGCTTCAGTCGTGGAACGACACCATGTGCTATTCGGCCCAGATCTGGCAGAACTATCGCAAGTATGTCCGCGCGTGGGGCGCCGACATCAGCTTCGAGGATTTTGTGCGCCTGTACTGGAACCGGCAGTCGAATCCTGGAATCAAGGTCGCCAAGGCAATGGAC
>DASRTK010000350.1:0-3306 GCA_035655975.1 Rudaea sp.
GCATGCCCTGGCATGCCGGGCAGGCCCGCACGCTGATGAAGCGCGACAGCTCTTCCTTGACCGCCTGCGACTCGGTTTCCCGGTAGCGGCGCTCGAGGTTCGGCACGATGCCCTCGAAGCGGTGCTTGCGCGTGACGCTGCCGCCGGCCTCGGTCAGGTAGCGGAAGCCGATCTGCTCGTCGCCGGAACCGACCAGCACGGCGTGCTGGATGCCTTCGGGCAACTGTTCCCAAGGCGTGTCGATGTCGAACTTGTAGTGCCGTGCCAGCGAAAGTATCAATTGGAAATAGTACATATTGCGCCGGTCCCAGCCGCGCACCGCACCGGCGGCAAGACTGAGATTCGGATGCACGACGACGCGCGCCGGATCGAACACCTGAGTCACGCCTAGGCCGTCGCAGGTTCCGCAGGCGCCGACAGGCGAGTTGAACGAGAACAGGCGCGGCTCGAGTTCCGGCAGCGAGTAGTCGCAGATCGGGCACGAGAAACGTGACGAGAAGGTGACCTGCGCCGCTTTCTCGTCATCCAAATCGACAACAAGCGCGATCCCGTCGCCAAGCCGCAGCGCCGTCTCGAACGATTCGGCGAGGCGCTGCTTGATGTCCTCAGCCGGGCGGAACCGGTCGATCACAGCTTCAATCGTGTGCTTCTGGCGCAATGTCAGCGCCGGCACGACATCGAGCTCATGCAGAGTGCCGTCGACGCGCGCACGCACGAAACCCTGCGCGCGCAGCTGCTCGAAAACCTGAAGATGTTCGCCCTTGCGCTCGCGGATAACCGGCGCCAGCAGCATGTAGCGGTGTTCCGGATTCAGCGCGAGCGTTCCATCGACCATCTGGCTGACGGTCTGCGCTTCGAGCGGGATGCCGTGGTCCGGGCAGCGCGGCGTGCCGACACGCGCGAACAGCAGGCGCAAATAGTCGTACACCTCGGTGATCGTGCCGACGGTCGAGCGCGGATTGTGCGAAGTCGACTTCTGCTCGATCGAGATCGCCGGCGACAGGCCCTCGATGTGGTCGACGTCGGGTTTCTCCATGACCGACAGGAACTGGCGCGCGTAGGCCGACAGCGACTCGACATAGCGGCGCTGGCCTTCGGCGTAGATCGTGTCGAACGCGAGCGAGGATTTGCCTGAACCGGACAAGCCGGTAATCACGATCAGGCTGTCGCGAGGCAGGTCGAGATCGATATTTTTCAGGTTATGCGTGCGTGCGCCGCGGATGCGGATAAAGTCCATGGTCCTGCGAATTCCGGTGAACGAAGTAGTATAGCGCGGAGCGGGGCTTTAGGGCTGTTCACACAACTCCCGGCGGCCCGCAGATGGTCGTTGCAGATGTCCTCTGACAAGCAGGGTGCCGCTTCACCTCTCCCGCTGGCGGGAGAGGTCGCCGCGGAAGCGGCGGGTGAGGGTGGCGTTGGGAAGTGCGAGAATGCCCGGCGCCACCCTCATCCGGCGCTTCGCGCCACCTTCTCCCGCCAGCGGGAGAAGGGAATCCAGCAACGACCCCGCCACATGAACAAGCTGCGCCGGCCGGCGATTCCGCTTGGCGCCATGCCGCGCAGCATCGGCAGCTCAGCACTTGATGGGGGCATCGGGTTTGACTGCAAGTCCATAACCCGTTATTATTTTGGGCCTTTTTCGCGGCTTAGCCGCTGAAGGGCGCCGCAAGGCAGATGTCAGAATAACTACAGAGGAATGCCGAAATGTACGCAGTCATCAAAACTGGCGGTAAGCAATACCGCGTCATGCAGGGGGAAACCCTGCGTGTGGAGAAGCTCGAAGCCGATGTCGGCGCCGCGGTCACGTTCGACCAGGTGCTGCTGCTCGGCGAGGGCGACAGTATCAGCGTCGGTGCGCCGCACGTCGCGGGCGCCAGCGTTGGCGCCACGATCAAGGCCCACGGCCGCGCCGACAAGATCCGCATCATCAAATTCCGTCGCCGCAAGCACCATATGAAGCAGATGGGGCATCGCCAGAGCTATACCGAGATCGAAATCACCGGTATCTCCGGCACCAAGGCGAACCAGGAGTAATCAGTCATGGCACATAAGAAGGCAGGCGGCAGTACACGTAACGGCCGCGATTCGAATCCCAAGTACCTCGGCGTCAAGATCTACGGCGGTCAGGCTGTCGAGGCCGGCAACATCATCGTGCGCCAGCGCGGCACCCAGTTCCATCCGGGCGCCGGAGTTGGCCTGGGCCGTGACCACACGCTGTTCGCGCTGGTCGACGGCAAGGTCAAGTTCAGCATCAAGGGCGCGAAGAACCGCCGCACCGTCGGCGTCGTTTCGGAATAACGCGTTCGCCAAGAGAAAGACAAAGCCCCGCCTCGTGCGGGGCTTTGTTTTTCTAGGGACGAGGGACGAGGGGCGAGGGAAAAGACCGGAATCCCGCTGGTCAGTGATTTGCCCCGCCTCCGGCTCTTGCGAACCATTCTCTCGGTCCACCATCGTTAGATTATCCTTGGCTCTGCGCTCTTACTCGCCCCTCGCCCCTCATCCCTCGCCCCCGCCCCCATGAAATTCGTCGACGAAGCAGAAATCACCGTGCATGCCGGGAGCGGCGGCAACGGTTGCGTGAGCTTCCGGCGCGAGAAATTCATTCCGCTCGGCGGGCCGGATGGCGGGAATGGCGGCGATGGCGGCAGCGTCTGGATACTTGCCGACGAGGGCCTGAACACGCTCGTCGATTTCCGCCATCAGCGCACGTTCCATGCACAGCGCGGCGAAAACGGCATGGGCCGGCAGATGGCCGGCAAGAAAGGCGAGGACGCGATCATTCGCGTGCCGGTCGGCACCAGCGTCATCAACGTCGACACCGATGAACTGATCGGCGACATGACCACGCACGGCCAGCGCCTGCAGGTCGCGCTCGGCGGCCGCGGGGGCGCCGGCAATATGGTCTTCAAGAGTTCGGTCAACCGCTCGCCGCGCAAGGCGATTCCCGGGACGACGGGCGACGTGCGCGCGCTGCGTCTGGAATTGAAGGTCCTGGCCGACGTCGGCCTGCTCGGATTTCCGAATGCCGGAAAATCCACATTTATCCGCGCCGTGTCGGCGGCCACGCCGCGCGTCGCCGACTATCCGTTCACGACACTGCAGCCGCATCTTGGCGTCGTGCGCATCGGCACCGATCAGAGCTTCGTGATTGCCGACATTCCGGGCCTGATCGAAGGCGCGGCCGAAGGCGCCGGACTTGGCATCCAGTTCCTCAAGCACGTGGCACGCACGCGCCTGCTGCTGCACGTCGTCGATATCGCGCCGCAGGTCGACGGTGTCGATCCGGTCGAGCAGGTGCGCGCGATC
>DASRTK010000351.1:0-5409 GCA_035655975.1 Rudaea sp.
CCAGCGGGCAAAGTCCGAACGAGCATCGGCGACTTCGCGCTCCGCCAGGCTGATCCGATCGGAGAGCATTGCTTGCGCAGATTTGGCAGCAATTCCGTCCGCGGCCGAGCCGCGTCCGGCACTCAGTGCCGCCGTTGCCGCGGCGACTTCGGCCTGTGCACGCGGGACCAATGTCTTGAGCAGTTCCAGCCGTCGTTCGGCCGTTGCCCGCGCAATCCAGGCGCGGGCTACCGACTCGCGGATCGACAGTTGCTCGCTTCTCAACAACGCTTGTTCGCGCGCGGCCACTGCCTGCGCGCGCTCGGTGCGGAGTTGACGCTTGTCGCCGCCCGGGATTTCCTGCATGACGCCGATCTTGCGCATCGTCATGAAATCGTTCGTGAGACTGAACGCGTCGCTGCCGTTCACCGGCAGGTTTTCGATGCCGGCGACGAGTTGCGGATCCGGCAATGCGCCGGCGGGTGTGATCGCGTCGTTGGCCGATTCCACGGCGGCCCGACGCGCGCCGATCGCAGGGGCCTCCGCATCCGCCAGGCGCACAGCCTCGAGCAGAGGCAATGGGGTGTCGACGGCCGCAGCAAATGCCACGGACGGCCCCGCCAGCGCGAGGGCAAGCGCCAGCAAGCGCCGGCAATACCGGCCCCTTGTATAACAATCCACGTGTGTACTTTGCATGACAGCTCCGACGGCAAGCGGTGACGTGCCGCGCGCGGCGCGGCGCCACGGGACTTGCGGTCGGGGCTCAGATCTGGAACGTGCAGTGCTGAATCGTCAGCGGAGGCGCATTGCTGCGCGCCTGGAGATTGCGCTCGGTGAAGTCGCGCCCGCCGACGAGCGCGACCGGCTCTCGCAGCCACCGCGTCGGCGGCAGCAGCGCCGGCGGCAAGGCTGGCGTTGCTGCGTGATCCGATGTCTGCGCGAGCGGATGGCAATGCTGATGGCAGCGCGATTTGTCGGCCGTACCCGTCGCGTGACATGGCGGCATTTGCGCTGCCACGCTGCCGGTCACACCATTGCCGTCAACAGGACAGGCGTAAGCAGCCATCGCCAGTTGCTGGAACAGCAACCCGAACAGCGCGATCAACGCGATCCAGCGACGGTGGCGACGGCGAAACGGCATTACCACTTCCTGTACTCCAGGAACATTAGGACCGGGCGGGCGGACCCACACTTTCGTTTGTGAGTGTCGGCGATCATACGCCAGACCTTCTTGATCCTGATCAACGACGCGCCATGCCGCTGCCGTGGGCCCGAACGCATGCATCCCTGCCCGCGCGTGAATGCACCCGAGCCTGACTTGAACCGATTAGTCAGGCAGGAGGACTCATCCCACACAACGCGTGTCGCTCGACCGAGCCACGCCTGAATACCAGGGGCCAGGAGCAATGGCGCAGACGGTGCCATACGGGTGCCTTCTGCCCGAAGAATGTGTGCGGAGGAAGTCGTGCAGTCTGGCAACAACAAAACAAATGCGTCATTGTGGCTTTTGCGACGTGCGCTGCGCTGGATGTCGGCTGCACTCGGCGCGCTGACGTTCGCGACAAATGCGCTCGCGCTGCCAAGCTTCGCCCAGCAGACCGGTCAGCCATGCAGCACGTGCCACATCGGCGGGTACGGCCCGCAGCTGACGCCGTTTGGCCGCTCGTTCAAGCTCGGCGGATACACACTCGCCGCGCCAGACTCCAGTTCCATCCCGCTTGCGGCGATGCTGGTCGCCTCGTACACGCACACCAAGGCCGATCAGCCCGACAACGCCGGACCGCACGATGGCGCCAACGACAACTTCTCGGTGCAGGAGGCGTCGTTGTTCCTGGCCGGGCGTCTTTCCGACCATGTCGGATCGTTCGCGCAGGTCACGTATTCGGATATCGACCGGCTCGTCACGCTCGACAACGTCGATGTCCGCTACGCGACGCCTTTGAAGATCGGTGACAAGCCGGCAATATTCGGCGTCTCTGTCAACAACAACCCGACCGTTTCGGACGTGTGGAACACGGTACCGGCGTGGCGCTTCCCGTACATGGCATCCGAGCTTGTGCCGGAGATGGCAGCTGCACCGCTCGTAGACGGCGGGCTCGAGCATCAGGTTCTCGGCATCAGCGGCTACGGATTCTTCAACAATTCCTGGTACGCGGAACTCGGCGGTTACGGCTCGCTGTCGCGCGGATTTCTGGACGCGGTAAACGTCGAGGACAGCGCCGGCAAGATCTCCGGCATCGCACCGTACTGGCGCGTCGCCTACTCGCACGACGGGAAGGGATATTCGTGGTCGCTGGGCGCGTTCGGCTTGAATGCAAATGTGCATCCCGATCGCGCGCCGGGGCCGTCCGACAAGTACAACGACGTCGGCATCGACGGCACGCTGCAGCTGCTCGACATGGGCCCGCACGTGTTCACACTGAACGGCACGTACACGCACGAGCATCAGGATCGCAATGCATCGTTCGCCACGGGCGCCGCAGCGAATACGTCCGATCACCTCGATTCGACTTCGATCAACGCGTCCTACTACTACGACGCGCATTACGGCGTCACGCTAAGCCGTTTCTCGATCGACGGCAGCACCGATGCCGGCCTGTACGCGCCGGAACCGGCTAGCGGCAGCCGAACCGGAAAACCCAACAGCTCCGGCACGATCATCCAGGCCGACTGGACGCCGTACGGCGCAGCCGATTCGTGGCACTCACCGTGGGCCAACCTGCGCATCGGCGTTCAGTACACCGCCTACGACAAGTTCAACGGCTCGTCGAGCAACTACGACGGCTTCGGCCGCAGCGCTCACGACAACAACACGCTGTTCCTTTTCCTGTGGACTGCCATTTAGCGGCAGTTCAGCGAGGTCATCATGGCAAATGTATACAACCGACAATCCACCCGGCGCGGCATGCTGCGGCTCATCGCAGGAACAATCGTCTGCGCGGGAACATCGCGGCTTGGGCTGCTGTCTGCTGCAGAAGAACTGCCGCACCTGACCGATGCAAATCCGGCCGCGGCGTCGCTCGGCTACACCGAAGACACCAGCTCGGTCGACGCCCACAAGTTCCCGAAGCATGCGCCCGAACAGCGTTGTGCGAACTGCAAGTTCTTCCAAGCCGGCTCGGGTGGGCAATACGCGCCTTGCCGGTTGTATCCCGGCAACGCCGTCAATGTGAACGGCTGGTGTATGGGGTATGCCACCAAGTGAACGTGTGAAGCGTTTCCGGGCAATTACTAAAGCAAGGATGCGCCGAAAGGCGAATCGATGGGTTGAACGTTCGGTTCGTGCAAGCCGAGTCTGTGCACTTTGCCGACTCGGGACTCCAGAAGGGTCCCCTACGACATCTGGGAGTCGATCATTGCTGACGCCAGTGATGCCGAGAAACCGGTACGGCATCGTGTTGACGATCAGAACTATAGAAATACGCACATGCATTTGTGCAAGGAGATCGCTATGAGTACTCAGAACCTGAAATCGATCACGACATTGGTGGCGACGTGCACGCTGTCGCTTGTTTCCGCCGCCGCCTTCGCGGCGGGCGGAGCGCGCGAACATAACACCGCGGGCACGATGCGGGCGGACACGATGCATTCGGCAGGCACGATGCGGGCGGGAAGCGCGACGCAGTCAAGCGGCATGACGACGCGCGCCGGCACGACAATGCAAACCACCGCTGCCACGAAGCCGACCACGGCAACGGCCCAGTCCACGCGGACCGCGCGCTCCACCGGACAGCCGAACGCGAGCTGCGAGGACACACCGAATCAGCCGGGTCACTCGATCTCGGCGCCTGGTTCGGCGTTCAATCCTGACGGCGTGGCCGGTACGCACTACGCCGGCGAGCAGCCGCAAAACTCGAAAAACCCTAACAGTGTGTCGCAGTACGACGTTGCCTGTACCCGTCCGCAGCATTGACGGGTGAACGGCAGGCCGCGTGGGCGCCCGCCGCGCCCCGCGGTCTCATTTACCTACTTATGTATATAAACCAATAGTATGCAAGCTACTCTTCAATACTTTGTGAGAATGCGGCCAAGACCTGGCGCTACACCTTTCGCGCGAACCGGCGGAGCTGGAGGACTATCATTGAACCGATCTTCCTTCTCGAGGAACTCAACCTGCAGGTTAACTGTTGCCCGAACGGGGGCAGCCTTGCGAGCTGAAGTCTCCATGAAATCACCGAACGACCGGTTTCGCCCAAATACTGCGCCCGACAGCGCCGAGGCTGCAGACGATGCTGCTTGCCTCGCCGCCGTGGTGCGCGGGGATCGTGAGGCATTCGAACGGCTCTATCGCCGCTACTACGAACGCCTTTTTCGCTTCAGCCTGCGCGTCACCGGCCGCATCCATCTGGTCGGAGACGTCATCAACGAAACGATGATGGTCGTGTGGCGCCGCGCCAGCGAGTATCGCGCAGCCGCGCAGGTGTCGACCTGGATATTCGGCATCGCCTACCGCAAGTCGCTCAAGGCGCTGGCGCGCGACGGCCGCCACACTGCAGAATCGCTGGACGACGTGCCGGAAATCGAACTGCAGATGCCCGAAACGGTCGACCGCGAGGCCCTGCACGCGGAGATTCGCCAGGCGGTCGCCTGCCTGCCGCCGGACCATCGCGCGGTCGTAGACCTGACATTCCATTTCAACCGCTCGTACGAGGAAATTGCGCAGATCCTGGGTTGCCCGGTGGGCACGGTGAAATCGCGCATGTTCCACGCTCGCGCCAAACTGCGCCCGCTTCTGGGCCATCTGCTGGGGGACTGATGCCATGAATACTCTTGATACCCGCGATGCAGTGCGCGAACTGTTGCCCTGGAACGAAAACGGCACGTTGAACGAGATTGAGCGCGAACGCGTGCGCGTGTTGCTCGCGACCGACCTCGAAGCGAATCGCCAGCGGCGTGAGCTGCATGCGCTGCGCGAGGCGCTGGTCGACGAGCCGACGCTGGCCTCGGACATGGGCTCGAACCTGCAGCGCCTGCGCGCGCAGATGGGCCCGAGCCGGGCGATCGCCTATGTGCCGATGACGGCACGCTGGCTCGCGATCGCGGCCTCGGCGATAGTCACTCTGGGTGCAGCGACGTTTTACGCCGGCACCCGAGTCGGTCCGTATCAGACGCTGACCGCAACGGCGGCGGTCGAGCCGGTAGCGGCCGATGCCGACCTTGTCCGCGTCGACGTCGCTGCCGGAGTCGACGCGGCCGCGTTGACGCAACTGGCCGCAGATGCGCAGGTGCGCGTGCTCAGCGGGCCATCCGAGCATGGCGTGGCGACGCTTGCCGTGCCACACGCACGCGCGCAACAGATCATCGCGCGTCTGAACGCCGATCCGCGCCTGCGTTTCGTCGCACAGGTTCCACGCTGAGCCTTAAATCATGATGCGTAGCCTGCGAAGTCTGCTGCTGCTGTGCAGCCTCATCGCCGCTGTCTGCGTCACG
>DASRTK010000352.1:0-3602 GCA_035655975.1 Rudaea sp.
CGGATATCCGCGCACCGGATCGCCGAACAGCAGGGCCTTGCCCAGCACCCACAGTCCAAAGACGAACGACAACATGGCGGCGGCGAGGCCGATGTAGGTCGCGACCTTCAACGGCGCGCCGGAAAACGACGTGATGCCTTCCAGCGCGAAGTTCCACAGACGCCAGTAGTTGAACTTGCTGCTGCCGCCATGGCGCGGATCGCGTTCGTACACGACCGGCTTCTGCTTGAAGCCGACCCAGGTAAACAGGCCCTTCATGAAGCGCTGGCGCTCGCGCAGCTGGCGCAGCGCATCGAGCGCGCGCCGGCTCATGAGCCGGAAGTCGCCGGTATCGCGCGGCAGCGGCGTCGCGCTGAGGCGCTCCATGACACGATAGAACGCGGCCGACGTGAATTTTTTCAGGCGCGTTTCACCGGCCCGGGTCGATCGTGTTCCGTAGACGACGTCGTAGCCTTCACGCCAGTGTTGCACGAGCAGCGGAATGAGCTCCGGCGGATCCTGCAGGTCGGCATCGATGATGACGACGGCGTCGGCATCGACAGCGTCGAGGCCCGCGGTCAGCGCCAGTTCCTTGCCGAAGTTGCGGCTCAGCTTGAGCGTTGCCACGCGCGGGTCGGACTCGCGCAGCGCGGACATGATCGCGTAGCTGTCGTCGCGGCTGCCGTCGTCGACATACAGCACTTCGCCGTCGACATCGAGCTGGTCGAGCACCGCCGTAAGCCGCGAATGGAATGCCCGCAGGCTTTCGCTCTCGTTGTAGGCGGGTACGACGACGCAGAGTCTGGCCATGGCGTGGCGGTTGGCAGGCGACGATTCGCATGCTAGCGCATGCGCATGACAAGTCGAAATCGCGCCCGGCTGCGCTCGTGACTTGACAAGCGCAAAATTGATTCCATACTTCTGGAACTATGGAATCTAAAAAGACGATCGCCGCGCTCAAGGCTCTGGCACACTCGCATCGGCTGGAGTTGTTTCGCCTGCTCGTGCAGGCCGGCAACGACGGCCTCACGGTCGGCTCGCTGCAGGAGAGCACGGGCCATGCCGGCGCCACTCTCAGCAATCATCTGAACACGCTGCGGCGCGCGGGCCTGATCCGCGACCGGCGCGTCAGCCGCAACATCTGGTGCCGGGCCGATTACGGCCAGATGAATGCGCTGATTTCCTATCTGACCGAAAACTGCTGCGCCGGCGCCGGGTGCGCACCGGCCAGCGCTTGCGGTCCGTCACCGCCCTTGGCCAAACGCAGGAGCCGCCAATGAACCGCTTTCACGTGCACGTAAACGTCACTGATCTGGACCGCAGCATCACATTCTATTCGCAGCTGTTCGGCTCCGGCCCGGCGGTCGTCAAACCAGACTATGCCAAGTGGATGCTCGACGACCCGCGCATCAACTTCGCGATCTCGAAACGCGATCGCGTTGCCGGTGTCGATCATCTCGGCATCCAGGCCGATGATGGCGCAGCGCTGGAGGCGATCGGCGCGCGCCTGAAGTCAGCCGAGGCGATCAGTCTGACCGAAGTCGGCACGACCTGCTGCTACGCGCATTCGGACAAGTACTGGGCCGAAGATCCGCAGGGCCTGCGCTGGGAGACGTTTCATACTCACGGCGAGGCGACGACGTATTACGCGCCATCGGCCGAAACTTCGGCCACGGAGGCAACGCAGGCAGGCGCCGGAGCATGCTGCGGTCCGCGCGCGACCGGGCCGGAAAAATCCGTCGCTGCCTGCTGCGGTCCCGCGGTGGCTGCGAATCCGCCATCCTGCTGCGCTTGAGCGTCGCGATGTCGCGCGTATTGTTTGTCTGCGTCGAAAACTCCAACCGCAGCCAGATGGCCGAGGCATTCGCGCGCGTACACGGCGGACGCCAAGTCGACGCGCGCTCGGCGGGATCTCGCCCGTCCGGGCAGATCAATCCGCGCGCAATTGCATTCATGGCCGAGCGCGGCATCGACCTGAGCGCGCAACATTCGAAGTCGCTCGATGAAATCGGCGCCGAGCCGTTCGACGCGGTCGTGACGATGGGTTGCGGCGACGCGTGTCCATGGGTAGCGGCTGGGCGCCGCGAAGACTGGGCGCTGCCCGACCCCAGGCTGCTCGACGATGCCGGGTTCCGCGGCGTGCGCGACGAGATCGAACGGCGCGTGCACAAGCTGCTGAACGAACTCTGCGGCAGCGCGCCGCCGGCGACATGAGTTCGTTGCGCCGGCGTTGCTTCGCCGAGTTCTTTGGCAGCGCCGCGCTGCTGGCGATCGTGGTCGGATCCGGACACATGGGCGAGATGCTCGCCGCCGGCAACATGGCTGTCGCGCTGCTGGCGAACTCGACCGCGACGGGCCTGGGTTTGTGGGTGCTGATCGAATTGCTCGGCCCCGTATCCGGCGCGCACTTCAATCCCGCGGTCACCCTTGCATGCGCCTGGCGCGGCGCGCTGCCGCGCCAGGATGCGGCAATGTATATTTGTGCGCAGATTGCCGGTGCCGTCGCCGGTGTCGTCCTCGCGCACCTGATGTTCGACTTGGCACCACTGCAACTCGGCACCAAGGCGCGCACCGGAACCGCACAGTGGCTGAGCGAGGCAGTAGCGATGTGCGGATTGCTGCTGACGATTCTGCTCGGCCAACGCTCGCGTCCGCAGGCGGTTCCGGCGTTGGTAGGCGCCTACATAGCGGCTGCGTACTGGTTCACGGCTTCGACGTCATTCGCCAATCCGGCCGTGACAATCGCCCGTGCGCTGACGACGACGTTCGCCGGCATCCGTCCGCTCGACGTGCCCGGGTTCATCGTGGCGCAGGGCGGCGGCGCAGTGCTCGCGATGTGGATCATGGCGTCGTTCGAGTCAGGCAAGGGCGAAGGCCTGAACCACGAGAGCACGGAGAAAGTAACGGAATTCAAATAGGATTGAATTGCTATCGGTGGCTAAAAAACCGATTGGGGAAGTATCTGGCCAGCCGTCCTCCCGGCGTCTTTCGACAGCGGAGCTGGTCAAGCCGGGATCCAGCGCCTTTTGCGGCGGGTAGAGAGACACTGGATTCCGGCTTTCGCCGGAATGACGAGCAAAAGGCAAAGGCCGTGCGTTGCTTGACTGTCTTGTTGCTTTCTCCGTGTTCTCCGTGTTCTCCGTGGTTCAATCTTCGCTTGTGGAAGCAAGGGATCAGCGTGGCAGGTAGTTCGCCCCGCCGAGCTGGCGCACCTGCCGCTCGACCCATTCTGCATGGCGTGCGACGTACGGGGATGGTCGGTCGGCGCGCAGCTTCTTCGGATTCGGCAGCACCGATGCAAGCAGCGCCGACTCGCGCGCGCCGACCTGGCCCGCCGACTTGCCGAAGAATTGCCGGGCCGCTGCCTCGGCGCCATAAACGCCATCGCCGAACTCGGCAATATTCAGGTACACCTCGAGGATGCGCCGCTTCGGCCAGGTCAGCTCGAGCAGCACCGTGAAGTACGCTTCCAGACCCTTGCGCACGAAACTGCGCCCGTTCCAGAGGAACAGGTTCTTCGCGGTCTGCTGCGAGATCGTGCTCGCGCCACGCAGACGTTCGCCCTCTTCGGCCTCGTCGAGCGCGTCGGCGATCGCCTGCAGGTCGAAGCCATGGTGGGTCGG
>DASRTK010000353.1:0-3448 GCA_035655975.1 Rudaea sp.
GGACTGGCACAAGCTGCCCGACTGGCTCGACCCGCGCTACACCGATTACGCCCGCGCCAACGCGTCGCTCGGAATCAACGGCAGCGTGCTCAACAACGTCCGCGCGAACGCGTTGAGCCTGACGCCGCTGTATCTGGAGAAGGCAGCGGCACTGGCCGGCGTGTTCCGGCCGTACGGCATCCGCGTGTATCTGAGCGCCCGTTTCAGTGCGCCGATCGAGATCGGCGGCCTGAAAACGGCCGATCCGCTCGATCCGCAAGTGCGGCGCTGGTGGCACCAGAAGGCCGACGAAATCTACAAAACCATTCCGGATTTCGGCGGGTTCCTGGTCAAGGCCAACTCGGAAGGCCAGCCGGGTCCGAAAGACTACGACCGCACGCACGCCGACGGCGCCAACATGCTGGCCGAGGCGCTGGCGCCGCACGGCGGCATCGTCATCTGGCGCGCCTTCGTCTACGCAAACGAGAAACCGGACGACCGCGCCAAGCAGGCCTATGACGAATTCGTGCCGCTTGACGGCAAGTTTCGCGACAACGTGCTGGTCCAGATCAAGAACGGCGCGATCGACTTCCAGCCGCGCGAACCGTTCCATCCGTTGTTCGGCGCGATGCCGAAGACGCCGCAGGTGCTCGAGTTCCAGATCACGAAGGAGTATCTGGGCTTCGCCACGCACCTGGCCTACCTCGGACCGATGTACGAGGAGACGCTCGCGGCCGATACGTTCGCGCGCGGGAAGGGCTCGACCGTGGCGAAGGTCATCGACGGATCGCTGTACGAGGACAGGCATCCGAAAAGCTGGCTGACCGGCATGGCCGGTGTCGCCAACATCGGCACCGACCGCAACTGGAGCGGCTCGCATTTCGACCAGGCCAACTGGTACGTGTTCGGTCGCCTCGCCTGGAACCCGGCGGCCTCGTCGCGCGCAATCGCGGAAGACTGGGTGCGTATGACGTTCTCGAACGACGCTGCGTTCGTCGCGCCGGTCGTCGACATGATGATGCGTTCGCGCGAGGCCGTAGTCGACTACATGACACCGCTCGGCTTGCACCACCTTATGGCGCACGATCATCACTACGGTCCGGCGCCGTGGGACGCGAGCGGCAAGCGCGCCGACTGGACGCCGGTCTATTACCACCGCGCCGACCGCAACGGCATCGGGTTCGATCGCAGTGCGTCCGGCAGCAATGCGGTCGCGCAGTATGCATCGCCGCTCGCGCAGGAATTCGGCGACGCCAAGCGCGTGCCCGAGCAGTTCCTGCTCTGGTTCCACCACGTGCCGTGGGACCGGCGCATGAGTTCGGGACGGTCGCTGTGGGACGAAATGGTCTACCGCTACACGCGCGGAGTCGACCAGGTGAAGCAGATGCGCGAAACCTGGCGCGGACTCGCCGGCAAGATCGACGCCGAACGTTACGCCCAGATCGGCGCATTCCTCGCGATCCAGGAGAAGGAAGCGCAGTGGTGGCGCGATGCCAGCATCGCGTATTTCCAGAGCATCAACGCGCTGCCGTTGCCCGCGGGGTTCGCTCCGCCGGCGCATTCGCTCGACTACTACGAGGCGCTGTCGTTTCCGTACGCGCCGGGGCACGGGTAATCATGCAATTTCGTCTTCGCAATGTTGTGCATTTCCTCAGCGCGCTGGGCGCGGTCACGCTCACGTTCGGGGACGTCGCACGGGCCGCACCGGCCGATCCAGCGCTGCTGCACGCGATGTTCCAGGACCACGCGGTAGTCCAGCGCGATCAGCCGATCCGGGTATGGGGCCAGACCAAGCCCGGCGAGAACGTGAAGGTCGATTTCGCCGGCAAGCGCGTGCGCAGTCGCGCCGACAAGAGCGGACACTGGGAAGCGCAATTGCCCGCCCTGCATGCGGGCGGGCCGTACGCATTGACGGCGACCAGCGCCGGCACGACGCAGACCGCAAACGACGTACTGGTCGGCGACGTGTGGCTGTGCTCGGGCCAGTCGAACATGGTGCTGCAGGTCAAGCGCACGCTCGACTCGCGCGCCGAGATGGCCGACGCGCACAACGACAAGATCCGCATGATGACCGTGCGTGACGCGACGAGTCCGGTGCCGCTCGCCACGTTCGTCCAGCCCGCCCCGTGGCTGACGACGACGCCGGAGAACATTCCGGAGTTTTCCGCCGCGTGCTACTACTTTGCGCGTGAGCTGCAGAAGACCGTCACCGTGCCGATGGGGTTGATCAACGACGCCTGGGGTGGCGCGCGCATCGAAGCGTGGATGAGCGCACCGGCACTGCGCGCGATCGGCGGCTACGATGCCGCGCTCGACATCGTCGCGCTGTACGCGACCGATCCGCTCGGCGCGGCTGCGCGCTGGGGCGAGCGCTGGGCCGCATGGTGGCATGCGCAGCCTGGCGTCGCCGCGGACGACGAACCGTGGAATCCGCGCAGCCCGGCCGGCGAGTGGCACGACGCGCCGAAGGCGCTTGGCGACTACCAGCAGTGGGGCGTGCCCGCTCTTGCCGACTACAACGGCGTGATCTGGTACCGGACGAGCGTGACGCTGAGCGCTGCGCAGGCCGCGCAAGGCGCGACGCTCGCGATCGGTTCGATCGACGAGATCGACGAGACCTGGGTCGACGGCCGCCTCGTCGGCAGCAGCTACGGCGGCGATCTGCGCGACTACGCACTTCCGCGCGGGTTGCTGCACGCAGGCGAGAACACGATCGTCATCAACGCGCTGAACACCTACAAGGGTGGCGGCGTCGTCGGGCCGGCCTCGACGCGCGCGCTGAAGTTTTCCGACGGCTCGAGCGTGCCGCTCGACGGCGTGTGGCGCTATCGCACCGAGCCGCGCGGTTCAGCCTGGCCGCCGGGTGCGCCGTGGACGTCGGCCTACGGCGTGTCGACGCTGTACAACGGCATGCTCGCGCCAGTCGGACCCTATGGCGTGCGCGGCGCGGTCTGGGCCCAGGGTGAATCGAATACCGGCGATCCCGGTCACTACCGCGCGCTGTTGCATGGCCTGCGCAGCGACCTGCGGGCGCACTTCGGGGCGCAGCTGCCGCTGCTGGTCGTGCAGCTCGCGAACTATGGGCGCGCGCCGACCCGTCCGGGCGAAAGCCAGTGGGCGGAAATGCGCGAGGCGCAACGGCTCGCCGTCGCTGACGACGCGCGCAGCGGCCTGGCTGTGACGATCGACATTGGAGACCGCTACGACATCCATCCAGCCAACAAGCAGGAAGTCGGCCGCCGTCTCGCGCGCGCGGCGCGGCATGTGATCTACGGTGAAAGTGCGTTGCCCGTGTCGGGTCCCGTTCCCAAGCGGGCGCGGCACGATCGCGACGCCGTCGCCGTGACCTTCGCCGAGGCAACCGATGGCCTCGTCGCATACGGCGCCGACGGGCCGATCGGGTTCGAACTGTGCGCAGCGCAAGCCGGTACGTGCCGTTATGCGAGCGCCGAAATCCACGGAGAAGAAG
>DASRTK010000354.1:0-9076 GCA_035655975.1 Rudaea sp.
ATCTCGGGGATGTCGGACTGGCGGTAGAAATATACTTTTTCCGGATCCAGGCCGCAGGCCAGCCAGCTGGCGGCGATCTCGAGCGTCGACTGCTGGACACGCGCCGGATCGTCGCACTTGACCAGCGCGTGATAGTCGGCAAGGAAGTAGAACGACTCGGCGCCGGGATTGCGGCTGGCCGCGATCGCCGGGCGGATCGCGCCGACGTAGTTGCCGAGGTGCGGCGTGCCGGTGGTCGTGATGCCGGTGAGGCTTCTGGTCTTGCTGTTCATGCCCTGGGTCGGTCTGCGGTTTCCGGACTCAAAGTTTACGCGATGGATCGCTGCACTGCCGCATTCCCGGGCTCCTGGCGCGTTTAACCCCGGCCGGCGCGCCGCTGCGTTCCACTTCTCACCCAGTCAACGAAGGAGTCGCCATGAAGTCCCTGTTGTCCGCCGCCGTCGCCGTCGCCCTGTCCATCTCTGCCGCCGCACGCGCCGGTTCGCTCGTCGATGTCAGCGTGATCGACCGCGATACCGGTTCGGTGCTGCCGACCCACCGGCACGACGGCAAGCTCTACATCGCCGGCGTCCCCGGCCACCGCTATTCGGTGCGCCTGAACAATCGCACCAGCTCGCGCGTGCTGACTGTCCTGTCGGTCGACGGCGTCAACGCGATCAGCGGCCAGACCGCGAATCCGAACCAGTCCGGCTACGTGCTCGACGCCTGGCAGAGCACCGAAGTCGAAGGCTGGCGCAAGAACATGTCGGAAATCGCGCAGTTCAATTTCACCGCGCTCGACAACAGCTATGCTGCGCGGACCGGCCGGCCGAACAACGTCGGCGTGATCGGCGTCGCCGTGTTCCGCGAAAAGCCGCCGGTCTGGCGCGAGCGCGACGACAAGATTTCGATGCAGGAAGCCGAATCGCAGCCGCGTTCCGCCGATTCGGCTGCCGCCACTCCACCGCCGGCCGCTCCGGCAACCGCGGGCGCGGCACAAGCTGCCAAGTCGGCGAATGCGCCGGCAGGAGCGGCTCGTGCTGATTCCCTGGCCGCGCAGCGCCCCACACCGAAACCCGAGGAATCGCTCGGGACAGGGCACGGCGCACGCGAGTCGTCGTACGCCAGCTACACGACCTTCGAACGCGCAAGCTCGAGTCCCGACGAGGTCGATTCGGTCTGGTACGACAGCTACCGAAATCTCGTCGTGCGCGGTGTGATACCGACTCCACGCCCGATCGCCGTCGAGCCGCAGCCGTTTCCGAACGGTGGCTTCGCGCCGGATCCGGCGGGTTGACTGCGTGGATTCGCATCGCATTTGAGCGGTGCTGCGCGCCCGATGCGGTGCACGGCCGTTCGCCGTACAATCATGGCGTCCATCGGTCACCGGACGCCATGAACAAACGGCCATTTGCGTTGATCGTGCTATTCGCGCTGCTGATCGCCGGCGCGCCTGGAGCGGGAATCGCGGCCCATGCGTTCGACAGTTCGACGCTCGGGCGCCTTGCCGCGTTGAAGAGCGGAGACATTTTCGTCGTCGCCGGATTCCCTGCCGGCCCCACGCGCCGGGCAACAATCCGTTTCGAACCGGTGTCGATCTACTCGAATGACGCGCACATCTACGTCGAAACTGCGAGCGGCCGCAAGGAAATTGCGCGCAGCGACCGGATCTTCCTGCGCGGCTACTCCGACGACGGCAGCGCTCGGGTGGCTATCGCGCTGAACCGCGACGGATCATTCGCTGCTGGCAGCGGCACCGGCGCGGAAGGCACGTTCGCGCTCCAGCGCGGCGGTGGCAAGAATGCGAACCTCCTGTCGGCACAAGCGCTGGATACGCTGGCAGCCGGCCATAAATTCGATTTCCGTTGCGCCAACGACCATGAGCCCATGGATGTACACGCGCTGGCGAGCAGTCCGGCCAAGGCGTCGATCCAAAGTCCAACAGCGATAGCGTCGCACGCACTGCGGCTGGCGACGGTAGCGATCGATACCGACAGCCTGTTCATGTCGCGCCTGTTTTCAAACAATGCGGCCAGTGCCGCGAACTGGATCGCCGGCATGTTCAACACGATGAACCTGATGTACGAGCGAGACCTTCTCGTTCGTCTGCAGATCGGCACGACCATCTTGCGCACGAATCCCGGGACAGACCCCTACTCGGCTTTCACCGAGGGCGCGTCGACCGCGGAACTCGACATTTTTGCGAGTTACTGGAAGACCAATGAGGCTGCCGTGTCGCGCGCATTTGCCGTTCTGCTGTCGGGTGCGATTGCGAGCGATGCGAGTGGCTGCAGTACGTCAGGGCTTGCGTGGGTGAACCAGTACTGCCAGAAAGGGACGCTCCTAAATACCGACACTGTCGGCAGCTACAACATCGACCAGGTCTGCACCAGCATCGACATCGACCCGGACGGCTCGTTCGACGCACTCCTGGTTGGTCATGAGCTGGGCCACAATTTCGGCGCGTATCACACGCATTGCACCAACGCGTCTACCGGCATACCGGGTGGAACGAATACGATCGACAAGTGCTTCAGCGGAGAATCCACCGTCTACAACAACATGGTGGTCGCTTGCTATTCAGGTGCGACCAGCTGTCCTGCCGCAGGCGCGGGAACGATCATGAGCTACTGCAACTTTGACACGTCAGGCTGCGCGGCGGGCACGCAGGACTTGCTGGAATTTCATCCCACTCAAATAAACGATGTGCTGCTTCCGGCAATCACTGCAGCTCCCGCAGGATGCCTCAACACAACCGACGACATCTTCTTCAGCGGGTTCGAATAGCGGGGCTGCAGGGTTCGGCGGGTACCGGCGCGGTCGACCCGCTGGTCCGGGTCCCGGCCAATCCTGGCCGCGACAACGTTGATGAGCTATTCGCGCATCAAGGTCGACTTCCCAAAGAGGCTCTCGATCAGGTCCACGGCCAGCCTTGCCGTCTGATTGCGATGATCGAGCGCGGGGTTGAGTTCGACGATGTCGAGCGAGCCCATGAGCCCGGTGTCGGCGATCATCTCCATGCACAGCTGCGCTTCGCGATAGTTCGGCCCGCCGGGAATCGTCGTGCCGACGCCGGGCGCGATGTCGGGGTCGAGGAAATCGACATCGAAGCTGACGTGCAGATGCGTATTGGAATCGACGCCATCGAGAGCCTCCTCCATCACGCGCTTCATGCCGATCTCGTCGATGTAGCGCATGTCGTAGATATCGATCGCGGAATCGCGCACGAGCCGCTTTTCGCCAGCGTCGACCGAACGAATGCCGATCTGGCGGATGCTGTCGGCCGCGATGGCCGGTGCGCTTCCGCCGAGTTCGGTCAGCTCCGGCGGGCCGTTGCCGCACAGGCACGCGACCGGCATGCCGTGAATGTTGCCCGACGGCGTCAGCACCGACGTATTGAAATCGGCATGCGCGTCGAGCCACAAAATGCGCAGCTTTTTGCCGTTCGCGCGGCAATGCTGCGCGACAGCCGTGATCGAGCCGATCGCCAGGCAATGGTCGCCGCCGAGCATCAGCGGCAGCCGATAGGCTGCCAGTTCCGCGGACACGGCGCGCAGCACTTCCTGATTCCACTCGACCACCTGGCGCAGGTGACGGTAGCCACCGCTCGGCGGCAGCCACGGGTTGAGCGGGCCGAACAGGTTGCCTCGGTCGATGACCTCGAGTCCGCGCGCCGTCAACGCTTCGGCGATGCCGGCAACGCGCAGCGCTTCGGGACCCATGGAGGCGCCGCGGTCGCCCGCGCCGATGTCGGTCGGCACGCCGATCAGCGCTACCGGTGGAAATTCATGCATGGTGTTTTGTGTACCTTGGCTGGGCGATCCGCGGATTTTCCGCCGTGCGCGTCTAGCATAACGGCGCGGGTCGGGTCCCCGCCAGTTCAGGCGTGAGCCGGACACAGGAAACCTTCAGGAGGGACCGTGGCCGCGGCGAGCAAGCTCGTTCTGACCAGCGGCGCGCTGCGATATCACTGCAATAGTCGCGCAGGAGTATCCTTGTTCGTGGCGCATCACTCGACAACGCAGTGTGCCTGGCGGCGTTCCCGAAGGCCTTCAAGGACCAAACCATGACCAATCTGGTTGATAACGTATTGGCGCACATCGGCGATCCGCAGATCGCACAGATCGCTGCGCAACTGGGCACGACGCCGGATCAGGCACGCGATGCGGTCGAGCACGCGGTACCACTGATCGTCGGCGGGATGGCCCACAACGCCAGCACGCCGTCGGGCGCGGATGCGCTGCACAACGTGCTCGGCGACCACGCCGGCCAGGATCTCTCGTCGATGCTCGGTAATCTGCTTGGCGGCGGCGGCTCGGGAATCGGCGGCGCGATCCTCGGTCACATCTTCGGCGACAACCAGGGCGCCGCCAATCAGGGTCTGGGCCACGTGACGGGCCTTGGCCAGCAGAACGCGGGCCAATTGATGGCAATCCTCGCGCCGATCGTGATGGCTGCGCTGGCGAACCGCGTCCAGCACGGCGGGATCGATTCCGGTTCGCTCGGTGGCATGCTCGGCCAGCAGTCGCAGCAGATCCAGCAGCAGGGCGGAGTGGTTGGCGGCCTGCTCAATGCGGTTCTTGGTCACGGTGGCGGCAACCTTGACCTGTCAAGCCTTGGCGGACTGCTCGGCGGGTTGACGCGACGTTGACTTCGACCCTTGTGGTCATATCGTCTTGCGCGAACTGGTGCCAGCCGGCGCGCCGGTAGCGGATAATTCGCGCCGCGAAGATCAGCGAACCGGATTTATGGGCAGTCAGGGATGCCGGCTAGGACGACACGCATCGAGAACGCCCAGCTCGTCGCTCGATGCCTGGACGAACTACGTGAATGCCGTTGCGGAATCGGAGGTAGACTTTCCGCTCGTCGCCGCGCGCAAGGTTGCCTGAAACATTGCGTTCGCACCGTCGTTGGCGGCGCAGCCGGCCGTCAATGCATATCAACGTATCGGAAGAGGACAACGTCATGAGCCGTCCGCCTTTACCTCCATTCACGCTCGAAACCGCGACCCAGAAAGTGCGCATGGCCGAGGACGCGTGGAACACGCGCGATCCGGAGCGCGTCGCGCTGGCCTATACCGAAGACAGCCGCTGGCGCAATCGCGCGGAGTTCCTGCAGGGCCGCGCCGCGATCGTGGCATTCCTCACGCGCAAGTGGGCGCGTGAGCTCGACTACCGCCTGATCAAGGAGATCTGGGGTTGCCGCGAGAACCGCATCGCCGTGCGCTTCGCCTACGAGTGCCACGACGACAGCGGCAACTGGTTCCGCAGCTATGGCAACGAGAACTGGGAGTTCGACGAGCACGGCCTGATGCGCGTGCGCCACGCCAGCATCAACGACTTGCCGATCAAGGAAGGCGATCGCAAGTATCACTGGCCGCTCGGACGGCGGCCCGATGATCATCCGTCGTTGAGCGACCTGGGATTCTGAGGAAACGGCCGAGGGCCGCTGCGTCCACGAGCGCGCATTGGCAACCGCGCCTACGCCGGCGGCTCAAGTCCATCGCGGAATACCGTGTCGCTGAACTCGAATGCGCCGATGTCCGCGCCGGAACCGTCGACGCGACCGAACGGCGCTCCACGCTGATCGGTGTTCAGCTTGAGTGGGTTGTCGCCCCTGCCGATCGCCGGACTCCCGGGAAGCAACGCGTGGGTTCGCGTTGGGCCGCCATTGTCCTGCAACGGGCCCAGCTTCGGATCGACAGAAATGGTTCCGACCGGCAGCGGACCGCTGGAGACCATGATCAGGTTGTTGCCGCCCGTGATGGCGCCGATGGCTTTTATGTCTTCTTCGACAAGGCCATCTTGGGATGTGTTGTTGGCAACGATCGAACTCTGCAGGATCGACATGGCGACAAAAAGTCCAGCGCCGGACGGCGGCGGCGACGCTACCGTATTGTGTGCAATTGTACAATTGTATATACCGATCTCATCGGCATAGATCGCGCCGCCGAACAACTGGGCGTCGTTGCCGGAAATCGTGCTGTTCCTCACAGTGACGGGAAGGCCGGGCCGGCCAACAGACAGCAATGCGCCGCCGTAAAAGGCGTGGTTGCCCGAAAGCTCCGAGTCTTCGATATCGACTAGACCGATCGAAAAGATCGCGCCGCCTTTTGCAGCGCTGTTGCCCGTCACCGTGCTGCGGGACAGGATGATCCCTGAGGAATAGATGCCGCCGCCATGGCTGTTGAGTTCCCCGGGGGCGTTGGCCGAGTTGTCGGAGACCGTGCTGTCGAACAGGTTGACAACGCCCTTCGCAAAGATTGCACCGCCGTATGACGCAGGTTCTGCAGTGTCCAGCACGCAGGATGAGAATGTGCTCCCGGTCGCTTCAACGCCGCCGCTCGAGTAGATGCAACCGCCGCGCGCGCCGCTGTAGTGGCCATTGACGATGCTCAGGTTGTCGACGTGCAAGCCGCCGTTGCCGCGGTGGACGAGCACGCGGTACAAGCCATCGCCGTCGATCGCCAGCAGGTCCCTTCCCGGACCCCTGAGCGTCACATTCGCCGCAGCCACGGGATCGACGAGAGCCGAGCCCAGCGAAATATGGCTGCAGACGAGCTGGGTCAGGTCGATCGTCTCGTTGTCGATCGCGTTGGCGTACGCGGCACGCAGGCTGCCAGCGCCGCTGTCGTTGCAGTTCTGGACTACGACAGTTGTCGCCACTTGAGCTGTCTGAGCGATCTGCGCACTGCCAGGGCCAGACACGGTAGCCGCCGCGACGGCGAGACATGCGGCCAGCGGGCGCTGGCGCGGTGCCGACCTGCGCAGTGCGGGGAACGAGGTCTTCATCGACGCATTCCTTCAAGGGTTTGGCGTCGGTGGGACACCACTGTGCCACGGAGAACGTAGAAAGAGTCCGCGTCACGCCATCGATGAATCGCCGACGTGTTGCAGTTGCCTGGTGCGTGTCGTTGCCGGTGGCTGGCCGATTTGGGCTACGGCAGGCGCTCGGCGACCTGCTCGCGCGCAACGATGCTGCTGGCGACCAGATCCGCACTGACGTTGCCAACCGTCGCGAACACATCGGGTATCGTGTCGACGGCGAGCAGCAGGCCGAGCGGCTCGATCGGCAGGCCCATCGCCGCCGTGACCGGCATCGTCGCGGCCATGAAGCTGACCTGTCCGGGCAAACCGACCGCGCCGAGACTCAGCACGACGGCGAGCGCCGCCGCGACGGTCAGGTGCGCGGCCGATACGTCGATCCCGTAGATCCATGCGACGAACGCCGCCGCGCCGAGGTACTGCATCGGGCTCGTGATGCGAAACAGCGATACGGCCATCGGCAGAACGAGCGCCGCGACCGACGGCGGATGGCCAAGGCGCGTGCGCGCGCTTTCGACCATTGCCGGCAGCGATGCGAGCGAGGACTGCGTGCTCGCCGCGACGATCTGCGCCGGCAGGATACCGGCAGCGAACCGCCGCAGGCGTTCGCCGCCGAACACGACCGCAACCGGATACAGCATCAGCGTAATCGCGATGTACATCGAACACTGCAAGGCGATGTACCAGCCGAGCGCGCTGATTACGCCGGATCCGGCGCGTGCGCAGACCGCGAGCACGAGCGCGAACACGCCGACGGGGGCGACCCACAGGACCCAGCGCACGACCACGATCATCGTGTCGGCGATCGTCTGGAAGAATTCGACCATGCGCGCGCGGCGCGTCGCCTCGATACGCGTCAGTGCGAAGCCGAAGAACAGCGCGAACACCACCAGCGGCAACATCGCGCTTTGCGCCGCGGCCGCGATCGCGTTGCTCGGGATGATCGTGGCGAACCAGTCGGCGAATCCCACCTGCGTCGCCGCGCCGGCGTCGGCCGGAATCGTCGCGCGCAGCTTGTCGATCAGCACCGGATCGCGCGGAAGAAACGACAGCAGCAAAGGCGCGACGATGGCCATGAATGCGGCACCGACGCTCAGCAGCAGCGCAAACACGGCGATCGCTCGGCGCGCGGTGCGTCCGGATGCCGCCGCGTCGTTCGCTGCACTGACGCCGACGACGATCAACGCGAATACGAGCGGCACGACCGTCATCTGCAAGGCGTTGAGCCAGAGCCGGCCGATCGGCTGGGCGATGCCGGCGGCCTGCGCGGCCAGTGCCGGATCCAACCAGGCGAGCAGCACGCCAATCGTTGCGCCTGCGATCAGTCCAAGCAGAATGCGGGTGGTATTCGACATCTGCGCATGGTCTCGTTATGCAGACAAGTGGACTTGCGGAATCACTGTCCGCAAGAAGATACCGTCATCCCGGCGAAGGCCGGGATCCAGCGCCTTTTGGTTCACGCTGAAAGTCACTGGATTCCGGCTTTCGCCGGAATGACGAGCAAGAATACCTATTTGGCGTTCACCGGATCAGGCAGATCCCACGCCGACTTCAACCGCGCGTACTCCTTCCGCGGCAACAGCACGAAGACCGGGTGATCTTGCGGCCGCAGCCACGCGACCAGCGCCTGCATCACCGGCTCGGCCATCGCCGTGCAACCGGCAGTCGTCGAATCGGGCGACTTCCACAGGTGCGCGAAGATGCAGCTGCCCGCGCCAGCGGTTCCGCGTGGATTGTGTTCGATGACGAAGCCGAGCTTGTAGGCCTGGTCGCCGCCGGAATGCAGGTCCCGGCGCATCGGCTCGGTCGAACCCGCGACGGCGGCCGTGCCGACCTTGCCCGCATCGACGATGCGGTTGTAGAGCGGCGATCCGTCGACGTCAATGCAGTAGTCGTCCGCGCCCAACGCGGCGTAGGGCCATTGCGTTTTTTCCGCGGCGGCATAACCGAACGCCGTGCCGATCGAAAACATGCCCGCTGGACTGCGGCCGTCGCCCTCGTGCTTCTGCGTTCCGTCCTGCGGGGGATTCAGACCAATGCCCCAGGCCGCACCGGCACGACCAATCACGACAGGCACTGGCGCAGTAGCGCTATGCCATCCGTCCGCCGCGCGCGTGAAAGTCTGTAGCGTGGCCCTGGTCGAATTCCAGTCCGGCGTCGTGACGAGAACGAGCTGGCGCGCGTCGGCCGGCAGTACTCTTGCGCTCGTCCTGATCGCGGAAGTCAAGAAGCGGCCATCCGTGGCCGCACTCTTCGACAAGCTCTCCGACTCG
>DASRTK010000355.1:0-2063 GCA_035655975.1 Rudaea sp.
CAGGAAAACATCGCGATCGTCGATGCGCCCGCCGGCAGCTGCGCGATGTTGCATTCGGATTCCGAAGACGGCATCCAGCGCCTGAATCAGGAAGCCGCCAAGGCAATGTCGCGCGGTGTGCGCGCAGGCCTGGACATTCCACCCGAACGCGCCATTCGCTGGCTGACGGTCAATCCGGCAAAGGCGCTCGGCCTGGACGACAAGATCGGTGCCCTAGAGCCCGGCAAGAATGCCGACGTCGTCATCTGGAACCGCAATCCGTTCAGCGTTTATGCGCTGGCCGATGAGGTCTTCATCGACGGTGCGGTTGCTTTCGATCGCGCGCATCCGCCGCGGAAACCACCTTCGGACTTCCTGCTCGGGCAGCCGAACGCGGAGGAACTGCCATGAGCGCAATCAAGGCACGCCAGATGGTGTTTCCCGCAGCCGTTGCTTTCGTCAGCGCAATCTCTGGCGCAAGCGCGGCGTCCGCCCAGGCCGAGTCCGGCGACGTGCTGATCCGCGGCGCCAAGGTCTACACCGTCACGAGCCGCGGCGCGCTCGACAGCGCCGACGTTCTCGTTCGCGGCGGCAGGATTGCCGCCATCGTTTCGGGCGGAGAGAGCCTGCAGACACCTGCCGGCACTAAGGTCGTCGAAGCGAAGGGCCGGCCGCTGACGCCGGGAATATTTGCCGGGCTGACGCATATCGGTGTCGAGGAAATCAGCGCGGAATCTTCGACCGTCGACGCAAACCTGGATTTCAAATCGCCGGGCTGGGATCAGAAGTGGCGGCCCGAATTCGATGTCACGCTGGCCTACAATCCGCGATCGGCTGTCATTCCGGTTGCGCGCATCGAGGGCATGACCTGGACGATGCTCGAGCCCGGTTCGGGCGACAGCATCATCGCCGGGCAGGGCGGGGCGGTCGCATTTGCCGGCACGCTTGAACAGGGGTCGCGTGCCGTGCTCGATGGCAGCCGCTCGCTGTTCGTGAAACTTGGCAGCGAGGCCGAGAAAGTGTCTGGCGGCAGCCGCGCTGCCGCGTACATGCTGCTCGACCAGGCGATTGGCGAAGCGCGTGTGTCCGGCCCTTCGGGCCAGGATGCACTGTTGCATGCCGGCGGCCGGACCGTGCTGGCTCGCTACCTGTCCGGCGGCCGCATCGTGTTCGAAGTCGAACGCGCCGCGGACATCCTCGAAGTGCTCGCTTTCGCGGAACGCAATCACATCAAGCCGGTCATCTCCGGCGGCAGCGAAGCCTGGCTCGTTGCGAATGCGCTGGCGCGCGCGCATGTGCCGGTGATATTGAATTCGCTGCAGGATCTGCCGACCGACCTCGACCGCCTGAGTGCGCGCCTCGACAATGCCGCGCGGCTGCAGCGCGCCGGCGTGCTGATCGCCTTCTCGAACGGCGACACCCACAACGCGCGGAATGTGCGCCAGTTGGCCGGCAATGCAGTTGCGCACGGTCTGCCGTGGGAGGCCGCGCTAGCTGCGCTCACGGCAAATCCTGCGGAAATATTCGGGCAAGGCGCCTTGCGCGGCCACATCGAGAAAGGGCAGGTTGCCGATCTCGTGCTGTGGAGTGGCGACCCGCTCGAAGTCACGAGCGCCGCAGATCAGGTATGGATCGGTGGCCGCGCGATGGAAATGCGCTCGCGCCAGACCGAACTGCGCGATCGCTACCTGCACCGCACCAGCGCTCGGTGAGCCTCCCGGCAGAGGGCAGATTACGCGCGCCGCCGATCGTCGCACCTGTTGGCTGCTTGATTTGAAACGCAGATTACGCGGATTCGAAGAGCGATTTCCGCGGATAAAAAAGCAAAAATAATCTGCTCTATCCGCGAAACTCCGTGTTCATCCGCGTTCATCCGCGTTCAAAAATAGACGTAAGTACATGCGATGACCAACAGCCTGGCGCCAACCTTCAGCACCGACGATGATCGCTTCATGTTGCGTGCGCTGGAACTGGCGCGCCACGCGCAGGAAGAGCATGCCGAAGTTCCGGTCGGCGCGGTGCTCGTCGCCGACGGCGAAATCATCGGCGAAGGCTGGAACCGCAGCATCTCGGGCAACGATCCC
>DASRTK010000356.1:0-22025 GCA_035655975.1 Rudaea sp.
CGACGAGCGCGCGCGCCTGTCGCTGCTGGAAAGCCTCGCCGTGCCGACGCCGTCGGGCCAGAGCGTGCCGCTCAAGCAGATTGCTACCGTCAGCTACGGTTTCGAGGAAGGCATCATCTGGCGCCGCAACCGTTTGCCGACGATCACCGTGCGTGGCGACATCTACGGCGGACCCACGCCGGCGACCGTTACCGCGCAGATTGATCCGCAGCTCGATACCCTGCGCGCGCAACTTCCTGCCGGCTATCTGCTGCAGGTCGGCGGCGCGGTCGAGGAAAGCGCCAAGGGCCAGACTTCCGTCAATGCCGGCATGCCTCTGTTCCTGCTCGTTGTGCTGACCGTGCTGATGATCCAGTTGCGCAGCTTCTCGCGCGTTCTGCTGGTCTTCCTCACGGCGCCGCTCGGCCTGATCGGCGTGACGCTGTTCCTGCTCCTGTTCAATGTGCCGTTCGGTTTCGTCGCGATGCTCGGCACGATCGCCCTGATGGGCATGATCATGCGCAACTCGGTGATACTGGTCGACCAGATCGAGCAGGACATCGCCGCCGGCCACGATGCCTGGACCGCGATCGTCGATGCGACGACGCGGCGCTTCCGTCCGATCGTGCTGACCGCGCTCGCGGCGATCCTGGCGATGATTCCGCTGACGCGCAGCGCCTTCTTCGGACCGATGGCGGTCGCGATCATGGGTGGATTGTTCGTCGCCACGGCGCTGACCTTGCTGTTCCTGCCGGCGCTATACGCGGCGTGGTTCCGCGTGCGCCGTCCTCAGGAGCATGCCCGCGTGCAGGAAGCGATTTCGTCGACGCCGGCACTATTGGCGCATTGAAATGCCCGCCCGAGGCTCCAATTGATGGCAACGCATCAAGGCCGATGCGCATCCAACCCTAATGGTTTGAATGACTTCCGGCACTTCGGCGCAAGCCCGTGACACGCAATCCTGCAATTGCCGGGAGCCGTGCAAGGGCCTATTCTTTCAATCTTTTTCCGGCCGGACCCAAACCTCATGTCCCTGAACATCGAACTCGCCCGTCACAACATGGTTGAGCAGCAGGTGCGCCCCTGGGACGTGCTCGACAGCCGCGTGCTCGAAGCGCTCGGCAGCGTTCCGCGCGAGGACTTCGTGCCGGCCGCGCATCGTGCCCTGGCGTTCGCCGACATCAGCCTGCCGCTGGGCCATGGCGAAGTCATGATGAAGCCGGTCATCGAAGGCCGCGTATTGCAGGCCGTCGCGCCCGCGCCGACCGAAAACGTCCTCGAAATCGGCACGGGATCGGGTTTCCTGACCGCATGCCTGGCACGGATGGCCGCGTCGGTGCACGGCGTCGAGCAGCACGCAGATCTTGCCGATGCGGCACGCGAACGCCTGCTTGCCGCGCGCGTCGTCAACGCTACAGTCGAATTGGCCGAGGCCGTCAGTGGATTCGAACCCAAACAGCAATATGACGTGATCGTCGTCACCGGCGCCGTTGCCGCGCTTCCGCAGCGCTGGCGCGAATGGGTCCGCCCTAGCGGCCGCCTGCTGGCGATCGTCGGCGACTCTCCGGCGCAACGCGCGACACTGTACACGCGCGACGCGGGCGGAGAATGGACCGAAGTCGGCCTGTTCGAAACCGATTTGCCCTATCTGAGTCACGCGGCACCGCCGCAGCGTTTCGTGCTGTGACGCCGAGCGCATCCAACCACTTTTGTTCAAGGGAATCATCGACCATGCGTAAACGTATCCGACTGAACCTGCTCGCCGCCGCGCTCGCATGGGCGTGCGTGCCGGCGCTGGTGCAAGCCGAGGATCTGGTGCAGATCTACACCGAGGCGCGCGCGGCCGATCCGACACTCGCGATCGCCGATGCGAACAAAGGCTCGGTCAATGAAGGCGTCGATCAGGCACGCTCGGCATTGCTGCCGCAGATCGGCGCGAGCCTGGCTTACGACCGCAGCGACACCGGCTTCAACAGCGTCGGACCGTTCCAGGATGCAGCCGGCAATTTCGTGCTCGTGCCGAGCAGCGACAGCTCAAAGAACCGTTCGCGCCCGGCCCAGGTGCAGCTGAGCCAGTCGCTGTTCAACTGGACCAACTGGAGTCGGCTCAGCTCCAGCAAGGCCACCGCGCTCAGCGCCGACAGCAACTACGATGCCGCGTCGCAGGATCTGTTCGTGCGCACGTCGACCGCGTACTTTGGCGTGCTGACCGCGCAGGATGCGTTGATTTTCGCGAATGCCAACGAGAAGGCGCTCGCGCGCCAGCTCGATCAGGCCGAACAGCGCTTCGAAGTCGGCCTGTCCGCAATCACCGACGTGCACAACGCGCGCGCCAACCACGATACATCCGTGGCCCAGGTGATCCAGGCGCAAAACTCGCTCGACACCGCTCGCGAAGGATTGACCCAGATCACCGGCAAGGAGTTCGGGGATCTGAAAAAGTTGCGCGAGAAGCTGCCGCTGGAGAAGCCTACCCCCGGCGACGTGCAGTCCTGGGTCGATGTGGCGGTCAAGGAAAACCCGTCGCTGGCAGCGGCGCAGCATTCGCTCGAGGCATCCGAATACAACATCAGCACACAGCGCTCCGGCCATTATCCAACACTGAGTGCTTCTGTCGTGCGCAGCGATACCCCGGCCTGGGGCGATACCACCCAAGGATTCAACGGCAACTATTTCGGTCCGTTACATGGAAATAACATCACCGGCACCACGACGATCGGCGTGACCCTGAACGTGCCGATATACAGCGGCGGATTGACGTCCTCGCTGGTGCGCCAGGCAATATTCCAGCGCGACGCCGCGCAGGACCAGTTCGAACTGCAGCGCCGTGCCGTCGTCGCAAACACCCGTAATGCCTACCGCGCCGTCATCGCCGGCATCAGCGAGGTCGAGGCGACGAAGCAGGCCGTGGTCTCGGCGCAGAGCTCGCTCGATGCGACCCAGGCCGGATTCGAAGTCGGCACGCGCACGATCGTCGACGTGCTTCTCGCACAGCAGACGCTGTTCCAAAACCAGAGCGCGTATTCTCAGGCGCGCCACGCTTTCGTGCTTAGCGGCCTGCAGCTGAAGCAGTCGGCCGGAACGATTGGCGTGAAGGACATCGAGGGCGTCAACGCGCTGCTGGAATAGGCGCAGGCGGCAAGGAAAGGGATGAAAGAGAAGCGGGCGCCTGCCCCATCGTCCTAGTGAATCCTCCTATTTCCAGCTAGCGATGAGCGAGGAAGCGCGCGAGATTTTTGCCCCTCTCCCCGACGAATGTCGGGGAGAGGGTTGGGGTGAGGGGCCAGCGCTTCAGACTTCGGCAACGTTTCGCTGTGCTGACACTGCTGTCCGTCACCCTGCCCTCTCCCCATCGAAGAGCCGATGGGGGAGGGAAAAAGCCTGAGCGCCTGACTTCATCGCGACTCGGGCGAGCGGAACCTGTTGCGGACTCGACATCACCCTCCAACGTCTTACAAACCGTAAGGCTCTCGTCTCTCGTCTCTCGTCTGTCGTCTCACCGCCCCATGCTCACGGTCGACTCGGCACGGCGATCTGCATCGGCCTCGACTGGCAATCCATCGAGCACGCGCTCGACAATCCCTAGCGTGCGTAACACGCCGCCCTGTTCGCGCTCGAACGCTGCGCGCCCGGCGCGGCCGATCGTTTCGCGCTGCGAGGGATTCGCCAGCAGTCGCGTGACGACCCCGCCGAGCTCATCGCCATCGGCGATCTGCAGCGCGGCGCCCGCATCGATCAGGCTGGCAGTGATCTCCACGAAGTTGAACATCTTCGGGCCGACGATGACCGGCACCGACAACGCGGCGGGCTCGAGCACATTGTGGCCGCCGATCGGCACCAGGCTTCCACCGACGAAGGCGACGTCGCCGGCTGCATAGAAACGCAGCAGCTCGCCGAGCGTGTCGATGACGAACACTTGCGTGTCCTGCGTAGCGCTGCCGTCCTCGCTGCGCGTGCGCGCGACGAAGCCGAGGCTGCGACACGCCAGCACGACCGGCTTGAAGCGTTCCGGATGGCGCGGGGCGAGCAGCAGCAGCGCATCCGGAAATCGCCGCAGCACTTCGGCGTGCGCCTTGAGCACCGGCATCTCCTCGCCATCGTGCGTGCTCGCCGCAATCCAAACCGGCCGTTGCGCGCCCCAGGCCGCGCGCAGCTCCAAGGCCTCGTCGTGCAACTGCGGCGGCACGGACATGTCGTACTTGAGGTTGCCGACTATGCCGAGGCGATCGGGATCGGCGCCAAGGTCCTGCAGTCGCGCCGCATCGGTCATCGACTGGGCGGCGATGTAGCGCGTGCTGGCCAGCGCGCTGCGCGCCAGCGGGCGTATCGGTCCGTAACCGCGCAGGCTCTTTTCCGACAGCCGGCCGTTGGCGATGATCACCGGAATGTCGTGCGCCTGGCATTCGAAAAACAGGTTCGGCCAGATTTCGGTTTCCATGACCACCGCCACGCGCGGATGCACGCGCCCGAGAAAACGCTGGATCGACGCGGGCAGATCGTACGGCAGGTAGACATTGAACACGCGATCGCCGTAGACGCGGCGCACGCGCTCCGAGCCGGTCGGCGTCACCGTGGTGATCACGAACGGCGTGTCCTGGTAGCGGCGCATCAGCGCGTCGATCAGCGGCATCGCCGCATTGACCTCGCCCATCGACACGGCGTGCACCCAGATGCTGTCGCGAATGTGCGGGTCGTCAAAAAAGCCGAAGCGCTCGCGCCAGCGGGCGAAGTATTCGCGATAACGCAAGCCGCGCGCCGCCAACCGGTACAGGATAACCGGCGTCAGCAGATACATCGTCAGCGTGTAAATGAAGCGCCGCAGCGGCATCAGGTCGAGCATGCCGTGAAGTATAGAGGCGTGGGCAGTTGGGAGTCAGGAGTTGGGAGGGAGGCCTCGGCTCTTCCCTCTCCCCATCGGCTCTCGATGGGGAGAGGGCAAGGTGAGGGGCGAACGTGTCACCACAGCGAAACGCTACCGCAAACTGAAACGCTGGCCCCTCACCCCAACCCTCTCCCCGACATTCGTCGGGGAGAGGGGGCAAAGAATCTGGCGCTCTTCCTCACTCCCCATCAGCCCTTGAAGCGGGCGCTCACGTCCTTGCAGATCGAGCAATGGTGCGAGTAGCCGCCGCACTGATACATTCGCGCCATGAGCACCACGCGCGAAAATCGAGCCTCGCTGCTGTCGCCCCGCCACTGGCTGTCGTGGCTGGGGCTCGGCATCGTCTGGCTGATCGGGCAATTGCCGTACCGTGCGCTGATGGCGCTGGGTCGCGCGCTCGGTGCGTTGACCAGGTTTTTGCCGGGCGAGCGGCGCCACGTTGCGCAGCGGAATCTGGAACTGTGCATGCCACAGCTGTCGCCGGACGAGCGTGCCCTGCTGTTGCGCGCAACGTTGCGCGATCTCGGCTGCATGTTCGCCGAATTCGCGCTGGCGTGGTTCGGGTCGGAGCGCGCGCTGGCGGCGGTGCCGTGCGTCATCGAGGGCCTCGAGCATCTCGACGCCTGCCGCAGGAACGGCACCGGCGTCCTGCTTGTCGGCGCGCACTTTTCGCATCTGGAACTGTGCGCGCGACTCGTGTCGCAACGTATCCGCATCTCCGGCATGTATCGCGTCATGGACGACCCGGTGTTCGAACGCGCGGTGCTGCGCGCGCGGCTGCGCTACGCCGATACGATGTTCGTCAAGGAAGACCTGCGCGCGACGGTGAAGTGCCTGCGTCGCGGCGGGACGGTGTGGTACGCGCCGGACCAGGACATGCGCGGCAAGGACAGCGTGTTCGTGCCGTTCTTCGGCATCCAGGCGGCGACGATCACGGCGACGCATCACCTTGCGCGCTTGTCCGGCGCCGTGGTGATTCCATTTTTCCACAAGCGCAACCCCGGCGGCGGCTACACGTTGCGCCTCGAGGCGCCGCTGGCCGAATTTCCCGGCAGCGACGTCGTTGCCGACACCGCGCGTGTCAACGCCTGCGTCGAACGCATGGTGCGTGAGGCGCCCGAGCAGTACTTGTGGATCCACAAGCGCTTCAAATCGCGGCCCGCCGGGGAGCCGCCGATCTACTGACGCGCTGACGCGCGCTTTCGGGTCGCCCTGACGCATACGCGCTGACCCCGATTGCCGACCGGCGCACCAACAACCGGCCCGCAGCGCGCGCCGCCCTCGATGTCCGGTTTGCCGCCTCCAACGCGTTCTCGAGGAAGAGGGCGAGGGAGAGAGTGGCGATGAGGCGCGCACGGCCGATGGCGGTCCGAGTTTATACGGGTTCCGGTGGAGGGCGAGTCATCAACGGGTCTTTGCCGACCTGCCATGCCGCTATACTGATTGCGTCGCGGCTTTGGGGAAATGCCAGATGACATTCCTGTTCGTGCTGATCGGCGCTGCGCTCGGTGCATTCTTCTGCGCCGGCATGTTCGACGAACCCACCGGCGGAACGGCGGCGCTGTTCGGCGCACTGATCGGCCTGCTGCTCGGGCAACTGCGCCGATTGCGCGCGCGCGTCAGCGCACTCGAACAAGCGTTGCGGCGCGCAGCAGACGCCGCGCCGGCCGCGGCGGCTATTCCTGCGGCCCCGCCAGCGCCGGCCGAATCACCGCATGCACAGGCGCCGCCGGCGATCGAAACGCCTGAACCGGTGGCAGCCGCGCCTGCCGCCACCGTTGCCGCGGAAATCGAGCCTGTAATCGCCGCCGTCGCTGCGCCGGCAGAGCCGATCGGAACTGCTCCCGACGTGGTATCTGCCACACGCACCGTAGTCACGCCGCCGGCGGAAAGCGCCGCGATTGCCGCGATCAAGCGCTGGTTCACCGAAGGCAACGTGCCGGTCAAGATCGGCGTCATCGTGCTGTTCCTCGGCGTCGCCGCACTGCTCAAGTACGCCGCCGACCAGGGCTGGCTCAGCGTGCCGATGGAGTTCCGCCTCGCCGGCATCGCCGTTGCCGCGCTCGGAGCGCTCGTGTTCGCCTGGCGCAAGCGCGAGTCGCACCGGCTGTTCGCGCTGAGCCTGCAGGGCGGCGCGATCGGCATATTGATCCTCACGATCTTCGCGTCGTTCAAGTTGTACGCGTTGTTGCCGGCCGGCTTTGCCTTCGCGCTGCTCGTCGCCGTCGTAGCCGGCGGTGCGATGCTGGCCGTGCTGCAGGATGCGATCGCGCTGGCCGTGCTCGCGATCGTCGGCGGCTTCCTCGCGCCGATCCTGATCTCGACCGGCCAAGGCAACCACGTCGCCCTGTTCAGCTACTACGCGGTACTCAACGGCGCGGTGTTCGCGATCGCGTGGATCAAGCCGTGGCGCGTGCTGAACCTGGTCGGATTCGCCTTTACGTTCGGCGTCGGCACGATCTGGGGCGCGCTGCAATACCGGCCCGAGCACTTCGCCACTACCGAACCGTTCCTGCTGCTGTTTTTTGCTTTTTATCTTCTGCTGCCATTGCTGTACGCCCTGAATAAGCCGGCGGCCGAAGGCCGCCAGCAAGCGTCCCTCGCCCGCGAAGCGGGAGAGGGGGGGACCGCTCGCGAAGTGAGCGGTGGGGTGAGGGAGGCCGAAGGCCGCCGCCAGCCGTCCGAACGCCGCGACTTCGTCGACGGCACCCTTGTGTTCGGCACGCCGCTGGTTGCTTTTGCGCTGCAGGTCGCCCTGCTCGAACGCGCACGCCTGCCGCTGGCGTTCTCCGCGCTTGGCGCGGCAGCGATCTATGCGGCGCTGGCGACGCTCGAATTGCGCCGCTGGCGCCTGACCCTGCTCGGCCAGTCGCACGCGCTGCTGGCGCTCGGCTTTGCCACGATCGCGGTGCCGCTCGCGCTGTCGGCGCGCTCGACCGCGTGCACGTGGGCGATCGAGGGCGCCGCACTGGTATGGCTCGGCTTGCGCCAGCGGCGCAATCTGCCACTGTTCCTAGGCTGCGCGCTGCAGGTCTTTGCCGGCATTGCCTACATCAACTCCTTCACGTTTGGCCACATCGACGAACTGGCGATCCTCAATGGTGAATTCCTCGGCGCCTTGCTGATCGCGCTGAGTGGCTTCGCCAGTTCACGACTGCTTGGCCGGGCGAATTCGGATCGAATGATCACCGTATCGTTTTTCGCCTGGAGCTGGATCTGGTGGACGTTTGCCGCTGCCAACGAAATCCAGCGCTTCGTGGCCTCGGACCTGCGCGCAGACGTCTGGCTGGCGTTTTTCGCCGCGACCGGCCTGCTTGCCGCCGAGATCCACCGTCGTTTCGACTGGCGCGAATGCCTATGGCCCGCCTTGGCGATGTTCGCGTTCGCCGTGCCGCTGATCGGCCTTACGGCCGATGACAATCATGGGCCGCTCGAACACGGGGCGGCGCTGGCCTGGGCGTTCTGGCTGGCTGCCGCACTGCGCGCGCTGGGCGCATTCGTGGCGCGCGGGGAGCGCTCGCTGCGCTTCGTACACTTTGTGTTTTTGTGGACTCTGGTCCTGCTCATTGCCGTCGAACTGGGCCATCTCGCCCACGTGCATCTTGCCCTCGGCGATGTCTGGGTAGCGCTGGGTTGCCTGGCGCCGGTCGCGTTGCTGTTCTGGCTCGCGCTGCGCCGCCAAGGTCTCGTGCGCTGGCCGGCGGCGGACGCCGCGGAAGCGACGCGCCAGTGGCTCCTGGTGAGCCTGGCCGGGGTGATGGGAGTGGTCTGGCTGCTCGCCATGCAGGAGCCGGGCGACCCCGCCCCGTTGCCGTACATTCCACTGGTCAATCCGCTGGAACTCGCGCAGGTCGGCTATCTGCTGTTGCTGCTGGCCTGGTTCCGCCAGACCGAACGCGACGGCGGCGCGATGCTGAGCACCGAATTTCGCGCCAGGGCGCTGGCTGCGGCCGGGATCGTGTTGCTGACCGCGACCACGCTGCGCGGCGCGCACTTCCTCGGCGGGGTACCGTGGAGCGACGCCATGTGGGCCTCGCCACTGGCGCAGGCCGCGCTGTCGATTACCTGGACGCTGGCCGGCATTGCCGCGATGCTGCTCGGCAAACGCCGCGGCTCGCGCGCGGTCTGGTTCGGCGGCGCGGCGCTGATGGGCGTGGTGCTGGTCAAACTGCTGCTGATCGATCGCCAGTTCCTGCACGACCTGCCGGCGATCATCGGCGTGCTGGTCGTCGGCATCCTGCTGGTCGCGGTCGGCTATTTCGCCCCGGTGCCGCCGCGAACCGCCGCGGTTCCTGCGCCCGCTGGAGGCATTCCATGAGAACGCTGCAGCGCATTGCGTTTTGTTTTTGTATACTTTTACCCGCGGGCGCAACCCGGGCCGCCACGGCCGCCGATTACGCCTATGCGTGGCCCTTGGCCACGGCCGGCGACAGCGCTGCCTGGCAGATCGAGCTGACGCCGGAAGTCTACGCGGCGGTTCGCGATGCGCAGTTGCGCGACGTGGAAGTGCTCGACGCGGCCGGCCAGCCCGTGCCGGTCGCGCCGCGCGTCGCGCAAACGACGAGCGTCGCCCAGGCCACGGACATCGAGTTGCCGCAATTCGCGCTGCCGGCAGCGGCGCCGGGCAGTGGCGCCGATGAAAAGCTGAGCCTGCGTGTCGAGCGTGGCCCGGATGGCCGGCTGCGCCGTCTGGATGCCGAGGTCGGTGGAGCAGAAGCGCAGTCCGCAAGCCACGTCAGCGTTGCTGCCGGCGATATCCTGCTCGACGCCAGCACGCTCAAGGCGCCGATCGACAGCCTGTGGCTTGACTGGGACCCGACCGGCGCCAGCGTCGTGGTGCATTTCAGCGTCTCCGGCAGCGACGACCTGCAGCAGTGGCGCGCGCTCGCGTCCGGCGCGACGGTCATGTCGCTGCAGCAGGACGGAAACGTCCTGGCGAGGCACCAGATCGCGTTGAATGGCGCGCACTCGAAGTACCTGCGTCTGCAAGGCAGCGACGGCGAGCAACGTCCGCCGGGGCTGCGTGTGCGTGCGCGCACGCTCGCCCAATCGACGCTGACGCAGCCCGCGCTCGTCTGGCTCGATGCACACGCCGAAGGCGCCAGTCCGGCGCTGTCCGGCAAACCTGCCGCGTTCATCTATCGGCTGCCAGCGCCGCTGGCGATCGATTTGGTCAAGCTCGAGCTCGCCGGCGTCAACTCGCTCGCGCGCGTGCGCATCGTGAGCCAGGTTGGCACCGAAGAGCACGCGTCCTGGCAGACACGCGCGGAATTCACGGCCTTCCGCCTGCGGCAAGGCGACATCGAGAGCAGCAACGACGAGATCGCGATGTGGGCCGGAACGCGGGCACAGGTCTGGCGCGTGGAGCCGGCGACTGCGCTCGAACAGGCGCCGTCGCTGCGCGTGGCATTCCGCCCCGATCGGTTTGTTTTCCTCGCTCAAGGCAGCGGCCCGTATCGACTCGTCGCCGGCAGCGTGCGCGCAAGGCGCGCCGATTATCCAGTCGATGTCGCGCTCGCCCAGCTGCACGCAAAACTCGGTGCCGACTGGCAACCCCCGCTGGCCACACTCGGCGCGCGCGCCGTATGGCAAGGCGAGCACGCGCTGACGCCGGCCGCGCCACCGCCCGACTGGAAGACGTGGCTGCTGTGGGCCGTGCTTGTCGGCGCCGCTGCGCTGATTGGGGGACTGGCGTTGAGTTTGTTGCGTGGCCCGAAGACGTAGGGTGGGCCTTGGCCCACCGTTTTCTTTGGCGTAAGAGTAGATCGGTGGGCCAAGGCCCACCCTACTTCAAACCGACCTGTCCTTTCGCCGCGCTTCGTATACCTTTGCGTATTTCAGGAAAACATAAAACGCGCCAGTCGCCGCGCTGATGAAGCCGGCCCAGCCGTTGAGGAAATAGCGTTTGCCAAAGTACTGGCGCAGGAAGAACACCGGCGGATAGAGCAGCATGCGTACGCCGAGGAAGCGCTGCCGGCGGCGCAACTTGTCGGCGACCAGGCCGCTCGAATACGCGTTGATCTTGTCGACCTTGGTGCGGATGTCGGGCTCGCCGTAGTGCAGCAGGATCGCGTCGCGCAAGGTCTGCACCGGCCCGTCGACCTCCGGCGCCGCGTGCACCGGCACGGCGTTCATGCGCCCGCGCCGGCGATCGAACAGGCGCAGGTGTTCATTGGTCCAGCTCGATTCGTGCTGGAACGTCCAGAACATCTGCTCGCGTCGCGGCAGGCGGAAGCCGGCCACGACGGGGTTTTCCAGCGCGCGTTCGATCGGCGCGCGTGCCGCCTCGGTCAAGCGCTCGTCGGCATCGAGCAGCAGCACCCAGGCATGCGCGGCCTTGTCGATCGCCGACTGCTTTTGCGGCGCGTAGTCGCGGAACGGTTCGCTGAACAGTCGCGCTTTATGCTTTGCTGCAATTTCCACCGTGGCGTCGGTACTGCCCGAATCGAGCACCACAAGATCGTCGGCCCAGGCAACGCTGGCCAGGCACTGGTCGAGCGTCGCGGCGTTGTTGAACGTCGTCACGACAACGGACAGCGGTTCCCGCTCGCGCGTGCCGCCGGCCTCACGGATCACGGCAGCGCTCCACCAGCGCTGGCGAAACAGCCGCAATGTAGAGCGCGAGCAGCCACCAGAACACAGAACCCCACCACGCCGAGTAGAAAGCCAGGTGCGTGTTGAGCGGGAAGCACATGACCGTCAACGCGAGTCCTGGCGCGAATGCGCGCCGACGCGCGGCACCGTCGGCGCGACGCCAGGCACGAATCGCCGTGAATACACCTGCAACCCACAGCAGCAAACCGATGAAGCCGGTTTCGCTGAGTACTTCGAGCGCGAGCTGGTGCGCGTGCATCGCCCCCTCGTCCGCCTTTGCATCGACAAACGCATCGCCGGGTCCGGCGTACTGGGGATAGGCGTAGCGGAAACCACGCACGCCGACGCCGGCAACTGGATGCGCCGCGACCATGCGCGCTGCCGTGCTCCAGATGCGCAGGCGGCCGGCACTGGCTTCGTCGACGGCCGACGGCGTGCCGCGCAGCATCAGCAGTGTGCGCTGCACGCGCGAGGCAAATGCCGGCGAATCGCGGTCGGCGCTCCATGCTGCAAGCCCGACGACGATGAGCGCGGCAAGGCTCCATGCTGCGAAACGCAGCGGCGCACGCGTCTGCTGCCACAAGAACACTGCAACGACGAGCGCATACATCAGCCACGCCGCGCGCGAACCGGCGAGCAGGATCGGCATCAGCATGAACACGCCTGCAACGACGAGTCCGCGCCCGCCGTAGCGACTGCGCGCGGTAGCGAGAACGAACGGCGACAACACGGCCAGCACCGGACCGAGCTTGAGATTGTCGGCGCCGAATATTCCGGACAGACGCTCGGCCTCCATCGCGCCGGCGATGCTGTGGCCGGTGAAAATCTGCACCCAAGCGTCGATCAGCCACAGCACGACGACGGCGGCGACCGCGCATTCGATCTGCGGCCACAGGTCCGCGTCGCGCAGCAGCAGCACGGCGAACAGCGCGAACGGCAGGAAGCGAAGCAGCACGGCGACCGTGGACCAGGTCTTGTCGGGCGCGATTGCGGCTGGCGCCGAAATCAGCGCAGCCAGCCAATACGCGCCGAACAGGATGATCGCAAGACGCACGCCCGGATCCGTGCTCAATGTGTCGCGCACGCGCCATGCGAAGATGAGTCCGAGGCCCGCGGCGATCGCCAATGGCGCTTCGAAAGCCTGGCCGACCGGCAATAGCGCCAGGACGCTCAGCACGAGCAGCGCGGGCCACAGGCGTCGCCAGGCGATCAGATTCGAACTTCCATCCACGCGCGGATTCCGCAAGGGTGCAGCTTGGATTGTAACGCCTGAGCGCAAGCGCTCAGGGAACAAAGTGGCTGTATAAATTTGCCGTCATTCCCGCGAAAGCGGGAATGACGAGCTTTAAAAATCAGACGCACTCTAGAGTTCGGCGACTTCTCGATACAGCGCCAGCGTCGCCGCCTGCATGTCGGCAAGATGGTAGCGCTGCAACGGCGCGATCGGCGGCGCGACACGCAGCAGTTCGGCGGCACGTTCGATCAGGCGCGTCAGGTCGCCAGGCGGCGAGCGGCCCTCGGGGTAGAGTTCCGCGAGCAACTCGCCGACGCCGCCATGGGCGTAGCCGAGCACGGGGCGGCACAACGAGAGCGCCTCGAGCACGGTGCGGCCGAACGCTTCGGGCTTGCGCGACAGTTGCAGTATCAGCGCGCTGACGGCATAGACCTCACGCACGTCGCTGCGCGGCGCACTGATCGCGACGTGCGCGCCGACGCCGCGTTCGGCGGCGAGCGTCTCGAGTTCGTGGATGTAGGTCTCGCGTCCGGCTTCGAGCGCGCCGAGCAGGAGCAGGCGGCAGTCGAAACCGCGCGCGCGCAGGCCGGCCAGCAATTCGATCGCGTCGCTGTGACCCTTCAGACGCGTGCCCCTGCCGGGCAATGTCAGCAGGATGCCGCCGCGCAGCGCCGGATACTCGCCGAAAAAGGCGTCGGTCCAGGTTTCCCTGGGCCGGTGGCCGTACGGAAACTCCGTCGGTTCGATCCCGCGGGGGATGACGGTCAGGCGCGCCGGATCGACATACCGGTAGTGGCGCAATACATGATCGCGCACGCTGTTCGACACGCAGATCACGCGTTCGCCGCGCATCATGATCGAGCTGTAGCTTCCGGGCGAGTACAGGCCATGCACGGTCGTGACGAAATGCGGGCGTGGCTCCGGCAATGCGGCGAGGGCGAGTCGCGCGAGCCAGGCCGGCAAGCGCGAGCGCGCGTGCACGATGTCCGGCTGCCATTGGTTGAACAGCCGTCTAAGCGTCCAGATGTGGCGTAGCGTCGCCATCGATTTCCGGCCGATGTCGAGCGTGACGTGCTCGCTCCAGTCGCCCTGCAGTTTTTCGACCAGCCGGCCACCGGCCGACACCACGATCGAGCGGTGGCCGGCCAGGGTCAGCGCGCTGCCGATCTCGAGCGTCGAGCGCTCGACGCCGCCGGCATTGAGCGCCGGCAGCACCTGCACCACGGTCAGCCGGCGCGTTTCCACGACGCGCGGACGTCAGGTTTCCAGGACGTATTGCGCGCCGCAGTAGGGACACTTCGCGCTGCCGCTGGCTTCGATCGGCAGATACACCTTCGGGTGCGAGTTCCACAGCGCCATCCCCGGCATCGGGCACGACAGCGGCAGGTCGGAGCGGGTCACCGTGTAGAGGTTTTCGGCATTCGCCGGAATCGTCTTGACGGCGGAAGGATCGTGGCGCGTGGCGGAAGGCTGAGGCATGGCGGAAATCCTGCGCAAGGTGGGCGCGCGATGGCACAGTATAGAGCAAGCAATTTGCCAGCCACGCGATCCGCGGCTTTTTCCGCGCGGCCACGAGTGGCTACTGCCGACGTCCGACTTGAGTATGATGGCGGCCAGTCATCATCGCCGGAGGGTCACGTCGTGGATTTCAACAAGCTCATCGCGCGCGTCAAGAATATCCTGCTGACACCAAAAACCGAATGGCCGGTCATCGCGGCCGAACCCGATACGGTCCCCGGGTTGTTCAAGAACTACATCCTGATCCTGGCCGCGGTTCCGGCCGTCATCGCGTTCCTGAACTACTCGGTGATCGGCATCACCGTGCCGATCGTCGGCGGCAGCTACCGCCTCGGCGTCGGCGCCGGCCTCGTGCAGATGATCGTGACCTATGGCGTCGCGGTCGGTGTCTCCTATCTGATGATGCTTGTCATCGACGCCCTGGCGCCGAGTTTTGGCGGCGAAAAGAACCAGGTACAGGCACTCAAGTCGATCGCCTATGCCTACACGGCGAGCTGGGTCGCATCGATCCTCGGCATCATCGGCTCGCTCGGCGTGCTCGCGATGCTTGCGGCAGCGATCTACGGCATCTACCTGCTCTATCTGGGCTTGCCACACACGATGAAGTGTCCGCAGGACAAGGCCGCCGGCTATGCGGCCGTGATCATCGTCCTCGGCTTCGTCATCGGCCTGGTGCTGGGCATGGTGCTTGCGACCGTCACCGGCCTCAATGCGATGGTCGGTGGCGCGATGAGCCACGGCATCCTCGGCAGCACCAGTGATGCGACTTACACGCCCGCCAAGGGCGGCGCGCTCGGCGCGCTCGCCGCGATCGGCCAGCAAGCCGCGGAAGCCAACAAGAAGATGGACGAAGCGAAGAAAACCGGCGATGCAAACGCACAGGCCCAGGCCGCCGGAGCCGCCGCCGGGCAAATCCTCGGCGCCGTGCTCGGTGGCGGCGACAGCGTCGAAGCGCTGACTCCGGATGCGCTCAAGCCATTCGTTCCCGATACGCTCGGCGGCCTGCCGCGCACGAGCGTGGAAGTATCACGCAACGCCGCAATCGGCATCCAGGTATCGAATGCGAAAGCCACCTATCAAGGCGCGCAGGGCGGCCCCGAGATACAACTCGAGATTACCGACACCGGCGGCGCCAAAGGCTTCATGGCCCTGGCCGGCTTTGCTGCGGTCGAAGAGGACAAGCAGACGCAGTCCGGCTATGAGAAGACCTATCACCAAGACGGCCGCATGATCCACGAGCAATGGAACAACAGCGGGAGCGGCGAATTCACCGTCGTTCTCGGCGACCGCTTCGTCGTCTCCGTGCACGGCTCGAATGTCGCGAACGTCGATGCGCTCAAGGCAGCGCTGGCCGGATTGAATCTCGCCGGACTCGAAGCGCTCAAGAGCGCTGGGGTGAAGAAAGGCTGACGCGCTCGTGCGTTGGCTCTGACTGCCGGGTTCACTGACCTTCCCTTCAAGGGAAGGTCAGTGGGACGTGTCCTTTTTTGGCTCGTCATTCCGGCGAAAGCCGCAATCCAGTTCCTTGCTTGGCTCTTCGAAGGAAAAGCGAAGGCGCTGGATTCCGGCTTTCGCCGGAATGACGAGCAGAGCCGCAATGACGAACAACGGAGGACTGGCCAAAAGTGCGAGTCGCAGCCACACCGTGCCCACCCAGCCCTCCCTTGAAGGGAGGGCTAAATCGCTGGGGGGACGGCTAAATCGCGATCAGGATTTCGCCAGGTGCGAGTCGAGCGTGATGTGCACCTTGATCTCGTCACCGACCGACGGCACCAGTTTGGCGATGCCGAAGTCGGAGCGCTTGAGCGTGGCGTCTGCTTCGAAGCCGGCCGACGGGCCCTTGCCCATCGGGCTGTCGCCGATCTTGTTGACCTTGCCGCTGAGCACGACCGGCTTGGTCACGCCATGGATGGTCAGGTCGCCGGTGATCTTCAGCCCGTCGGCGCCTACTTTTTCCACTTTAGTACTTTTGAACGTAATGTCCGGGTACTTGGCGGCATCGAAGAAACCCGGCGCCTTCAGATCGTCGTCGAGCTTGGCCACGCCTGTGTGCAACCCGTCGAGCGGGAACGTCATCGAAATCGACGACTTTGCCAGGTCGGCCGTGTCGAGCTGGAAGTCGCCACTGAACTTCTCGAGCGCAGCGCTCGGATTGGAAAAACCCAGATGGTCCCAGCTGAAAGTCAGCTTGGTGTGATTCTGGTCGATGTCGTATTTTTGTGCAGCCGCAACCGGCAGACTGGCGGCCAGCAGCAGGGGAAACATCAGGCGACGAATCATCAATCTTGCTCCTAGGGTGGAATGGTTGAATCAGGTATTTTTTGGAAAACGCAGTAACGAGCGGCTCACAGTCTGGGGATTCGAGCGTGAACTTCGCGTCACGCCAGGCCTTACAATACCGGCGTGAACCCGCGCTCCCGACCGTCAATCGCTGCGAACCCCGCCGTCTGGGTCATCAGCGACGGCACTGCCGGGAACGAGCGCCAGGCACTGTCGCTGGCCGACGCGATGTGCCTGTCCGCGCACGTCGTCCGCCTGCAGCCGCGGGCGCCGTGGCGCTGGTTCGCGCCGCGCTTGACCACCGGCGCGCGTCTTGGCTTTCCGGCCGCGCTGCGGCGTGATCTGCAGGCGCCGTGGCCGCTCATGGCCATCGGCTGCGGCCGCCAGGCCGCGTTGCTGACGCGTGGGCTGCGCCAGTGGAGCGAAGGCACGACATTTACGCTGCAGATCCTCGATCCGCGCATTGGCGCCGAGCACTTCGACCTCGTCGTCGCGCCGCGCCACGATGCACTGCATGCCGGCAACGTGATCCAGACGCTCGGCGCGTTGAATCCGATCGATGACGCGTGGCTCGCCAATGCCGCCACGCAGTTCCCGGCGCTGGCGCAGTTGCCGCAGCCGCGCACGGCACTGCTGATCGGCGGGCCGCGCCGCGGCCTGGCGTTGGACGGCGCATGGCTGGAAGCGTTGATCGCGCAGATCGAACGGTGGCGCGAGCGCGACGGTGGCAGCCTGCTGATCTCGACTTCGCGGCGCACGCCGCCGGCCTGGCGCGACCGCCTGCGCGGCGCGTTTCGCAACGGCTGCACCTGTTTCTGGGGCGGCGCCGAGGACGGCGCCAATCCGTACGCCAGCTACCTGGCGCTGGCCGACCGCATCGTCGTGACGCCCGATTCGGTCAACATGCTCAGCGAAGCGTGCGCAGTCGGCGTGCCGGTCGTCAGCAGCCTGCCGCCAGGCGCGCCGGCGAAACTGGCGGCGTTCCACGCCGAGCTGCGCGACCTGGGCTGGCTGCACGGCCACGATGTGGATTTTTCCACTTTGCGCCAACCGGCGCCGCTGCGCGAGATTGCCGCGGTCGCGAGCAAGGTCTGGCACTTCATCGAAGCGACGCGGCCGGATGTCGGCGCGGCGCTGAATCAGGCGAACGTGAGTCCGGCGGCAGCCGCGGCGGCCAGCACCGACGCGGAGTGACGCGCCAGGTCCGCGTCGCGCGGCACCAGCCGCGGCCGCGCATCCAGGGTGCAGGCCAGCGCGCGACCGAGGAGGTCGGAGTGCGCTGCGGCGAGTGCCTGCGCCTGGCCGGAATCGAGCACGCCGGCAGCGGCCGCTGCCGCGATCAGCGCCGCGGTATTGCCACTGGCCAGCAGGCCGGAATGTTCATGCGCATGCATCAGCACCAGCGCCTGTAACAGGAACTCGATGTCGAGCAGCGTGCCGGCGCCCTGCTTGAGGTCGAGCAGCGTCGTGGTCGAGCGATCGCGTTCAGCGCGCCAGCGCGCGCGCATCGTCGTGACCTGTTCGCGCACGGCGGCGGCATCGCGCGGTTGCGCGAGCGCGGCCGCGCGCAGTTCGGCAAACCGTGAACCGGTCGCCGCGTCGCCGGCAATCACGCGCGCGCGCACGAGTGCCTGCTGCTCCCAGATCCACGCGCGCTCGCGCTGGTACTCGGCAAACGCGTCGAGGCTGACGACCAGCATGCCCTTGCCGCCGTCCGGACGCAGGCGCACGTCGACCTCGTACAGGCGCCCGGCGTGCGACTGCACGGTCAGCCAGTGCACGACCCGCTGCGCCAGGCGCGCCACGTAGCGCGGCCCTTCGAGCGGCCGCTCGCCATTGCTTTCGCCGTTGGCAATCGCGTCGTCATAGACAAAGACGAGGTCGAGGTCGGAAGCAAAGCCCAGTTCAGCTCCGCCCAGGCTGCCGTAACCGATCACGGCCAGGCAACTGCGCTGCGGCAGCACACCGTGGCGCTGGGCGACGTCGCGTTCGGCGATCGAAAGCGTCCGCGCGATCATGCCGTCGGCGACGTTGCTGAGCGCGCGCGACGTGGCGATCGCATCGGAGTTCCGGCTGCTCGCCAGGCCGATGCGGAACGTCGCGCTCTGTTTTTCTTCCTGCAGCACCTCGATTTCGGCTTCGGCATCGGTCAGGTCGATGTTGGCCAGCCGGCGCTCGAGAGCGGCGTCGAGTTCGGCCGGCCCCGGGACGCTGTTGTCGATGCGCGCATCGAGCAGGTCGTCGAGCAGCAGCGGATGGGCGATGACGCGCTCGGCCAGCAGCGCACTGTTGGCGAACAAGGCCAGAAGCCGCGCGCGCGCCGCCGGATGCTCCTCGAGCAACGCCAGGTAGGGCGAGCGACGCAACACGCTGTGCACGAGGCGAATCAACCGTTCCAGGCAGACATCGGGCGCAACGCTGGCCGCCGCCGACTCGATCAGCAGCGGCAACAGGCGGTCGAAGCAGGCGCGGGCGCGCGCGTCGAGCGTGCGCGACGCCGCGGCGACCAGCGCCCCGAACTGACCGTGCAAGGTTTCGGCCGAGGCAAATCCCAGCGCCAGCAGTTCGTCGGTCGTCGCAGACCGTTCGCCGAGCTTCTGCCAGTACGCGAGCACGAGCACGTTGCGATCTGCCGACGGCGCCGCGGCGCGCACCGGCGCGATCAGCGCCGCGTATTCCTCGGTGACATCATCGCGCGCCTTGGCCAGCGTCGACTCGAGTGCCGGCCAGCCGGCGTAGCCAAGGCCAGCGGCCAGACGCGCGCGCGTGAAGTCGTCCTCCGGCAACTCATGCGTCTGCTCATCGCTCAGCATCTGCACGCGATTCTCGAGTTGCCGAAGCAGGAGGTACGCGGCGCGCAGCCGTTTCGCGCTGGCCTGGCTCAACGCGCCGATGTGCTCGCAAATCGCCAGCGCCGGCAGCAAGCCGCGCTTGCGCATGCCCAGGTCGCGGCCGCCGCGGATCAACTGCAGCAGCTGCACGATGAACTCGATCTCGCGGATGCCGCCCGGCCCGAGCTTCAGGTGCTGCGCGAGGTCCTTGCGCGCAACCTCGGCGTCGATCAGCGCCTTCATCTCGCGCAGCCCGGCGAACGCGGTGTAGTCGAGATAGCGGCGGTAGACGAACGGCCGCAGCAATTCGATCAGTCGATTGCCGGCGGCAATGTCGCCGGCGACCGGCCGCGCCTTGATCCAGGCATAGCGCTCCCAGTCGCGGCCTTCGCGCTGGTAGTACTGCTCCATCGCCGAGAAGCTCATCGCGATGCGGCCGGCGCTGCCGAACGGCCGGAGGCGCAGGTCGACGCGAAACACATAACCGTCGACGGTGATCTCGGCCAGCAGCTTGACCAGCTGCTGGCCGACGCGCGCGAAGAACGCCTCGTTGGCGAGCGATCGCGCGCCGTCGGTCTGGCCGTTTTCGGCGAATGCCAGTATCAGGTCGATGTCGGATGAAAAGTTCAGCTCGCCGCCACCGAGCTTGCCGAACGCGAGCACCACGAGACGCTGTACCTTTCCGCTTTCATCGCGCGGCTCGCCGTGTCGCGCGATCAGGCTGCGCTGGGCGTGCGCCAGCGCCAGGTCCAGGCAGGTTTCGGCCAGCGCGCTCGAGCCGGCCAGGGTCTGCTCGACCGAGTCGATGCGGTTGACGTCGCGCCAGATCAGGCGCAGGGCCTCGCGCAGACGGAACTTGCGCAGCGTCGACATCGCGCCAGCCTCGTCGAGATCCTGCGGCCACGGCGGACGGCGCGCATCGGCCGGCAGCGGATCGGACATCAAGCCGACCAGCTCACGGCCGAGCAGCGCCGGCTCGCGGCGGAAGCTTTCGAACGCGAAATCGCTGGCCAGCAGCACCCGCTGCAGATGCTCGGCGACGCCGGCATCGTCGTACAAGGCCACATTGGCCTCGCGACAGCGCGCGATCAGTTGCGCGTAGCGTGCGGCGATGAATTCGCTCAGCTCGGCGGAAAGCGGCATTGCGCAATCATGGCGACGGGATGTTGTCTGAACTGATCGGGGCGGACATGGCTGCAGACTAGCGCAGGCGAGCGGGCCTGCGAACCCTGACCTGCATTTTCAGCCTTCGTTCTGCATAGGGGCCATCCAGGCACCCGCCGGAAAATGCTCCTGCATTTCCGCTATGTCCGCCATCCATGGCTCCGCCGGAAAATGCTCCTGCATTTCCGGCATGTCCGCCATCCATGGCGGCCAAAAATAAAAGGCCCGCCGCGATCGCTCGCGGCGGGCCGCCCTCCCCACTAACTGCTTGTTCTGCGCGCGCATATGTAAGCGATTCCGCGGCATTTGCCACGACGCGGCGCAGCAAATCTTCCTGGCAGCCTCATCGAAGCGCGGCGCGGGAGGACTACCGGGCCGGGTGCATGCTGTGCCGGATGAGACTGGCAGCCCTGGATCCGCTGCCGCTTGCGCGGATCTGCGGTTTCTGAACGGCGCGCGAGGCGAGACCTCGGCCGCGCCGCGAAGCGCAGCCCGTCCGGTACAATCGGTGGCGAGAGGTTGACCATGACCCGTGCGCCGATCGCCACGACAGAGTCCGCCGAGGACGCAGCGGCGCAGTCCGCCGATGTACTGTTCGACGCGGTCTACGCGCGCCTGAAGGCGATGGCCGGCCGCCAGCTCGCGCGCGGCTCGGCACAGGCATCGCTCGACACGACCGCGCTGGTGCATGAGCTGTACCTGCGGGTCACGACGAATCGCGAGCTGGCATTCACCCATCCGGCCCAGTTCTTCGCCTACGCGGCGCGCGCGATGCGGCATCTGCTGCGCGATCGGGCGCGCGACCGCCTGCGTCAACGCGCAGGCGGCGACTGGGTGCGCATGACCTTGACTGGCAGCGAACCGATCGCGATCACGAGTGCCGAGCAGGCGTTGGCGCTCGACGCGGCGATGGAGCGTCTGGGCCAGACCGACGCACGCGCGGCCCAGGTCGTCGAACTGCGCTACTTCGCTGGCCTGTCGCTCGAGCAGGTCGCCGAAACGCTCGAGTTGACCCGGCGCACGATCGATCGCGACTGGCGCTTCGCGCGTGCGTTCCTGCACGACCAGCTTGCTTGATGTTTGATGTCGTGACGTTGCCCGCCGCGATGTCGCAATTCCCGTTGGTCCGGCGTTGAACCACGGCCATGCAGACACCCGATCCAGCGACGGCGCAGCCCGGCCAGGACACGCAAAACCGGCTGCGTGAACTGTTCGACGAAGCGGTCGAGATGCCGGCGTCGGCGCGCGACGTCTGGATCGATGCGCAGCTGACGTCCCCGGGTGAGCGCGCCGCGTTGCGTCGGCTGCTCGCCGCCGACGACTCGCACGGTTTTCTCGACACGTCGCCCACCGAACACGCCGCGCGCCTGGCGGCCGAGGAAGTCCTTCCCGAGAGCCTGATCGGCCAGCACGTCGGCGCGTTCCGCATCGTGCGCGCACTCGGCCAGGGCGGCATGGCGGCGGTGTTCCTCGGCGAGCGCGTCGGCGCCGATTTCGACCAGCAAGTCGCGATCAAGCTGCTGCGGCGCGGCCTGTACTCGGA